>JAJZXJ010000023.1:8290-15664 GCA_021802425.1 bacterium | reverse complement strand
GACGTATTTCTATCTTTTATTTCTTATTTCAAGGTCTTGAGATATCTTGCGATAGTATTAAGCTGCGAAGCGGAAATATGCTTAAACCCCGGCATTATTACAAGATAAGTTTGACCGTTGATGGTCGTAGGAACGCCATATGTAAAATGAACCTTAGGATCTACTATCTGAGATTCAATCCATGATAGACTTTTTGTCTTTCCGATATGAGAAAGGTCGGGTCCAACCTTTCCTCCTATTCCGTTTATGCGATGACAGGCGATACAATTATCTTTTTCAAAAAGTCTCATACCCTCAGGCGGTCTTTTATAGCTTAAATTTGACCTTACGGACGGAAATGTCTTAATATATTCAGCCAGTTTATTTACAGCCGAATCAGGAATAGCCTTGAAACCAGGCATTCTAACAAGATAAACTTTCCCGTTTATTTTTGTTTTAGTCCCCCTTATAAAATGACTCCCCGGATGGAATATTTGCGCCTTAATCCATGACAGACTTTTAGTCTTTCCAATGTTTGAAAGGTCTGGCCCGACAGTTCCGCCTTCATGCCCAATAGTATGGCAATCTATACAGTAATATTTTTTAAAAAGTTTTGGACCTGATGCCGTTGCAAAAGCGAAATTTGATGAAATAAAAAAAACAATCGCAAAACAAAAAACTGCGATAAAAATATACTTTTTCATTTTTTGTTCCTCCTTAATTTTTTACGAACAAAATAATTATTTTAATTTACAACCTTTTGTACTTAGAATTATCTCCCCCTCTAAAGGGGGGTACCTATAGAAAGGGGGGGGATAATCCAATGTACAGCCAGCCAAGATGTATTGCTTATTTCTTTATTAAAATTATATTGCCTGCTATCTTTAATTTATGCAGGATAAATACTGATTTTTGTAAGAAAAATTTATAAAATTATGTAGGATAAAAACCTATAACCATTATTGCTTTAAAATTTTAAGTTTTAATATAACAAAGTTTACGATATCAGATTTTTTTTTAAAACCTAATTTCCCCATTGCCCTTAAACGATATGTTTCAACAGTTTTCTCGCTCAAAAGATGCTTTTTAGCAATTTCTTTATTTTTAAACCCATGCGCAATATCTATTATTACGTCTTGTTCCCTTGTGCTTAAACTGTTCCAGAGAAATTCTTCTTTAGTCAATTTACTGTTCTGGATTTCCGTCTTATTATTGCTCGTTATATATCCTTCGATCATTGAAGGATATATATATTTTTCTCCTCTTGCAACTGTTCTGATTGCATATATCAAATCATAATCCATCGCTTTTTTTACTAAGAAACCTGAAACGCCCAGTTCAAAACTTTTTTGAAGGCTTCTGCCGTCATCGTTTATCATCATAATTAATATTTTTGATTCTGGAGAAATTTTTTTAAACCTTGGAATTAATGCAAATCCATTCATTTCTAACATAGATATATCAAGAAGAATAACGTCTGGGGTTTCTAACTTTATAAGTTCAACGGCTGACAACCAATCGCCAGCCGTTCCTACTACTTTTATGTCATCTTGGCTGTTAAGCAAAACATTTAACGCCGAAAGTAAAATAAAATGTTCATCGACTATGACTACGGTTATCATATTGCACTGCCTTTTATAATTAAATCAATCACAATATTTTACATCCGCAAACTTATTGCCCTCTTCTTTAAATCTAAACGAGTGGATACACTTAATTTAATTATAGTTATGTTATTTCGTAACAATATTATTATAATCTCTCTGCTCGCAAGCTATAAACCCCTGAAGGAGTTTAGCTATAGTAGAATAAAACATAGAACCAGACCACTGGATTACCTCGTCGGCGAATAAGTTGACCCAGTTTCCGACGAATTCGTTAAAAAACATAAATTCGTTGGCGACGACTTCGTTGAAAGGCAGAGGTTCTTTAACCTGTCCCGTAAGATACCTGTCTTCAAGGTTTATAAGGGCTGCCATAAATCCCAAAATATAAGAAATGTGGTCGGGTCTTTTCATAGAAACTCCGTTTGGGTCTTTTAGCTCGAAATTTAAAGATTTATACGTAATTTCTAATTTATCGACAATGGCAAGGTCGCCTTCGTTTCCGGATTTGCCCCCGTCTTCCAAACCTGCTTTTTGATTGCCGCCTCCGAGATAATAGCTGATATATGGGGGTATAAATCTTCCGGGTTCTGGAATTACGAAAAGTTCGTCAAATTCGCTTTCGGTATTTTCTAAATTCTTATTTGAAGACAGAATTTCTTTGACGGATAAACCTAAATCTTTAGCGGACTTGTCGTCTTCGCATAAACCGCATATTACGCTTTCTATTTCTTCATGGGTAAGACTTTCCAAAAAGTTTAAATCCGGCTTTTTCGCAAACGCTCTTGAAAAAAAGTTATACATCATGCTTCTGTAAGGAGATAACTTTCCAAAAGTTTCTAAATCTATTTTTTCTTCGATTATGGCATTGTCTAAATTCATGAATATATACCTTTGTAATTAATATAAATTGTTATTTTATTTTTATGAGTTCTATTTCTGGACTCCCGCTTTTTTAGGTAATGGAAACGGTTATTTTTATCACCGAAAGAGGGTACATTATTACCGTAAAAACGGAAATCCAGAATTAGTTATTTTATACCTTCTCTATCTTAACCGGCGCATAGAAGTAAACCATAGAGCCGCCTACGGGGTCGGTTAAAACCGTCGTCCAGCCGTCTTTAGCCGCTATCGAATCGTCCAGCATGAATAGTGCGTTAGGATGCACTCCCACATTTCTTGCAGGGTCTCCGGTATATTTTTTTCCGTTTATATACCATTCTCCAGAACCGTAAAGCCATCTTCCGAATGCTGTAGCCGCCGTAATTACGCCGGGCCTCACTGAAGGCATTATCCTTACCCTATAAGCGATACCCTTTGGATAACTGGGCGATATTACCTTTATCGTATCCCCGTCTGACAAATTCAGCTTTTTCGCGTCTATAGCGCCGATCTCCCAAAATGCGCCGGGAAGGAGTTCTTGCAACCAAGGGTCGGCAATAGTCCTTGATTTAGAATGTATCGGCTGTCTGTGCGTTGAAACCATAAACGGGTATTCCTTTCTGGAATATATATTATCCAAAACCTCGCCTTTCATATTTCTGTGGGGCAACAATATAGTCGTTCCGCAGAACCTTTCGCCCGATATCGCGTTATGGGTCGTAGCGACCTCCTCGTTATATAAATGAACTGGAGTCTCAGGCGACCATAAGTGGGTTACCCACTTCGGTTTACCCCATGGAAGATAGCCGACGTCGTAGTCCTCGAATCGTCCGCCTCTAGCTATTACGTATGCGGTCTTTTTCCATTCGGCGGGCTTAAGAGCATTGCCGTGTTTTCTTATATAATTTTTTACGTACTGCATTTCGTCCGCATTTGCATCGGGAACAGGACCTAAATGGACAAATCTGCTTCCTTTCTTTTTTAAATATGTTTTTGAATCGTAAGCTATATTTGCAGCCATTTTAAGATAGTAATCTTCTCTTTCATTCAAATTACCGCCTTCAATGAATGCGTTTTCGCCGAACCCTGGAAGTTTAATGGACTTTGCGACGTCTATAAGGAAATTTTCAAGGCAGATAGGTCTTCCGTCGGGAGTTTTTTCGGTCATAGACTCTACTATCGGCTGTCTTATAGATGTTCTCGCCGTTGGATACGTCGGAAGGTTCCCCAAAAATCCCCAACCCTCCAAATATGTAGTATCGGGAACTATATAATCGGCGTATGCCGAACTTTCGGAAATATAGCAATCGGATGCAATGTATAATGGAACTTTACTTGTGTCTTTAATCATCCTCATCCACGGTTTTGTTGCATCGTCCACGCCACCCATAGCGGGCATAGACCAAGCGGGATTTGCTTCCTGCTGAAGCATAATCTTTACGGGATACGGGTACTGAAAATACGTTCCGCCCCATATCTCCTGCCAGATACCGAAACCGAAAGGAAACCAAGGCCTTTGCGCCGGAAACGGAGACTCGCCTCTTGCAACCTTTTCCTTATATTCCAAAGATTTTTCGTAAAAAGACCCTTCCCTTGAAATCTTTACGCCTTTTGCGGGAACAAAACCCGGCCATTTTCCTAGATTATACGGGAAACCCTTACCGCCCATTACAGGGGTACTGCCTCCCCCATTGATATAACCGCCCTGCCAGTTTATATTGCCTACCATCACGTTTAAAAACTGAATTGCCCTGCCGTTATAAAATCCGTTGGTATGTTTTACCGGACCCCTGTAGTAATCCGCAACGGCTTTTTTGCCGTGAGAAGTAAATTCCTTTGCAAGTTCCGGTATTACCCTATGGGCTAGACCGGCTTCTTTTGCATATTCTTCTATAGTATGTTTTTTAAGCTCGCTCCATAACATCTGCATGCTCGTCATGCAGTTTACGCCGTTCACGTTTACGGGAGCTAAAGATAAAAATCCGGTAGGCCATAAGTCGCCTTTTGCCGCACCTGATGTTAATACCGGTTTTCCGGTTGCCTTGTCTATAGCGTAAAACGATTTGCCGCTCTTTAAGAACTTGGCAAAATTAGGGCTGCTTTCATCCGCGGCTACAAGATACGAAGCGTTTGAAAAATTAGGCTCGCCGTTGGCGTTTGCGGAACTGTGGTTTAAATTAGTCAGGAAATTTTCGTCGTATCTTTTGTTTTCTACTATCCAGCGCAACATACCCATGGCAAGCGCTCCGTCTCCGCCGGGTTTAATAGGTATATATTTATCGGCATGGGCAACCATATTACCCGCTCTTACATCTATTACCGTTACTTTTAACTTACCGGACGATGTAGCGGCTACAGTTCTTCTGGCCAAAGTCTGCATAGGAAAATTTGCTTCAAGATAATTTGCACCGAAAATCAACAGATGTTCGCAGTTGGGCAGGTCGGGTTTAAGCATATTCGTTCCGGGAAAAGTCCTGAATGTAGAAACGTGATGCGATAAATCGCAAATTGAAACATGCGGCAATGCATTTACCGAACCTAAAGAGTTTGCAAAACGGGTCATGAAATTGGCTATTCCTCCTTCCCCCCTGCCCCAAAAAGAAACATACTGGTTAGTCTTAGGCCCGAAATCCGGATATCTTGGGTTTGCAGGAATAAAACGATTTTTCCCGTCGTTCCATAAATGCTTGAAACCTTCGACAAATCTTTTTTCTTCGCCGGGCACGTCTTTAAATAAATATCCTCCGTTTACTACTTCGTTTATTAACTGCTCGTATGAAATAACTTTGAATTTTTTAGAACCTCTTTCTCCTACTCTTTTTAACGGCATATATACTCTGTAAGGATCATAAACGGTCTGGGTTCCGGCCGCGCCCCTCGGACATACGGAATGCGCTCCGTCGACAAACGGCTTATCCGACGAATAATACGTTCCGGTATATATTATAGAATCTTTTACGGACGTAGAATACTTTATATTCGGTTCCGTAGTCTGTATATCGTAAGGATTGCCGAAAATATTAAGCAGTGTCCCGTTAAACATTCTCGTCATTATCCCGCAATCGCTGTGGCACTGTTTACAGGTGGAATATTTTACGACTTCGCCCGGCCATGTTTCCGGTCTGCGCGGAAAAGTATATTTACCCTGATAGCCGAACACTCCTCCCGCCCACTGCGTCAATCCTGTTCCAGTCGCAACGGCCGCTACCCCAAACGTGGTATATTTTAAAAAGTTCCTTCTATTTATTTTATTCTTTGCCATTATAAAGCCTCCTTATTATTATCCGGGGTTATTTCTTCCGGTTTTTCTTCCCAGCCCAAAAAATATCCAAAAACAAACAATACTACGATTCCCATTCCGAACATTCCTATACCCGATATATATCCGTCAAAGCCCCAAAACGGAATATGCAGAACGGCAAGCCCCTGTCCTATTTTAACCGGAAGCTGACCGCCTATAACGGTATCGTACCTCATCTCCCAGACTCCAACGGTAACTATGAAATCTAATATCACCGTCCAGATTAAAGACCTCCTTATCTTTCTAAATACCAGAAATAAAAAAGCGGGTATAATAAGCCCAAGCCCTATCTGCGTTACATGGTAATTAAACCAGAGAGGTCCGTGTCCGCCATAAGAGAAAACGGCATGCCAGCCGTCGTAAACTCCTTTAGAATTATAACCCCTTACGGAATAAAGCCATTCGATAAGGTCGAAAAACAGGTCTGCAAATATCGCAAATACTAACGCTTTATTAAGAACTTCCAGCGTATCAGATTCAACCTTATTTTTATCCGAAAAAAAGGTAAAACCGATTGTATATAATAGGCCTACGAAAGCTATGCCAGAAACAACTGCGGACGTTATAAACATCGGCGGAATATCGGGGTCTGACCAGAGCGCTCTGGCTTTTATGGCGCCGAATAAAAACCCGACGTAACCGTGAAAGAGAAGGGATAAAATAATTCCGAGAATCGATATTACCCATAAGGCTTTATGGTCTCTTTTTTTAGTTTTTTCCGACAAATCGGAACTGCCGAAAGATATTAGCTTTGCTACCTTTCCTCTTATACCGCCATCGGTTTTAGCCTTTTTAATATTATCTTCTCTGAATAAAAAATACATTTCGAATATATTTACGATAACAAAAACAGTCCATATAATAATAAACATCGCTAAAGGCGAGTAAGGAAAATGGTCCCTGAAATACAATTCCCACATCGCTCTTTGAGGCTGCAGGGCATCCGCCAAAGGCGCCATCGCGGCAAGAAGAAGCATCGCAAAGCTTGCAATAAGCGCCAGCTTGGATATCGGTTTAAGTTTTTCCACATGAAAAAGATGATAAAGCGCGCCGACTACAAAGGCGCCCGCCATTAAGCCGGAAAGAAACGGATAAATCACTATTGGAAGCCCCCAGTAAACATTTTCCAGCGTTCCATAAGAGCCGTTAATAGCGAGAGGATTCACATACTGAAACATAATATAAACTCCTTTATTTTAAAAAATAATTAAATTAACCTGCATAAGGATGTTCCCTTTCTTCCAAATAGGGAAGAACCGGTTTTTTACCGAGTTTTTCGTAAGAAGTAGTAGTTAAACCCATGGTGTAAGTGTAAACCATTTTGACTTTATCGGGATTAGTGTAATTCGCAAGGTCTCCGTCCATTCCGATATAATAAACCTGAGGGTCGGTGCCAAATTCTAAATTTAATCTGGAAACCTTGTTAGTAGCAATTAATTTAGAAACCTCGCTTCCGGGGTCGTTCATATCCCCGAACTTCATCGCCCTGCCTACGCACGAAGTAACGCATACCGGTAAAAGCGGCACATATGATTTTTCATGCGAAACAGCAGCTCGTCCGGCACACATATTACATTTATCCGCCGTATGCTGAATAGGGTTTGCAAA
>JAJZXJ010000023.1:0-8190 GCA_021802425.1 bacterium | reverse complement strand
TTTTTTAGCTTTTTTTAAAGGAGCGGCCAAAACATCTTTCGCATCGGATAAGCCGAGTATTCCGAGAGCGCCTGCCGCCAATCCTCCTAACCCGAGCATTTTAAGAAATTTTCTCCTGCCGGAAATTTCGTCATCTTTCACGACATTACCGGTTTCATCCCTGGCCCCGGTCGTTTCGATTTTTCTTTCATTTTTCATTGCTTCTTCGTCTGCCTTTTCTTCTTTCTTTTTCATTTAGCTTCCCCCTATTTAAATTTTATTGATATTAATACAATTTATTAGGCACTCTAAATATCCCCGAAGGGCTTGGAACAGGAATAATGTCAATCTCTTTTCCGGTATCGACGTTAAAAACGTTCTCTGAATTGCCGAAATAATCCGATGCGTAAATCAATCTTCCATTTCCCGAATAAGCCATAAACATAATTCTTCTTCCAGCTTTTATGTTTCTTATTACCTTCATATTTTTGGAATCTATAATCGTTAAATAGTCATGCGCTTTGCCGCTGTAATTAACGGCTAAAGTTTTGCGGTTTGGAGAAAATATTATAAAAATAGGATACCCGATAAGTTTAACCGAGCCTTGTTCTTTACCTGTTTTTAAATTCATTACGACAATCTTTTTTTGTCCTACCGCCGGAATATATGCCGTTCCGTTATATATGGAATAAATGCCATAATGCGGTATCTGATGAGTAAAATTTCCTTTCTTTCCGTAGTTTACGATATGGTACCGGAGAGTTTTTAGATTTAATACTCCGAACTTTTGACCCATGAGAAAAGCGGCGATATAATCGTTGCCGGAAACTAAAGCGTCTATGGGAAAATGCCCTATATGCTTTATTTTTTTTACGACTTCAAAATTATCGGTATTAACTATCCATATCTGGTTTTTATTTATAAGCTCGAATATTAGATAGTTTTTATAAAACTCGACGCCGATATTTCTTGAGCCGGTTTTTATCGTATGTAATATTTTAAGATTTTTATTTAATATTACGACATTTTTAGGCATATAATCGGCAACGGCTATAAGGTTTTTAGAAAGACAGAAATCAACCGTATCTTTAGATACCTTTTTTTGCAGTATAATTTTATCGTTTTCGGGGTTTATTTTAGATAAATACCCGTTCCTGCTTATGGCATAACCGTAACGGTTTCCAAAATATACTATAACGTGCGTTCCGTTTCCTATATTCCTTATCTTTCCGGTCAATTTATTATGCGATATAATTCCTAAAGAATCGGCTGACCTTTCTACGACGTAATACTTGCCGGCAAAAGCTTTTTTAAGCGGAATAAAAGCGCTTATGCAAATAAAAAAAATAAATAAAACTATATAAAACACGCCGGGTCTTCCTGAAAGTAATCTCCGTAAACTGCATATGCCCTCGCTCTTGAACCTCCGTTGCAAATTCTCAAATATTTGCATTTTTCACACCTTCCTTTTAGTTTTCTCGGATTTCGTCTTAATTCCGAAAATAATTTATCGTTATTTATTATTTCAAAAAAATTTTCTTCTTTAATATTTCCGCCGCTATATTTGAAAAATGGATCCGGCTTGACAAATCCCAAATAATCTATATTTATTATTCTATTACCGGACTGATTTCCTCCCCAGTTTAATATTTTGCCGTACATATTTTTATAAAATTCGGGATAAAACCGTTTGAACATCGCAAGAAGAAAAATTGCGTCGGGCTCGTTGTTACCCGTAACTATGCTGACCGGTATGCTATTTTTGACATATTTGAATGCCATACCTAAAATAAATAAAGATATTCTTTTATGTATAGCTTTATTTATTTCGGATATATTATTGCCTCTTCCGGAATAGACGAGGTGCGATATATATATTTTTTTTACCCCTTCTTTTTCTGCTAACTTAAATATAAATCCTAAATCCCTATAATTATACGATGTAAGCGATGTCCTTAAACCGACGTTTATTCCGTTGTCCTTAAGCAATCTTAACGACTTGATAGAAGCCTTATACGCTCCTTCTTTTTTTCTGAATCCGTCATGAGTTTTTTCGCTTCCGTCTATACTGATTCCGACATAATTAAACAATTCTTTTATAGATTTCACATTATATTCATTTATTATCGTGCCGTTCGTAGAAAGGCTGACCGATAAACCTTCTTCTTTAAGAATTTTTGCTATATCGAAAAGATACGGCGACATAAGCGGTTCTCCGCCCGAAAGTATAACAGCTTTGACATTCGCCTCCTTTAAAGATCTTACTGTTGATAAAACAAGCGCAGGCTTTATTAACTCATGCTTCTCTCTTTTACCCGACGAAGAATAACAATGTTCGCAAGAAAGATTACAGTCGTTGGTAATATTCCATATAATCATTCTTCCCGGAAAACGCTTATCATCATGAGAATTTGATTCCAGCGATTTTCTTATATAATCGGTTATCCTTAGCATCAGTTTCCATTCCTCCAAAAATTTCTATTTCCCGAATCTTTTATAAAAGCTATTAGAGATTTAATTTCCTGTTTAGTTAAATCGAATTTGGGCATAGCGTTATACTTATATCCAAGCCTCTTTGAAAATTCAGACGGGTTCGATAATTGAGATTTGATTCCTGCAGAGTTCAAATGTGTCGCTATATAGGAAAAAGAAGGACCTATAGACTGAAGCGTGGGATTATGGCATCCCCAACAGTAAGTAAAATAAACCTCTTCTCCAAGAAGAGCGGCATCATTCATTCTTTGATAGTTTACATAATTGTATTTTCCTATGACATCGTCAGCCGATATTTTCTTAATTATTTTTAATGAATTAGTGTTTATTACCGCGATTTCGCCGTTTTTTCCATAATCGCTAATATAGGCGAGCCTTTCGTTTCCGGAAAACTGAGTATGAATAACTAATCCGCCTTTTTTTACGGTAATCTTTTTAACTTTAAAATTATGCTTATTTATAAGGACTAAATCGTCTGAACTGTTATCTACCCATAGATATTTAGTATAAGGATTGGTTTTAACGAAAAAGCCGGGGCCTCCGGTATATATATTTTTTATAAATTTCCAATTATACATACGCCATACGGACACATAAGGTTTTATAAGATTTGTAAGGGCAAAATAGAATTTTCCATTATTGAACCAGAAAGCCGCACCCGCCGGATGCGGTATCCCGTATGAATAATGAGAATAAACTATTCTTTTTTTCTTAAGACTGAATACATAAAGTCGCCCTCCTTTAAAAGAACCTCCTACTGCATATTCATCTAAAGGATCTACGAAAAAATCCTGAAAAGGAACGGGGATTTTGTAATAATTTACGTTTAGGGTATCCGTGTTCAATATACCTATAACCGGCTTGTGCATAAAAGAAAATACAGCTTTGTTATTTCTAAATAATCCGTAAATTACGCTTATTCTGTGTTTTAAAGCTATTACCTTCACCGGTTTGAGACTTTTTGCATTTAATACGACGATAGACTCTGGAAGCCAACAGGCGGCAAGTACATATTTCCCGCTTTCTGAGAGTGAAATATTTCTTAGATAACGGCATGCCCTAACTTTATAAGCCAATTTTTTAGTATAAAAATCATACTTGCCCACGAAACCTGTATTTGAGGGAAGATATAAATACCTTCCCGATGGAGAATATTTTAATCCGCCGTGAATATTACCAAAATCAAATTTATTTAATATTTTCGTCCCTTTCATTATCCATATCTTCCCAATCCCGCTTACAACTACCGCCATGAGATTTTTTACATTGACGTATTTAATATTCTGCATCTTTAACTTTCCATATTCCTCAATGCTGTTTTTAATATCTTTCTTTGTCCATAAGACTTTTTCTGAAGATGGTGTTTTCAGATAGCTTATAAGCTCAAGTAAATCTTTGCCCGATAAATTTTTAAAAGCAGGCATAGGCACGGGAAACAAGCCTTTTGTAATAATAATTTTAAGTTTATCGTAAGGAAGTCTTCCGATAAACTGGGGGATAAGCGGAGGGGCGGACTTGCCGAGCCTGTGGACTCCATGGCAGATGAAACAGCCGTTTTGTAAATAAAATCTGCGGCCTGCCTTATGCAAGCCAGCCGATTCACTTTTTAAAGTATCTCTGGCATAAATGGAAACACTGGGATAAAATACAAAAAAAACAATAAACGACAATGCGATTATTAACATCACAGCAATAAATATAATTTTAAAGATTCTCATAACTATTCTTCCTTTTTTATAATTAGCCAAATGCCCGTTATGCTTTTAATTGCCCCGTCTAAATATAAACGGGGCAAAGGAGGTAAGAAACTTAAATTAATTATAATATGCGAATTATATGTTTTAAATAGGATAAAATCTGATTTTTGTAGGGGAAATTTGAAATAAAATGTAGGGGAAAAACCTATATTATATTTTCTATATAAATAATTAATTATGTTTATTATATAAAAGAATAGCGGGATATCGAATTATTTAATCTCATTATCCCGCTATTCTTATTAAACTCATTGAACAATTATTTCAACGATTCCAAATAACCTGCTACAGAGTTAATTTTAGCTTTAGTCAGCATATTCTTAAATGGGGGCATCATAACTATATATTTTTTTCCGTTTATAAGAACGGTGCCTCCAGGATTAAAATAACTATCTGGATTTTTAATAAAATCTTTTAACCATACAATGCTTTTTTTTGCTCCTATATTGCTCAGGTTAGGTCCCGTTTTGCCGCCGACTCCGTTAATAGTGTGGCAATTTATACAAATACTAGAAAACACTTCTTTCCCCGACATGGCAAAAACAACATTATTGCAGTATAAACTAAAGAAAAAAGCAAAGAAAACCGCCGTTAGTATAATCTTTCCTACTCTCATTTTATTACACCTCTTAAATATATGTTTTTTTATTTACTTCTTTAGAAAATATAAAATTGAATTTTTAATCTTTAATTATTTTAGTTTGTTTCAACTACTTTAAAGATGTTAAATATTGAGTAAGTCTATTAAGATTATTTGCGCTTATTTTTTTGTTTGCCGGCATTACAGACTCATATGTTTTTCCGTGAAAAATACAAAAAGAATTAGGGGTGAAAAAATTTGTTTTAGGATTTCTTATTTGCTTTCTAATCCATGAATATGTTCTGATTTTTCCGATAGCAGAAAGATTAGGTCCAATGGTTCCGCCCTTTTTATTAATAGTATGACACATTATGCACCCCTCTTTTTGAAATAATTGTCTGCCTGTAAGTGCATAACCTTTTGATGAATTAAATGCTATAACCACTGTCGTCACTATAAAAATTATTATCACAAATAACTTTTTCATAATTTGTTCTCCTTTTTATAACAAACATACATATAAAATCTTCTTACTTTGTTTTATTTTAACGATTCGAGATATCCGGCAACTTCTTTAAGCTTAGTTGGGTTTAATTGAAATTGAGGCATTATGCTTCCCTGAAAATGTTTACTCGGATTCGCAATCTGTACTTCTAGCCAGTGGATCGAATGTCCTTTTGAACCTTCGTTAGAAAGATTAGGTCCAATTGAACCTCCAGAACCGTTTATAGTGTGACAACTTAAACAACCTTTAGCTTTAATAATTTTCATTGCTTTAGCAGAATTTGACGTTTGCGCATTTGCCTGTACATTACCGTAAATAAAAAAAACAAACAAAAAAATAGAAAAAATTAAAGCCTTTATTTTATAGCTTTTCATTTTTAGTTCCTCCTTTTATTTTAAGTTAAATTCAAGTTATCAAAATAGATTATTTTATATAACAGTTTAAATTTAATATATAATGAGGAATTTTAAAATAGGATAAATGCTGATTTTTGTAGTATAAATGTAGAAATGTAACGTAGGAAAGAAACTTACTAAGGCGGATTATATTATTTCTTTAAAATCTTAAGGTTGAAATAAATCAAATCTATAAGCTGAGATTTGCTTGAAAAATTGAGCTTTTCCATACCTCTCGAACGGTATGTAGCAACAGTTTTCTCGCTCAAAAAGTACTTCTCGGCAATTTCTTTATTTGTAAAACCCTGCGCAACTCCGACCATAACCTCTTTTTCTCGTTTGCTTAAAGCTTCCCATAATGTCTCTTCCCTGCTGAGAATATCGGCGGAGTCCTCATTCTTATTTGACATAAAATCTTCAATCATCGACGGATGAATATACGTTTCTCCCCTGGCAACGGTTTTTATCGCATAGACTAAATCATAATCCATAGCCTTTTTTACTAAAAACCCTGACGCTCCGGCTTCGAGAACTTTTTGCATATACTGCTTGTCTTCAAACATAGTCAGCATCAGTATTTTTGAGTTTGGCGAAACTTTTTTTATTTTTGGTATTAAATCGATTCCGTTTATTTTTGGCATAGATATGTCAAGTAAAACGACATCCGGGGTTTTTGTCTTTATAAGTTCGACGGCGCGCATGGCGTCATTCGACGTTCCTGCAACACTGATGCCTTCCTGTGTGTCCAAAAATATTTTTAAAGTCGAAAGTAATATAGAATGGTCATCGACTATAACTACCGTTATCATTTCTCTATGCCTCTTCTTTATTAATTATTAGTAATCGGAATATAAAATTTTACTACCGTTCCTAAATTGTTTTCGGATTCTACAGTCAACTCTCCTCCGAACAATTTAGCCCTTTCTTTCATGCCGTCAATTCCGAGATGCTGGTCATCTTCTCCGCAACATCCAAAACCCTTTCCGTTATCTTCTATAATGCCTCTAATTTTACCTTCGTATCTTTCTAAAATTATCGTAACGGAATCTGCACAGGAATGGTTGATAACATTTAATACCGATTCTTGAATTATTCTGTATATATTGACCTCTATACTTTTATCTAACTGTCGGTCTTCTAAAAAATTAATAGGATAAAAATCTATTTTCATAGCAGGATTATTTTTAACGACGTCTGCGATATATTGTTTTATGGCATTAATCAACCCAACCTCGTCAAGCATACTTGGTCTTAGATTTTTAGCCATATTGTGGATAAGATTTATGCCTTCAGTCAGATTATCCCTTATTTGTTTAATTTTGTTTTTTATTTCGACTACATCGTTGTAATCGTCAAGCATTCTGAGCTTTATTTTTAAAGAAGACAGAAACTGTCCAAATCTGTCGTGTAAACTTCGAGACAATTTTCTTCTTTCTTCTTCCTGAGCATTAATAATTTTTTTAACAAAATCGTTTCTCAAGTCTTCATTTTTAACCCTCTCATTTTCGGCTTCTTTTAATATCAAAGCCATCTCGTTAAAAGAATTCGAAAGTTTTCCTATTTCGTCATATCCTTTGGCAGCCATATGAACATTGTAATTTCCTGCTTTTATTTTTTTAGTAGCTTCATAGAGTTTAACAACGGGCGTCAAAAACCACCATGCTATAATCTTGAATATTAAGTATATAAAAATGGAGCTGAGGATTAAAATCAAAATAATATTTTTTAAAAAAAGTGGGGACTCCTGCGAGAAGAAAGAGTCTTTCATACGGTCTATGGATATCCCGACTCTTACTGTTCCCAACCGGCCTTTAGATATTGGAAACGACGTATCCAAAATTTCCCCGTATATTTTATTATTATATTTAACAATAAATATTTTATTCCGACTATTATTTTTTTTTAGAATATTACCCATGATATTAAGATAGAAACCTTTATGAAAAGCATAGGTGGTTACAGTTCCTTTGTTATTTAAGAAAAATATATAAAGAATATTTTTATTGTTTTTAATTTCATTCTTAAGCAATATATTTAGTTTATTATATTCCTTGCCTGCAATAAAATTTGCGGAATCTTCGGAAACATGTTTTCCTATAACCATGCTCATATAACGTGCATCATGAGAAATTTCCCCGTTATAAAAAGATATCATAAAATATAAAATTATAATTCCCAAAAAAAGACTTGTAAGTATAGTAAGCCCGATTAATTTAATTTTTATGGAAACATCAATAAATTGCTTCCAAGTATTTAAAACAAAAATTTTTATTTTATTTATTAATTTTTGACTCATAATGTTTCAATAAAAATTCATAATGTTTAATTCACTTCTTAATTCTCATTATTAATATATAGCAAGTTAAAGAAGAAGCAATTAGAATAGCAGGTATGAAACTGCGGTAGCTTTCATACAGCAACCCTGCTATGCTTCCTCCTATAAAACTTCCCGAAAATTGCAAAGTATTGTAAACCCCCATG
>JAJZXJ010000022.1:0-15971 GCA_021802425.1 bacterium | reverse complement strand
TCATCATTTTTTCATGGAGCATCATCATTTTTTCGCGAAGCATTTTCATCATTCCGCGCATCATCATCATTTTATGCCTCATTTTCATATTGTATGCTTTTAGCATCATTTTTCTTAAGCTTGCGTATTTTATTTTCTGCGAAGCGTTTAATAAGCGGTATGCTTTTATGTGGAACGGGATCATTTCGTAGCCCAGATAGGTTTCGGCGTTCCCCACGGCCTGAACGTCCGTTATCAGCCCCTTAATGCTGGGATTTTCCTGTTTGGCTGCCGTCCTGTATTGCCTTATCGCATTCTTTAATGCCATTATTCCAACCTTGGTTTTCTGAAACATCTCTTTTTGTAAAACTTTGCCTTCTTTTATCTGAGCCGGGGTTAAATCCAAATCTTTTGCATGCTTCACTACCCACATCGGTCCCGGGTGGTATTTGTAAAAAATGGGAATAAAACCCAGCGAATGACGCTTAAAAAACATTACCATTTTTCTAAATTTTCTCATTTTCTCAATTTTCGTCATCCCTTTTCCATTCATCATTTTAGCCTCGGATTTAACGGTAAAAGTGAAAACGGCCGCCATTAAGAGCATAATCGAAAATAATAAAATCTTTTTAAACATTTCGAGCCTCCAATTTAAAGAAATTGATTTATTTTATGTTATTTCGTTTCGCATATTCAACTATACTAAATTATATCGCATAAATTTTTAAAACGATTTGCCCTATATTTTTATATTTTTCTTATTTTTAATTGTCCAGTTGTGAATTATTTCTATGGCTTGGACAAGCTCGTTGCCCGCTTTAGTAAGACTGTATTCGACCCTTATCGGTTTAATCGAAATAATTTTTCTATCAACCGATCCTATCTTTTCCAAAACTTCAAGCCTTTTAGACAATTCTCTGGCAGAGATTCCTTCCATTTTTTTCTTGATCTGATTAAATCTTAATTTGGAAGCGGAAAGTTCTTTAATTATAATTAAAGACCATTTATTGGCAAGTATTTTAAAGGCTTCCTGCGCGGGGCAGAAAGCTTCTTTTTTGTTATTTTCCATAACTGTTTAAATTTATCAAAATATTAATAATCCTATCATAACCATAACGCGTAGCAAACAATAATGAATTACAAAATTTGCAATCATTATCAGTCTTTAATAATAATAATTATATAAATAGATTACCATATTTTAATATACATTGTCAATTAAGTATATTTTTATATACTTAATAATAATAAAATCCCTAATTGACATAATATACCTAACAACTTATAATTATCGTATCCATGGGGCGGGTTGCTTTAAAGCAAAGCAAATTAAAACTTAAATTAAAATTATTAAGGAGGTAAATCGAATGGCTCATTTAAAAAAAATTACCGAAAACTCACCGTTAGAAATTAAGGAAGGCAAGTTTCCAATTTATATTTGCAGGTGCCAGTTATCTAAGAACTTGCCTTATTGCGACGGAACGCATCAATGCATAAAGGATGAAGAAGAACTAAATGCTTTATATGTTTATGAAGGGGATAAGAGGATAAAGCTATAAGTAAAGCATATTAATTTTAATTTCTCCGGCCGCGGACATATGACCGGCGGCCGGGTGAAAGAAAGAAGGGTAAAATTATAATTTAAAAACATTAAATTAATTAAAGAGGTCAAAAATGAAAAAAGAATCCATAAGTTTATTTTTCTTAAGGTTTGTGCTGTTTCTCAGTTTTTTTTACCATGGGACGGGAATTTTATTTGATTGGTTTGACGGACCAGGTATAGCCGGTTTTGCAGGGTATATGCATTTCCCAATCATTATAGCGGCATTGGTTGGCATAGCCGAAACAACGGGAAGCCTTGCAATGGTCAGCGGAATATTGACAAGAATAGGGGCGCTAAACATAATGCTTGTAATGCTCGGCGCGATATTTATACTTCATTTGCCTCACGGGTTTAATATTATGAACGGCGGTTACGAATATGCTTTAACGGAATTTACCGTAGCATTGAGCATTTTTATAATGGGTCCCGGCGAATATACGCTGACGGCCTTCGTAACGAAAAACGCGCCCTTCATTTTACAGTAATAGCCTCAATCCTGCGTTAGAATTACCGAATAATAGAAACATTTAAATATTTTCTAACGCAGGATAAGGGTACGATTTTTGTTGCAACATACATAATTTTATTATATCATTAAGCTAATTTGCGGTTATATGTTTCTATTATCCTTATAATATAGCCATAAAACAAAATAAGGAGGTTTTAGGGCCATGAAAAATAATAAAATTAATATTAAAAAAAGATTTGGTATAGCAATAATCCTTTTACTCTCGATTTTTATTGCTTCGTCCTCTCTTAGCGGATGCGCAACTTCAAGGGCGACTGCGGCAAGCGGAACCACCGGGGCATTATTTGGAGCAGGCACCGGTTTTGTAATAGGCGCGTTAACGGGAGGTCCAATCGGCGCAATAATAGGAACTGCTGCCGGATTATCTATAGGTTACGGCGTGGGCTATGTAACAGGAAAGTATGTTGTCACAAGGGAGGGTAAGATTCGGGGAATGTCTATGCTTAACACCCCCTATAAATTGGCAAGCAATGAGTTTATTTATGATCCTGCCGCTGCCGCTCCAAAAATTAACTTTAAAGAGGTTAAAGGCGTATTAATATCCAATCTGAAAATATACACCGCTCCCAAATCGGTAGCGGCCGGTAATAAGATTAAGTTAATTATGGAATATAATGTTATCGGGGCATCCAATAATATCAAAAATCATTCCATTCAAGAAACAAGAATATTGGAAGGGTTAGACGGAAAGATTTTTTATAATCATACCACAAGCACCAATATTGAAAAGGAAGGTTACTACAAAACCGTTTTGCCTGTTACGATTCCAAAATCTGCTCCGAAGATTTACATATACGAGGCAATCATTAAAGTCAACAATGTAATTACGGCATTAAGCTCCAGATTGGTTACGGTAAAGTAAAATAAGATAAAAGAAATTTATTTTTTTATCTTATTTTCCGCCCCGTTTAAAAGCCTCTTTATATTAGGGGAATGTTTGTATATTATTAAAATTGCTATGAAGGCGGATGCAATAAACAGGTAAATGCTTTTAAGCGTGTAAAATATTAAAAACGGCATAAAAAAAGCGCTTATCATCGAAGCAAGCGAAACATACCTTGAAAAAAATAATATTACTAAGAATATTAAAAAAGCCATTAAAACCGCTTCGGGGGATAGGGCAAGAAATACTCCCAGCGCCGTAGCAACCCCTTTCCCGCCTTTAAATTTTATGAATATCGAATAGCAATGGCCTACTACGGGGGCTATAATTATTAAAGATAAAAAAAATAAAGGCAGATGGAATAATTTTATTGCCAAAAATACCGGTATAAACCCTTTTGCCGCATCTATTACCAGCGTAACAAAACCAAATTTCTTTCCTATAACCCGGGAAACATTTGTTGCGCCGAGATTACCGCTTCCCGCCGTAGTAAGGTCTATCCCCCCCTTAAATTTTGCAACTATGGCAGAGGTGGGGATGCTTCCCAGTAAATATGATGCTAATATATAAATTATTCCCGTTAAAATGGCTAAACCTCTTTAAGCAACTTTTTCCCCGCAATAAGGGCAATATTTAAGTCCGGGCATCAATGGGATTTCCATTCCGCATTTTTTGTTTAGGCACACTTTGTTTACTTCTAAACTGTTTAATTTATCTGTCAGGGTGGTGCTTAATTTATCGACAAATTTTTCGAAACTTTTCTCATCCTCGTTTTTGAAATTTTTGGTAATTTCATCGATTATTATGGTATCATTCGTAAGCCTTTTTTCAAGGTTTTTTTTATTGATATAAAAATATACTTTAAATTTATTTATTTCTTTTCTTGTTATGATGTCTTCATCGATGAACTTCTTAAAACTTTGACTGATAATAGATGGGGCAAGGCCCGTCTCTTCTTTAACTTTTTTAGTTGTAATAGGTTTTTTATCGTTTTTAATATAAAATTTTATTATCAGCGCATAAACCATAAATTCCGACGGCCCCATTAATTTAATCTGAAAACTGGTTATGAGATATCTGCTTGTCCATAAAGCAAGTATTATATAATAAAATTTAAAATAATTATCTGATTTATTTAAAAAATCGTCAAGGTTTTTTTCTTGCTCGTCATTAATTATCTTGTTGCTTTTAAGGAGGGCTATCGTTCCCTTTATTAAATTATTGATAATATATGTGTCGGTTTTATTAAAATCGCAAAACTGAAGAGCTTTTATATTTATCTCGTTAAATTTTTTAAGTTCGCTATAAGGCAGGATGTAATTCGTTTTGCGTTTATCTTCTCTTAAAGTAGATTTATTGATGAGCTTATTGTCTTGCAAACTCTTAAGCACGGTTGCGAGATGCGGCGTTGAGATATATAATCTGTTTAATTCTTTATAGGAAACCGTTATGCCGTTTTTTTCATAATTCTTTTTTTCTTTTGCGGATGAATGGGTATATTTATAAGAAAAATATGCGAAAATAGTGAATTCTATATCACTTAAATATGCAATGTTTTTATATTCCGGCGGTATTATCGATATAGTGTCTTTGATTAATTTTTCTCTGCTAAGGAAAAATAAGCTAAAAAGAATATATAATTTAGCCTGCAATGTTTTCATAATATAAATCCTCAATTAAATAAAGTGAATTAAGAATACCGGTTAGCACAAAATTCATTATTAAAACTAAAAATTAAAGTATCTTAAAAATAAATAATTAAATAAATAAATCAATAAACTATTTTTGTATAATTTAGAATAATATATTTATATATATATTTTACATTATAATATTTTTTTACCGTCTATGTAAAGGAAAAATTTTATCGATTGAATTTTTTTTCTTAAAGTAATAAAATAAAAGACTATGGTAAATAAACATATAGGCGAGTTGGACTTTTTCATTAAAGAATACGGCCATTTATTAAACCCGGAAGCCATCATAAAAGAAGATATATTAAGACAGGGGATTTTCTTCGAACCGTTAACGGATGTTAAAAATTTTTCAAGCAAATCTTATTTCATTTTTTCTTTTAACATAGATAATGATAACGATATAATCACAAAAAAATATCCGGAAGAAATTGCCCTTCAAAGCGGGATATATAACCTAAAACGAACTATTATCTCCGTCAGGATTAATAAATCTTCCCCTTACAGGGTTAAGTTCGACGCGGCTGCAAACAAATATGTCCTGTTTCTTGATGATAATTTTATAGGGGATATTATTTTTTCACCCGAAAAATCCTACATGCTGCAAAAAACCCCGTCCGGGAAATCGGTCAGGGATATTGCTCCCACTATCGAATGGGGCTACTTAGTATATCTCGCAGTTTTCAGAATGTGCCAGTATTTTGAAAATAAGAGCGAATGCGCATTTTGCGATATGAACTCAAATTATGTAAATCAAAAGAAAACAAACAAAAGCTATTCCGCCGTAAAATCCATAGACGACATTATCGATGCTCTCGGCATAATCGGCTCATCGGAGGATTCCGAATCTAAGGCTTATACATTGACGGGAGGAAGCATTATAGATGAATTTAAATTTAACGGAGATACGGAGATAGATTTTTATGTCAGGTTTTTAGAAGCCATAGAAGATAAATACAAGGGCAAATGGATAAGCAAGATTGTCGTTCAGGCTCACGATGCAAAAAACCTTAAAAGACTTAAGGATGCAGGAGCTTACATTTATCATACCAACTTCGAGGTCTGGGATAAAGGGCTTTTTGATAATATTTGTCCCGGAAAGTCCAAATTTATCGGAAGAGATGAATGGATAAAAAGAATAGTGGATGCCGTATCTATATTCGGGGAATACAGAGTTATTCCAAATTTTGTCGCGGGAGTCGAACTTTCCAAACCTTACGGGTTTAAAAGCATAGACGACGCCGTTAATTCAACGGGAGAGGGACTGGAATTTTTTATGTCCAATAATGTTATACCGAGGTACACCACATGGTGTCCCGAAAAGACAAGCAAACTCGGGAGATTGGGAAATTCGCCGGCTCCTCTTGAGTATTATGTTAAACTGCTTCTCAAATGGCATGAACTCCATTATAAGTACAATTTACCTGTTCCGGAAGGGTACGGCGAGGCAGGTCCGGGCAGGGCAGAGTTTTCCGTCAGCGCATTTATGGATGCGTTTAAAACGACCGACGCCGTGTAAGCCGATTTTTAGATTGAAATAACTAAATAGCTATGATAATATAGATATATTAATATTTATATATAGCATATATGGCTATGTTAGATATAATGTAATACCCATAAACTTAAATTAATAGAATTAACATTAAATAATAATAAAACTAAACTAAAGAGGTATTTATGCATAATCATGACGATGAAAAGGAATTAAATAAATTTAACGCGGATAGCGAAGACGGGGCTTATGATTTTGAAGAAGACGGCGGATGCGGATGCGGGGATGACGAAGAGCACGGTTCTTCGTGCGGCTGCGGCGATGAAAGCGGGGAAGAATCTTCTTGCGGGTGTTCTTCGGGAGATAACGGGGGTAAGCCCAATAAAAATCCGTTTGAGGAGCGAGCTCCTATTTTCGGCGTAAAAAATATTATTGCCGTTGCAAGCGGTAAAGGCGGCGTAGGAAAATCCACATTTAGCGTTAACTTAGCCATCAGCTTAGCGCAGCAGGGTAAAAAAGTGGGACTTATGGATGCGGATTTGTATGGTCCGAGTATTCCCACGATGATGGGCATAAACAAAAGACCCGATTTAACTTCCCAAAATAAAATAATACCTGTAGAAAAATTCGGGATTAAACTTATGTCTTTAGGATTTTTAATTCCGGAAGATGCTCCCGCTATTTGGAGAGGGCCTATAGTTATGCAGGTCACGACGCAGTTTTTAAAAGATGTGGAATGGGGCGAAATAGATTTTCTCGTAGTCGATCTTCCTCCCGGAACCGGAGACATCCAGCTCACATTAGTCCAAACCGTTCCGATAAATTTTGCCATAGTAGTTTCCACGCCTCAGGATATTTCCCTTATAGATGCCAAAAAGGCATTGGGTATGTTCGATAAGGTTAATGTTCCTGTTTTTGGCATAGTCGAAAATATGAGCTATTTTATATGTCCCCATTGCAATAAGCGTTCGGATATATTTAAACATGGCGGCGCTAAAAAAACTGCCGAAAAATTAGGCGTTAATTTTCTGGGCGAGGTGCCTATAGTAGAAGAAATCTGCGAACTCTCCGATAAAGGCGAACCCATTATGACAAAAGATATCCATCCGGAGGTAAAAGCCGTATTTAATAAAATAGCGGATTCTTTGATTTTGAGATCGGAACAGAGGGTTAGTGTATAAAAATTATAAAAGCCTGTTTTATGAAACAAAAGGACATTTAAACACAATTAAAATTTAAGGAGGATTTACTCATTATGGCTTCAGAAAAAGTTTTAGCCTTTACGGATGCCAATTTTGAAACAGAGGTTTTGCAATCCAATAAACCGGTTCTTGTGGATTTTTGGGCTGTTTGGTGCGCTCCATGCAGGGCTGTTGCCCCGATCATCGACGAGATGGCATCGGATTATGACGGCACCATAAAAGTGGGCAAGGTAAATGTTGATGAAAATCAGGTTATTCCAGGTAAATATGGGATAAGAGGGATACCGACGGTTATTTTGTTTAATAACGGAAAAGTGGTGGACCAAATAGTTGGGGCAGCGCCTAAAAATGCATTTAAACAGATGATAGACAGGGCTGTTGCACATTAATTAAGTTAAATGAAAAAATTTAAAATGAAAGCACGGATAACATTTTAATATTTATTAACTGTTTATCAATAGCTTAAAATTACCTCTTTTAATGATTTGCTTGTTGATTGCGTTATTGTAAAGGTAAGATTATCTATCGTAAACTTTTCGCCCGGAACAGGTATTCTTCCGAGTCTATCCATTATCAAACCTGAAACGGTTTCATAATCTGCTTCCGGGTGCCTTTCTATTTTTAAATTAAAAAGTTCCGATAATTCATCTAATGTGAGCCTTGCATTTATTATATAAGTATTTTTGCCTATCTTTTTATACATGGGTTCTTCTTCATCGGTCTCGTCCCTAATTTCTCCGACTATTTCTTCCAGTATGTCCTCAAAGGCTACTATTCCCGATGCCCCCCCATATTCATCCACAACTACGACCATTTGCTGGCGGCTTTTTTGCATCCTAATCATTATTGTCGATATTTTTAGCGTTTCTGGTATAAAAAGAACAGGCTTAGCTATATCGCTTACTACCTTATCCATATTTTCCATGTTATAAATATCGAAAGCAAATGCAATGCCGGATATGTTATCTATACGGTCTTTGTAAACGGGTATTCTTGAATAATTGGATTCTACCAGGATTTGCCTTGCGGTTTTTACGCTTGCCTTTTCATCCACCGCCACCACATTGATTAGCGGGATCATAATGTCTTTAGCGGTTTTATCCCTAAAATCGAATATCCGTTTTATAATCTTTTTATCATATTCTTTAAGTTCTTCTATGTTGCCGCTTATCGTCAGGACTTTTATAAGTTCATCTTTTGTTAAAAATACATTTTTAGATTTGCTTTTAAAAATTACATTTAAAAATTTGGAGAAAGCCATAAAAATAATATTGATCGGAAAAAATATAA
Organism: bacterium; assembly: GCA_021802425.1. Lineage (GTDB taxonomy): Bacteria > SZUA-79 > SZUA-79 > Acidulodesulfobacterales > Acidulodesulfobacteraceae > Acidulodesulfobacterium. The sequence goes on along the minus strand of JAJZXJ010000022.1, from coordinate 7,296 downwards.
CCCCAAAGGCGGCAAGCAGCGGGATACTTTTTAACATCAGGCTATTTGCATGTCTTCTATATATCATTTTTGGAATAATTTCGCCGAAAATTACCATAATAGGCGTAAGAATAACTGCCACGATAAATGGAGTGTAAGAGCGGGCATATCGATATATAATAGCCGTTGCTAAAATGGAAGCTGTCGTATAAGCGACACTGTTTCCGATAAGGGAGGTAGAAAATGTGCTTTCGGGTCTTTTTGTCATTTTAAGCAAAAATTTAGCAAGTTTATTCCCCTGAGTTTCCTTGTGTTTTACTTTAATCTTGTCAAAACTTATAATGCCGATTTCCGACCCGGCAAAAAATCCTTCGAAAAATATTGAGGCAATAATTATAATTATATAAATAAGATATGGATTATTGAACATCGTATTCATCCTCTATTTCACCAAATATTTCCTCAAGCAGGTCTTCCATAGTAACAATGCCTATCATTTTTCCGTATTCGTTTACTACAATTGCAATATGAATCTTTTTTCTTTGAAGCTCCCTGAAAAGTTCCAGAGCATTTTTTGACGACGGTATGAAATAAGGCTTTATCAAAAAAGAGTTAAGAGTCCTTTTTTCCTCCCCAAGATTGTACATTCTGGAAAGTATGTTTTTGGCGAGAAGTATTCCTATGATATTATCTTTCTCTCTAAAATATACAGGCATGCGGGAAAAATGGTTTTCCTCGATAAGCTTCACTGCGGTTAAGGCAGGGGTATTTACATCTAATCCGAAAACATTATCCCTCTTTGTCATAATATTACCGGCTTTTAAATAAGAAAGTTTTAAGAAATTTTTAAGAAACTCATATTCTTTTTCTTTTATTTCGCCTTCGGTTTTACCGATTTCTATTATCATTCTCAGTTCTTCGTTGGAAATAGCTTCATCCTTTTTTAGCTGGAACCGTTTTCCTTTAATCCCAATTTTATCCATTAAGATTTCTGCGTAAAAAATGGCAGGATAAAATATATGCGAAACGATTAAAGATAATTCTACGGGTTTCTTTAGCGCTATAATTTTTGGAATAATTTCAGCTAAAATAATGAGGGTAAAGGAGATTGATATAATAGAATAAATTTCGGGTATTTTGTGAAAATATTCTGTTAAGATTATCGATCCGAAACTTGCGGTTATAACATTGGCGGCCATATTCCCGATTAAAATTATCACAAGAAATATGGATGATTTTCTTATCAGGAATATTATCTTATTCTTTTTTTTTAGATTTAATTCATCTATATCTGCCTGAGTCAATGAGAAAACGGAAGACTCGGAAATGGAAAAAATCGATGAAATTGCGATAAATAAAATAAAAAATAAAAGATAGGATAGGAGATACATCTGCTAAGTATATACTATATTTATGTTTAATTAATATTAATTTTTACGATAAAAACATTCCGTTTTTTATTCATAAAGATGCGCAATGTAAAGATGCAAAGAGGATTATAAGTGCCTAAAAGTCGAATCTTTAATAGGATATGCAACGCCGTTTTTTAGAAACTTAATTCCGTTAATTCCATTTACGACACGCCCTATTTTTTTAATCTTGATTCCAAGCCTGCTTGATAAGTTTAAAACCTCTTTTTCGTTTTTATCGTCGGTTGTCCACAAAAGTTCATAATCTTCGCCGAATGATATAATATTGTCCGCGCATTTCCTAATTTTTAACAGCCCTGCAATGTGTTTCAGGTTTTCATTAACGGGCAGTTCATTTATCCAAATCTCGACCCCCTGAGAAAGCCTTAGAATGTTGGAAATATCTTTGTATAAACCGTCGCTGATATCCGTTAAGGAATTCGCAAGTTTTCTTACAGCCAATTCTTTAGCTAATTTAATTCTTGGGGTAGGAAGTTTAAATTTGTTTATAAAGTTTTCGATGGTTTTTTTTTCAAAATTTTCGAGGTTGACGAAGTTTTTATCGATATGCTTCCCTTGTTTTTGCAAATAATACGCCATCCATGAATTTCCAATTTCTCCCGAAACAAAAACCGCATCGCCTATTTTTGAATTACCCCTTTTTATGACATTGTCGTCTTTATAGTCGCCTATAATCGTTATGGATATAGAAAATTCGGATGCCCGCGATATATTGCCCCCTATAAGCGAAACCCTGTATTTTTTTGCAACGCCGACTACGCCGTAAAGGGTTTCTTTAATATTTTCTTCATTTACATATTCGGGAATAAATAGCGATAAGGTAAATAAACGAGGGGTGCCCCCCATTGCGGCTATATCGCTTAAATTGACGAGCAAAGACTTGGAACCTATTTCATAAAAGCTATAAAACTTAAGCGTGAAATGAACATTTTCCGTTATATTGTCGGTGCTGACAAGCATGCTGTTTTTATCCTTAAAAATAGCGCAATCATCACCTATAGATTTGATAATTATAGATTTATTAAATTTTTGGGTTATAAGGCTTATTTTTTCAATCTCTTTTATTAACCCGGTTTCATTGAGTACTTCTTTTTTTTTCGCCCTCACTTTTTAATTTATTTTACTTGCCTGCTTAGATTTTATTTTACCGGCAGGTTTTGAGTTAAATGTTCCGACTATTGCTTGTTTTATAACTTCGTCCATGTGTCTAACCGGTACGAATTTTAAATTTTTCTTAACTAATTGAGAAATTTCCTCAAGGTCTTTTTTATTTCGCTCCGGTATCAGAACTGTTTTAATGCCCGCCCTCAAAGCGGCTAAAGACTTTTCTTTTAATCCCCCGATAGGAAGAACATTGCCCCTTAAAGTAATTTCGCCCGTCATGGCAATATCTTTTTTAACCGGTTTTTTTAATAGGGCGGAAATTAAAGATGTTGCCATAGTAATTCCAGCCGACGGCCCGTCTTTAGGTATTGCTCCTTCGGGTATATGAATATGAATATCGTTTTTTTCGAATGTATCCGGTTTTATGCCAAGTTCGTCGGCTTTTGACCTTGCGTAGCTGAGGGCGGCCTGCGCCGATTCTTTCATGACATCCCCAAGCTGGCCGGTCAGCGATAATCCCCCTTTTCCTTTGACAAGCACGGTCTCTATGTATAAAATTTCTCCTCCGAACGGGGTCCATGCAAGCCCTGTGGAAACGCCGATTTCGTCCTTCTGCCTTTCCTCTTCGGGAAGGATTTTTATAGTACCCAGATATTTATGGATATTTTTATTGGTTATGGTATATTTTTTAATTTTATTTTCGGCAATCAGCTTTGCCACTTTTCTGCATATGGTTCCAATCTCGCGCTCCAGGTTTCTTAAGCCGGCTTCCCGCGTATATCCCGAGATAATAGTCCTGATAGCGCTTGGTTTAAATTCGATATACTCCTTTTTTAGCCCGTTTTCTTTTATTTGCCTTGAAATAAGATATTTTTCCGCAATCTTTTCTTTTTCTTCAAGGGTGTATCCCGATAAATTTATAATCTCCATTCTGTCTCTAAGCGGAGAAGGTATAGTATCGGCGACATTAGCCGTGGCAACGAACATAACATTCGATAAATCGAACGGAACATTTAAGTAATGGTCGGAAAACGAAAAATTTTGTTCCGGATCCAATACTTCCAAAAGGGCGGAGGATGGATCGCCCCTAAAATCGGTGCCTATTTTATCTATTTCATCGATCATAAAGACAGGATTGTTAGTCCCTGCCTGTTTAATGCCCTGAATAACTCTTCCAGGAAGAGCCCCGACATAAGTTCTTCTGTGTCCCCTAATTTCGGCCTCGTCATGTACCCCGCCCAAAGAAACCCTGATAAACTTCCTATTCATAGCTTTCGCGATAGATTTTCCGAGAGATGTTTTGCCGACGCCCGGAGGTCCGATGAAACATAGTATAGGTCCTTTCATTTTTTTATTAAGTTTTCTAACGCTGAGGTATTCAAGTATTCTTTCCTTAATTTTTTCCAAATCATAGTGGTCCTCATCTAATATCTTTTTTGCCGTTTCTATATGCAAATTATCTTTTGTTTTCTTTGACCACGGAACATCGGTAAGCCATTCTAAATATGTCCGAACGGTTGATGCTTCGGCGGCATCCTGATGCATTGTTTCTAATCTTGAAAGCTGCTTTTCGGCTTCTTTCAAAACATCCGGCGGCATCTTGGCCGCAAGTATCTTATCTCTTAATTCCGTTATTTCTTGAGTTTTTTCATCCGTTTCTCCCAATTCTTGCTTTATTTGCCTGAGCTGCTCCCTGAGAAAATAATTTCTTTGGGTTTTTGTCATTTCCTCTTTTGCCTGGGATTGGATTTTGGCCTGCATAGAGAGAATTTCAATTTCCCTTGCCAGTATGTCGTTAACCTTTCTAAGTCTTTCTATTTGGTCGGAATCTTCCAATATTTTTTGAGATTCCTCCACTTTCAATCCCAAATTAGACGCCACTATATCGGCGAGCCTTCCAGGGTTATTGACATTTTCTAATATTATTAATATATCCTGCGATGGAAGTCTTCCCAGAGAAACATATTTTTCAAGCTGTTCTTTTACATTTCGCATTAAAGCATCGATAGCCGGCGTTATATCGACAATATTTTCTTCTTTTATCTTTGATACTTTTACAAGGTAGAAAGGCTTTATTTGAACAAATGTTTCAATTTTAGCTTTTGATATACCCTGAACCAATATCTTAACTCTTCCGTCGGGGAGCTTAAGCATTTTCATTATCATCGCAACAACCCCGACATCATAGATATCGTTCTGCGAGGGTTCTTCGACGACAATATCCTTCTGGGCGGATAAAAGGATTAGCCTGTCTTTAGCTATAGCCTCGTCAACCGCTTTAATGGATGCTTCTCTTCCGACAAAAAGAGGAATTATCATAAAAGGAAAAAGAACAAGGTCCCTAATGGGGAGTAGCGGGATAACTTCTGGTACCTGAATTTCTTCGGCTAAATTGGGTTGGTCAACGCCTTCGCCTTTACCAATCGCAATTTCACTGATGTTGTCCGATAAACTTTCAAAATCTTTTTGATTTGCTCTCACCATATTTGGAAGCTCCTGTATAGAATATGTGTTAATAGAATCTAATATATAAATATCTATTACTATAATATTATTATACTATAAATTCTCAAAATTTGTTCATTATAATTTGTTATAACCAAAGCCTGTATCCTAATCTTACGCCTTTATATTTTATATATTTTATAATCCTAAGATTCGTCATAATGAATAGGTATTCCTACATCCGAGTGGATAAAAATATCGCTTAATTCAAAGCTTATTTTTAAAACCCCGTTGGATAAAACAGCCTTAACAAAATGCTTGGCGGGGCTTATCGGCAGAAGTATAAATTTTTCAAACTTTCCGAATCTTCTTTCCAAACAAAAAAAATTGATATTAGAATTAGTTTTGGGCTCGAGTTTCCACATTATTGCCAGAATATTGTCGCGAACGCCGATGGCAATATTTTCCTTAGAAACCCCGGGCAGTTCTATTTCCACTGCTAATTTACTGCGATTTATATAAATATCTATCGGCGGACCATTTGTTTTAAAGGAGTAGGCCGATTCCTCAAGCGAAAAAGATCCGAAAAGATAATTAAACAATCTTTCAACTTCTTTTTTGAATTTTATTATCTTTTTATTAAAATTTTCATTTTCATCAAGAAAATCCATGTAGCCGCTCTCCGTTAAAAATCAAAACAAATTTAAACAAAATCCAGCTTTTTAATAAAATCTATAAGTCCGTTCCTTAATTCGGCATTTTTTAGCCCGTACACTATTTGAGCTTTAAGCAAGTCAAGTTTATTCCCGCCGTCGTATCTTACCCCTTCAAATTCAAGGGCATAAACCGGCTGAATGGAAAGAAGAGATTTAATGGCATCGGTAAGTTGAATTTCTCCGCCCTTCCCGGGCTTTGTTTTGCTTATGAAATCAAAAATTTGGGGCATTAAAATATATCTGCCTATTATAGCAAGGTTAGAAGGGGCTTCGTTAATTTCAGGTTTTTCGACAAGGTCTTCGACTTTAAACAGCCCTTTTGCTATTTCCTTTCCCTGTATTATTCCATATTTTGAAACATCCTCGTCCTGCACCCTCTGAACGGCTAAAATAGAATACCTGTAATTTTTATATATATCTATCATTTGTTTCATTACCGGAATATTGGAGTCTATTATATCATCGCTTAAAACTACCGCAAACGGTTCCTCTCCGACCATGTTTTGAGCGCATAAAATTGCATGCCCCAAACCTAATGCCTCTTTTTGCCTGGTATATGTGAGGTTGATACGATCGGAAATATCATTGACGGATTTTAACAAATCGTGTTTCCCCTTTTCCTTTAGCATAATTTCATGCTCGATTGATCTGTCAAAATAATCCTCTATGGCTGTTTTTCCTCTGCCCGTTACAATGATTATATCGTTAATTTTTGCGCTTATGCATTCCTCGACGCCGTATTGTATTAACGGTTTATCGACCAACACCAGCATTTCTTTCGGGATAGATTTTGTAATGGGTAAAAGCCTTGTTCCAAGACCTGCGGCAGGGAAGATTGCCTTGTTTACCTTCATCAAATAAGACCTCCGCTTCTTTTGTCAATTAACTTTAGTTTTAGATTAATATATCATAAAAATTAAAATTTTAAAAATTAATTAAAGTCCAATAAAAATTGCATTAATAATTTTTTGATAATAATGTAAGATTATGTTAAAATTTAAAAAGTAAAATTATTAATTAAATATATTTAAGATATTTAAGCATAAGATATAAGGGGGATTTAATAAAAATGGATAGAAAATATTCTCAAATTTTTAAGGCTTTAATTTTTGTGGCGGCGGTTGTCATCGTTTCTATTTTAGTAGTTAAAGCGCCTTCTTTGCTATGGAAAAACGGCGTTAAAAAGTCCGGGAGCGAGGTGAAGGCTCCCCAATTTTCTGTCCCGAGTTTAAATTATCCGGGCATGGTTCTATCCCTTAAAAATTATAAAGGCAAAATTATTCTCGTAAATTTTTGGGCCACATGGTGTCCGCCGTGCAGGGCAGAAATGCCGATGCTTGAAAAATTTTATAAATTGCATAAAAAAGACGGTTTTGTAATTATCGGCCTTTCCGTTAATAATCAGGGGAAAAAATATGTGATGCATTTTGTAAAAACCTTTAAAGGCGGCATCATAACTTATCCGATAGGCATGGCAGATTATTCTATCGAAAAAGCATACGGGAATATATATGAAATACCCCAATCGTTTATTATAAATAAAAATGGATATGTCGTTGCGCATTTTACGGGAGAAATACCAAGGGGCTATTTGAGTTACGAATTTGGTAAATTAAATAAGA
>JAJZXJ010000021.1:0-15983 GCA_021802425.1 bacterium | reverse complement strand
TGGAAAAATACGACACCCCGTTAGTGTTCACCCCCGGCTGGCGCTGGGGCGAGACGATTCTGCCCGGCGAAAAGATAACCATGGAACATGTTTACGGGGAATACGGCACGACATATCCAGAAGTTTATAAAATCAAGTTAAAAGGTTCTGTGCTTTTTCAAACATTTTCGGAAAGGCTCGGCGATGTTTTTTCGAAAGACCCCTATCTTCAAATGGGTGGGGATTGCACAAGAGTTTCTAATTCGAAATTACACATAAGAATCAACGAAAGTGTTTATAAAAGAATAAAAGAATGGTTGATTATGGGTAAGAAAATAAATTTTAACAAAGAGTACTGGTTAATTTCTTCAGGTGTAATGATGCAGACACTTTCAGATTTGCCAAATCATGGTTCAACGGGAGACAAGGCTTACAACGTTATTAGGGATTACATAAAAAGCCATAAAAACGACGGCATAAGGTCAAATCAGACCGAAGAAGTGATATACAAACATTCGCGCACCGCCGGCTAAGTCTGGAATTATTTAGCTAAAGAATAAATGTTTCACATGAAACATTTATTAAAAAATTTATCTTTACTTTATAATAATTTTGGTTTATAAATTAAAAGAGCTGTTGTTTTTAAATTTTATTTGCTAAATAATTTATGCAAACCAAACGCTAATGGCAAAGGTAATCTGTATTTCCAATCAAAAGGGCGGGGTAGGAAAAACCACTACGGCAATCAATATTGCCGCCTGTCTTTCGGCGTACGAGAAGAAAATCCTCTTAATCGATGCCGACCCGCAGGCTAATGCGACAAGCGGGTTAAATATTACGGTTGATAAGTCAAAGCCGACCGTTTATGAATGTCTTACGGGTGAATCTACGGTTGCGGATGCCATATACGGAACACAATTGAAAAATCTTTATATAATTCCATCGACCTCTGACCTTGCGGGCATAGAGGTGGAATTAGTTAGTATGGATGAAAGAGAATATTTTCTTAAAAGAAATATTATCGATAAAATAAGTAGCGATTATGATTATATTTTTATCGATACCCCGCCGTCTTTAGGGCTGCTGACGATAAACGCGTTAACCGCTTCCAACAGCGTCTTAATCCCTATGCAGTGCGAGTATTATTCGTTAGAAGGAATATCGAGGCTGATGCAGACAATCAGGCTTGTTAACCAGCGGCTTAACAAAGATTTGCAAATCGAAGGGGTTTTGTTTACCATGTTTGACGGAAGGGCAAACCTCACAAACCAGATAGTCAGCGAAGTCAAAAAATATTTTGGGCAGAAGATATATGAAAACGTTATACCGAGGAATGTTAAGCTTCCGGAAAGTTCAAGTTTTGGGAAGCCTATAATACTGTACGATATAAATTCCAAGGGCGCAATTTATTATATCGAATTAACCAAGGAATTTTTGTCTAAGGTTGCGTAAAAACCGGCATTTTTGCCCACATCAAAGGCGTACTTTGATAAACTCGTGGACAAAAATATTGCTGAAGCGGGTTGGGACAAACGGGTTATTTATTTATGGAAGAAAAAGAAAAATCGTCAAAAAGGGTCGTATTAGGCCGGGGATTAGGCGCGCTTTTAACGGATGCCTATGTTCAGGACGGCATCCATGCGGACGCGGACGGAAAGCTTTCGGTTTTTGAAATCGAAATAGATAAGATAAATACGGGGGTTTACCAGCCAAGGCAGTATTTTGACGAGGATAAGCTTGCCGAATTAAAAAACTCTATCAAAGAAAACGGCATCATCCAACCTTTAATAGTTTCTAAATCCCGGGACGGCAGCGGCTATGATTTAATCGCGGGTGAAAGAAGATATAGAGCCGCTAAAGAGTTAAGATTAAATAAGGTTCCCGCTATAATCAAAGACATTTCGGGCGTCTTAGCCCTCGAAATAGCCCTTATCGAAAATATCCAGAGGCAGGATTTAAATGTTATCGAAGAAGCAAACTGCTACATGAGGTTAATCGAGGAATATAAATTAACCCACGAAGAACTTTCGGTCAAAGTGGGCAAAGATAGGGCCACAATTACAAACATGATAAGGATGCTTTCTTTGCCGGATGAAATTAAAAATGATCTTATTTACGGAAAAATTACCCCGTCCCACGCAAGAAATCTTATCGGCCTTTCAGGCGGCGAGATAAACATGCTTCTAAATAAAATTTCCAATGAAAAACTAAATGTAAGGGAGACGGAGCGCGCGGCTAAAGCAATTAAATCCGGAAAACAGAAGCATAAACCCAAAAAGGATTTTTCGATATTTTCTCAGATTAAAAACTATGAAGGTGCGCTTTTTGAAAGACTTCAGGCTCAAGTCAGGATAGATTATAAAAATAAGGGCAATGAACTAAAAGGAAAGATTGAAATTAACTTTTCTTCCGCGGAAGAACTCGAAAGGCTTATCAAATTAATAAAAAAATAAAGATTGGACTAATCTAATCCGAGGTTAGAATTAATATCCTGCCTTTCGATCGTTAAAATAAAATTAATCAGCTTATCTCTATCGTTATCCGAAATATTTATAATCATGCATCCAACCCTGTATTGGCCGCTTAAGTGTGTGGAATGTGCAATTTTTAAATCGGCGTTAATAGATTTTTCCGAAAGTTTTATTAACGCATGTTTTATAACATATCCCGTTTCTATTTTGAATTCGGAATTAAATGAGATGCCGTTCCACGATAAGTCATAAACAGGCATAAAATAATTTTGGCCGTTATGCGAGAAATTAATAAAGGCCATATTTGACTGGCTTGTCGAAACCCTTAAAGCTGTCCTCTTTTCAATTAAAACAACCTCTATGGGCTTAAAAATTAAAAAATTAATCTCTTCGCCGTTAATTATTTCTTCCTTAAATTTAGTTAAAAAATATCGTTCAATATTGTTGTTTCCTGAGCCCACGCCAACTTTTATAAACTCCGACTTGGAAATTATTTTATTTCCGTAAAAGGGCATAAGGCTGTCTATAAGCAAAAATTTTGGTTTTATTTCTAATAAATAAGATTTAAAATATCCCTTTGACGGATAAAGCGTGATGCCGAGTTCTTTTTTTGAAATTAAAATATTGTTAATTATTTGCTCTATTGCCTCAGCGTTTTTTATTCGAACATCGTTAACAGCGGAATCGCTATATTTGCCTTGTTCCCGTTCCTGTTCCTGTCCGTCCATTAAATGACAAGCCCCCGTTTAATTGTTCGATGGATTAGTTATATAAATATTACCATATAATCTATAAAAATTATAATCAAAACACAAAAATATTTATATATAAATAAATTGATATTTAATTTATTTTTGATATAATTCGACGATATAGACTTATATCTTGTTTACTTTATTTATAATATATTATAAATTATAATATGACCGAATTAATCATAACATGGCAGGGACTTTTATTTGAAGCCGCGGCATTTCTGATTTTCACTTACCTTTTAAATCTGTTTCTATTTAGGCCTTTGCGGGCTATTTTAAAAAAACGAGAGGAAATTATCGGCTTAAACGAGGATAAGCAAAATAACCTCGAAAAATTAGCGGAAGCGTTAAACTTTGAGGCGGGCAACGAAAGAAAAAATTTAAGATTTGAAATAAACGAAATAAAAGAAAGGTTTCGCAAGGAAGCCCAAACTGAGGCAAATAACCTCTTATCCGGTACCAAAATTAATGCGGCCGCCAAGTTCGAAAGCGCAATAGAAGAATTTAACGAAGAAAAAACCGCGGTATTAAGTTCTATTAAAGAAAAATCCGAAGAATTATCGATTTTAATTTTTAAAAAAATTATAGAATAGAATAAAATAAAATAAAATTATGGAACTTTTTTGGCGGATATTCGATACCGTACTGCTTCTGGCGGGGCTTGCGTATATATTTATAAAATATGTAAATCCATTTTTCGATAAAAGAAAGAAGGATATTAATCTTTCTATAGAAAAAGCTATAGAGGCCGAAAAGCGGGCGGAGGAACTTTACAAGGATGCTCAAAATAGGCTTAAAGAGGTCAAAAAAGAAATAGAAGAAATAAAAAAAGAAGCCGTAAAAGAGGCAGAAATAGAAAAAACCCGTATTATAGAAGATGCGAAAGCCTCTGCCGAAAAAATTTTAGGGAATTATTTAACCCTTGCGAAATCGGAAATAGACAAACAAAAAAGAGAGCTTTATCAAGAGGCTCTCGATATGTCCTTTAAGATTGCCAAAGATATTACGAATAGAGAACTGACGGGGGAGGCTTTAGATAAAGTAAACGATAATATCCTTAAGCTTAACGATGAAATATTAACGGGGAAATAATTGTTAGACAACAAAATAGCAAAGAGATACGCGGGAGCCCTTTTTAAAATTGCCCATGATTTGGACAGGATAGAGGGAATTTTTGAAGAACTTAACGGTTTTATCGGTTTTTGCAATAACGAGCTATGTCTCAAAGAATTTTTATCGCAAACCTTTATAGATAAAAAAGAAAGAAAGGAAATAATTAATCTTCTAGGCAAAGAACTGTCTTTGAGCCGTGAGTTTATAAGCTTTATGCATATATTGATAGAAAATGAAAGAGCAAGATATTTGCCAAAAATCTTGCAAGAATTTTCGAGACTTAGAAATGATTTTCTTGGGATTGCAATAGTTAATGTCGTTTCCGCCAAAAAGTTAAGAGACGAGGAAACCGTTCAAATCAAAAATATGGTTGAAAAGGCTTTAAATAAAAGAATTGTTATAAACGAGAAGGTTGCGCCCGAAATAATCGGCGGATATGTCATAAATGTGGAAGGTAAATTATATGACGGCAGTATAAAGACCCAATTGGAAAATTTCTATAATTATTTAAAACAGGGAGCGTTTGTTTATGGCGGTTAAGGCATCGGAAAATACCGAGATTATTAAAAAAAGAATCGAAACATATACAAAAAATATAGATATAAGCGAAGTAGGGGTTGTTTTATCCGTGGGCGACAATGTGGCGAAAATATACGGCCTAAAGAATGTTATGATAGGAGAAATGTTAGAGATTACCCCGGATGTGTACGGCTATGTATTAAACCTCGAGGAGGATAATGTCGGCGTCGCAATTCTTGGAGAGGAATCTTATGTTAAAGAAGGGGACGCCGTAAAAAGAACTGGAAAAATTGCCGAAGTTCCCGTCGGAAAAGAGATTATAGGAAGGGTTCTTGACGGGCTTGGGAGGCCTATCGACGGCAAAAACCCCATTAAAACCGATAAATACTCTTCTATCGAAAAAAAAGCGGTCGGCATAGTTCACAGAAAAAAGGTTAACGAGCCTTTATATACAGGCTTGAAGGTTATAGACGCGCTGATTCCTATCGGCAGGGGGCAGAGAGAACTTATAATAGGCGACAGGCAGACCGGAAAGACCGCCATAGCGATAGATACGATACTAAACCAAAAGAATTCGGGCGTTTATTGTATTTATGTGGCAATCGGACAAAAACAGTCAAGCGTATCTTTTATTTACGACCGCCTTATGAGGGAAGGGGCAATGGAATATACCGCGATAATTGCGGCTAATGCGAGCGACCCCGCCACCCTTCAATATTTTGCTCCTTATACGGGGGTTACGATGGGGGAATACTTCAGGGATAACGGCATGCATTGCCTTATAATATACGATGATTTATCGAAACACGCCGTTGCTTACAGGGAACTGTCGCTTCTTTTAAGAAGGCCGCCCGGCAGGGAAGCGTATCCCGGGGATGTTTTTTACCTGCATTCAAGGCTTTTGGAAAGGGCGGCCAAGCTAAACGATGCTCACGGCGGAGGGTCGCTTACGGCGCTCCCTATAATCGAAACTCAGGCGGGAGATGTTTCGGCATATATTCCGACTAATGTCATATCTATTACGGACGGACAGATATTTCTCGAAACCGATCTTTTTTATGCGGGCGTCAGGCCGGCGGTAAACGCGGGCCTTTCGGTATCCAGAGTCGGCGGCGATGCGCAGATAAAAGCGATGAAACAGGTTTCGGGCGGCTTAAGACTTTCCCTGGCGCAGTATAGGGAGTTAGCCGCGTTTGCACAGTTTGGGGCAGACCTCGATAAAACGACGCAGGAGATGCTTGCCCGCGGAAGGATGATGTCGGAGCTTCTTAAGCAGGGTCAATATGAGCCGATGCCTATCGAGAAAGAAGTCGTAATATTGTTTGCGGCAAATAACGGGTATTTGGCGGATTATAAACTTACCTCTATAAAAGAATATGAAAGGGAGCTTCTTTTATATATCGAAAATAATAATCCAGAAATATATGGCGATATAAGGGAAAAAAGGGTGATCGACGAATCCGTTAAATCTAATCTTATCGCCTCTTTGGATAAATTTAAAAATATATTCGTGGAAGGTTAATCAAGTTATATAGGCCAAATTATATATTATATATGCCGAATTTAAAATCTATAAAAAGAAAAATCGCCAGCATTAAAAATACAAGGCAGATAACAAAGGCTATGAAAATGGTGGCGGGGGCAAAATTTAAAAAAAATCAGGCGGCTATGAATGCCCTCAGGCCATATTCGGAAATGTACGGCGGCGTCATAAAAAATATTTCAAGAAATACGGTCCTGCACAGCCATCCGTTTTTTAAAAAAAATTCGGGTAATAGCAATGGCGGCAGCGCCGGCATTCTTATAATTTCAACGGACAGGGGTCTTTGCGGTTCTTTTAATATAAATCTTTTTAAACTTTTTTTTGAAGAACTTAAAGCCAAGGGGTTAGACGAAAGCCGGATAAAACTGTATATACTCGGCAAGAAGGGAGCGGATTTTTTTAAAAGGCATAACTATTCCGTTGAATTTACCGCCAATTTCTCCGAAAATAACATAACGGAAAATTTATCCGAAACACTGGCGGTTAAAATGTCCGCCGATTTTATAAATGGAGAAGCAGGCGAGTTTTATATAATATCTAATAATTATATTTCAACGCTTCACCAGAGGGCGGTAATAGAAAAGATTTTACCGTTCGATTCCTCCTTGGTGAGCAAAGATAAAAACAGCGGCGGTTATTTAGTGGAGCCCGTATCTTACGAAGACGAGATAATCGATAAAATTTTTAAGGACTATATTCAAACCAAAATTTATTTTAAAATAGTAGAGTCTTTTGCCGGGGAGCAGGCTTCAAGAATGAATGCAATGGATAACGCGACGAGGAATGCGGGAAAACTTATAAATAAATTAACTATTGCTTATAACAAGGCAAGGCAAGCCGCGGTTACGCTTGAAATTCTAGATATAATAAACGGCGTAAGCGCGCTAAAATAAATTATATTCTGGATTAAGGTAAATGTTGGAAGTTACGAAAAATTACGGAGGTTATAAATGAATGAGGGCGTTGTCGCGCAGGTAATAGGTCCCGTTGTCGATGTTAAATTTGAAAGCGGCTTCCTGCCGCCGATTTACAATGCTTTATCGCTGACCAATCCCAGAATAAGCAATAAGGAAAATAATCTGGTTCTCGAGGTGGCGCAGCATCTCGGCGAAGATACCGTCAGGTGTATTGCTTTAGACGCCACGGACGGGCTATACAGAGGAATGAAGGTAATAGATACCGGCAATAAAATAACCGTTCCCGTCGGGAAGGATGTTCTCGGAAGGATTTTTAATGTTATCGGCGAACCCGTCGATGAATTAGGCGACACCGAATTTAAAGCAAGGCTTCCTATCCACAGGCCTGCTCCGTCATTCGAGGAACAGTCCACGACCGTGGAGATATTAGAGACGGGCATTAAGGTTATAGACCTTTTAGAGCCTTACCTGAAAGGGGGAAAAGCAGGATTATTCGGCGGCGCGGGTGTCGGCAAAACGGTGCTCGTTATGGAACTGATTCATAATATCGCAATCGAGCATGGCGGCTATTCGGTTTTTGCGGGCGTCGGAGAAAGAACGAGGGAAGGAACCGATCTCTGGACGGAAATGAAAGAGTCCAAGGTTTTAGACAAAGCGGTTTTGGTATATGGACAGATGAACGAACCGCCGGGAGCAAGAGCAAGGGTTGCCCTTTCGGCTTTAGCTATGGCGGAATATTTTAGAGACGAAGAAAGGCAGGATGTCCTGCTTTTTATCGATAATATTTTTAGATTTGCGCAGGCAAATTCCGAAGTCAGCGCCCTTTTGGGAAGGATACCGTCCGCCGTCGGTTATCAGCCGACCCTTGCAACCGATATGGGCGAGCTTCAAGAAAGAATAACCAGCACAAAAAAGGGTTCCATTACTTCCGTTCAGGCAGTTTATGTTCCCGCAGACGACTTAACCGACCCTGCGCCTGCAACGACCTTTGCCCACTTAGACGCTACTACGGTGCTTTCAAGGCAGATTGTCGATATAGGGATTTACCCGGCAGTGGATCCGCTTGATTCAACCTCAAGAGCATTGGATGCCAATATTATAGGCAAAGAACATTACGATATGGCAAGAAAGGTTCAGGCCGTACTTCAAAAATACAAGGAATTACAGGATATAATCGCTATTTTAGGAATGGATGAACTTTCGGAGGACGATAAGCTGATAGTGAACCGCGCAAGAAGGATTCAAAGATTTCTTTCTCAGCCCTTTTTTGTTGCAGAGGTTTTTACCGGCTTTCCGGGAAGGTATGTTCCGTTAAGCGAGACAATAAGAGGGTTTAAAGAGATACTGGAAGGTAAGCACGATGATTTGCCTGAACAGGCTTTTTATATGGTCGGAACGATAGATGAGGCGGTAGAAAAGGCGAAGTCGTTAAAATAAAAGCAAAGGGGGTTGTATCAGGAATGCCGCTTAAACTTAAAATTGTCGGCCGCGGCGGTTTGCTCGCCGAAGAAATCGTGGATTTTTGCGAAATTCCAGCCGAATCGGGTATAGAGGGGATATTGCCGGGGCATATCAACTTTATTTCTAATGTAAGCAAGGGTATCGTAAAATATAAAATCGGCGAGGCCGTTCAGGAAATCAATATCAACGGCGGATTTGTGGAAATAAGCAATGATTTTATCAATATTTTGGTAAACGATTAATATTGATATTGCCTGCCAAAAATATTATTATATTACTGTCCGTTTTAAGAATAAAAATTATAAATCTATAAATCTATAAATATACATACATAAATCATAAATAAAAGGCATATCCGAATATTATTATGATAGACATTAAGCTTATCAGGGAACAAAGAGAATTTGTTAAAAAAGAAATGGAAAAACTTTTTATTCCCGTTCAAATAGATGAGATTTACGAGCTTGACGAGTCGAAAAGAAGGCTCTTATACGATACCGAGTGCCTTAGAAATACCAGAAAAGTTCTTTCAAAAGAAATAGCCGCGGAAACAAAGGAAGAGGCAGTTTTAGCGAAAAAAAACGAGGTAAAAAAAATAAATGAGCTGATTAAAGCACAGGAAGACGAGCTTGGAGCTATAGAACAGAGGCTTAACGCGCTAATGCTGAATGTGCCGAACCTTCCCGACAGCGATGTGCCCGTCGGCAGGGACGAAACGGAAAATGTCGTTGTTTCTTATTTCAATGCAAAGAAAAAATTTGATTTTAAGCTAAAAACCCATTTTGAAATCGGAGAAAAAAGAGATTTAATCGATTTTGAAAGGGGGGTAAAGATTTCCGGGACCCGTTTTTATGTGCTGAAAAAGGGGTTTGCTAAGCTCCAGAGGGCGCTTATTAATTTTATGCTCGATACCCATATAACTTATCACGATTACGAAGAGGTCTATCCTCCTTATATGGTTAATGAAGCCTGTTTAATCGGGACGGGGCAGCTGCCTAAATTTTCCGACACTTTGTATAAAGACGACGATTCGGGCTTATGGTTTATCCCGACCGCCGAGGTCCCTGTTACGAATATGTACAGGGATGAGATAATAGATATTAAGATGCTTCCCATAAAACATGTGGCATATACCGCATGTTTCAGAAAAGAAAAGATGTCTGCCGGCAAGGATACAAGGGGCATAAAAAGAGGGCATCAGTTTGACAAGGTAGAACTTGTAAAAATTACCACTCCTGAAACAGCCAAAGATGAATTATTTAATCTTATTAACGATGTTCAGGATATTTTAAACAGGCTGGGTATTCCCCATAGATTAGTTAAAATTTGCACCGGGGATTTAAGTTTTTCGGCAAAAGAAAAATACGATATAGAGGTTTACGCCCCCGGGATGGACGAATGGCTTGAGGTCAGCTCTTGTTCGAATTTCGGTTCTTTTCAAGCTATAAGGGCTAATATTAAATTTAAAAGGGAAAAAAACGCAAAATCCGAGTTTGTCAATACTTTGAACGGTTCAGGACTTGCCCTTCCAAGGGTTATGATAGCGATAATCGAAAATTATCAGACAAAGGACGGATATGTCAGTATTCCTAATTCGTTAAAACCGTACTTTGGAACGGAAGAATTTATTTAACTCAATTATGCATGGTCATAAAAGGATAATCGGGGCGCTTCTAATCATTTTTTTTTCGGTATATTCTTTCTTATCGCTTTTCTCATTCTCCATATTTCAAGAAACCTCCAATTCATACTCGATTTCAAGCGTCCATAAAATAAACTGGGGCGGCTTTGCCGGCGGAATTCTTTCAAATTTGCTTTTAACGATAGCAGGTATCGGCTCTTTCCTGCTGATTTTTTTCATATTATTGACAGGGGTATCCTTAATATTTAATAAAATTGCCCTGTCAAAGTTAAGATTTTATATAGGGATATTTACCTTCCTCGCCGCATTTTTAATATTTTTTAGCGGTTTATTTCCGAAAATTTCGTATCACGGGTTTATAACCTCCGGCGGGGGGTTAATAGGAAGCGGAGCTTATTACTACCTTTTCAGGTTTTTTGGCGAGGCGGGAAGCATAATTATAATTGTTATGTTATTTCTAACCTCTTTTTATCTTGTCTTTAAAAATATAGGAGTGGAAAACCTGACCGCCTCGGTTTACGACATTTATAATCTGTTTAAAAAAGGCATAAAAGAGATAAAGCGGTTAGATATAGGTATAATAACGAATAAATTGAGTTCTATCGTTTCCTTAATAACATTAAGGATTGAAAAGAGAAAAGGATTTAAAAAAAGAAAAAGAAGTTTTATCTTAAATAAAGAGCTGTTCGGGGGTTCAAGAGAGGATTTAATAAAGGATCTGGATGAAAAAGACGATCTTACCGGGATTAATAAAAAGACGGGAATAGATTATAAAGTAATTAGAGAAAAGGACGGCTCTTTTGATTTTGTCGGAGACAGGGAAACAAAAATCCCCCCGATTTCCTTAATTGACTTTGAAGGGATTAAAGACGCCCAAAAGCCGGATAAACTTTCCCTTCTGGGGAATGCAACTTTAATAGAAAAAAAACTTTTAGATTTCGGCGTGAAAGGAAAGGTTACGGGGATAAACCCGGGACCCATTATAACAATGTATGAGTTCGAACCGGCAAGCGGCGTTAAAATCGGAAGAATTTTATCCCTTTCGGAAGACCTTACGATGGCTTTAAAGTCAAAGCCCGTCAGGATAACAGGGGTTATAGAGGGAAAATCGGCTGTGGGCATCGAAGTTCCAAATAATAAAAGGGAAACGGTTTATTTTTCTGAAGGATTAAACTCAAAAGAGTTTATAGAGTCAAAGTCTTTACTTACGATAATTCTTGGCAAAAACACCACGGGGGGAAATGTCCTGTTTGATATTGCAAAATGCCCGCACTTGTTAATAGCAGGGGCGACGGGGGCGGGGAAAAGCGTGTTTATTAACACGCTTGTCGTAAGCCTTCTTTTTAAAGCGAGTTACGAGGAGCTAAATTTTTTAATGATAGACCCTAAAAGATTGGAACTAACGCCGTTTGAAGAATTACCGCATCTTATTTGCGATGTCGTTTACGATGCAAAAAAGGCAAGCATTGCGCTTAAATGGGCTGTTTCCGAAATGGAAAGGAGATATAGAGAATTACAGAAGGCGGGCGTTAAAAATATAGAGCAGCATAATGAACGATTAAAAAAACAGAATCAGAAACCGATGCCGTACCTTGTCATTATAATAGATGAATTAAGCGATTTAATGCTGACAAGCCCGAAAGACATAGAAACATCCATAATCAGGCTTTCCCAGATGGCCCGCGCTTGCGGAATACATCTTGTAATAGCGACTCAAAGACCGTCGGTAAATGTGGTTACGGGGGTTATAAAAGCCAATATGCCGTCCCGCATAGCCTTCTTAGTCTCTTCCAAGGTTGATTCAAGGACGATATTGGATGCCAACGGCGCGGAAGAGCTTTTGGGAAACGGGGATATGCTGTTTATGCCGCCGGGACAGGGCAGGCTTGCGAGAATTCACGGCTCTTACATATCGGAAGACGAGATTAAAAAAGTTTTGGAATTTATAAAAGAAAAGAATTTTCCGCCCTCAAAAAACGAGTTATTAATAAATGAGTTTGACAATGCAGGCAATTTTGATAGAATGATTACGGACGACCCGGATGATGAAATATACGGCGAGGTGTTAAATATGGTTGCATCTCTGGATGACAATAATAATATATCCATATCGTATATTCAGCGAAGGTTCAGGATAGGTTTTAACAGGGCCGCAAGAATTATGGAAAAACTTCAAAACGACGGCATACTGACAAAAAAAGGGAGAACATAAAAATGAAGAAAAAGTTGTCTATCTCCGTCTGCGTAAACGGCATGCGTTTAAAAGCATACGGACAGAAATATCCGCGCAAGCGTGAATCTAATCTTCCGTCATTCCCGCAAAGGCGGGAATCCATTAGCGCTAAATTAACTAAATTAGCCATGCCGTTTTTAATTTTAGCCATATTTTTTTTAATAGGTTTTATACCGAAATCTTACGGTAAGTCCGGTAATGCCGGCAATATAATCGGGAAAATCGAAGCAAAATATAAAACCGTTCGTTCCATAAGCGCATATTTTTATCAAAAAGAGATTATTCCGGGGTATTCACAGAATATGGCCTTTAAGGGTTATTTTTATTATAAATATCCGGGCAATATGGCATGGGTTTATACCTATCCCATACATAAAAGGCAGGTTTTAAAAGGCGATAATCTTTATATTGTCGATAGCGGCATTAAAAAGGTTACGGTTATTAATGTAGGCAAAGAAAAAGGAGGATTCCCCCCTAATATTGTTGCCGTAATCGGAAGTTTGACCAAGTATTTCAAGGTTGAAAGCGTAAAGAAAGACGCCGGAAAAGGAATTATCGATGTGGGATTAAAACCCTTAAGCCTGCAAAGGGCAAAGGAGATTTATATCGATTTCGCAATAAACAGCCTTAAGATAACCTCATTAAAAATTTTAACATATCAGGGTCAAAGTATAATATTTCATTATTCTAATGTCCGGTTTAACAGGCATATAAATAACGATATTTTTAGCGTTAATTTTCCGTCAAGCTATACAATAATGAAAGAAAACTAATATTAAAAGGTGGGAGGCTTAAATGCCGTCTTTCGATGTAGTTTCAAAAGCGGACCTTCAGGAAGTCGATAACGCAATAAACCAGGCCGTTAAAGAAATAACGGGGCGATATGATTTTAAAGGCACAAAAAGCGAAATTAAAAGACAGGAAAATATCGTTACCGTCTTAGGCGACGACGATTATAAACTTACCGCCGTCATCGACATATTCAAGGGAAAACTTATAAAAAGGGGCGTGTCGGTAAAATTCTTAGATTTTAAAAAGAAGGAAGAAGCATCTAAGGGAATGGTGCGGCAGGAGGTTGAGATCAAGGAAGGGATAGATAAAGAGGCTTCGAAAAAAATAATTCAGGAAATAAAAAAGGCAGCCCCCAAGGCGGCGGTTGAAAACCTTAAAGACCATTTAAGAGTGAGTTCAAAATCTAAAGACGAGCTTCAGAGCATAATTTCGCATTTACGAGCTTTCCCGTTAACTATAGA
The DNA here is from genome assembly GCA_021802425.1 of bacterium. Classification (GTDB taxonomy): domain Bacteria; phylum SZUA-79; class SZUA-79; order Acidulodesulfobacterales; family Acidulodesulfobacteraceae; genus Acidulodesulfobacterium. Next base: position 2,097 of record JAJZXJ010000021.1, on the reverse strand, counting down.
ATTGTCCTTTATAAATTTTAGGGATTAGTGTCAATAGCATAAATTTTAAGCAAATTTTTTATTATTGCATAAATTTTAAGCGCATTTTAATTTAATAAATTTTTATTGCATTTTTATTTAAATTAATGTTATTTTATCGCAATTAAGCTAAAATTTAATATAAATTTGATATATTTGTCATGAAAAACCTAAATTTTATGATAATTTTAAGTTCATTTTTACGATATGGCATATTTATTGCTCAAATTAATCTGGAGGCATCATGAAAAAGGTGGAGGCAATATTTAAACCGTTTAAACTCGACGATGTAAAAGAAGCTCTTAATAATATCGGTATTCACGGCTTAACGGTTACGGAGGTTAAGGGCTACGGCAGGCAGAAAGGACACACCGAATTATACAGGGGAGCCGAATATGTGGTTGATTTTATACCAAAGGTAAAAATCGAGGTGGTGGTTTCCGACGAACAAGTCGGCTTAGTGACGGAAGCAATATTGTCGGGCGCAAAAACCGGCAGGATAGGGGACGGCAAAATTTTTGTTTTGCCGGTAGAAGAGGCCGTAAGAATAAGAACGGGGGAAAAGGGCGAGGAAGCTCTTTAAAAAACTGTTATTCCGCGTAGGCCGTTTGGAAGGAAGCGAAGCGTTAATCCAGAAACCATTGATCACTTTTTTATTTATAAATTCAATAAATCTTAATTTTTTAAATTTTACGGAGGGAAAATGACGGAAAACGAAGTTATGCAGTATATCAAAGAGCAGGAGATCCAGTTCGTGGATGTAAAGTTCTGCGACCTGCTTGGAACGTGGCAGCATTTTACGGTGCCCGTTAGCGAAGTGTCAAAAGATACTTTTAAGGATGGATTCGGGTTCGACGGTTCAAGCATAAGGGGGTGGCAGGCAATAGATGCTTCCGATATGCTTATTATACCGGATGCTTCCACTGCCGTTATGGATAATTTTATCGAGGCTAAAACTTTATCTTTAACATGCAATATTAAAGACCCTATAACCGGTAATTTTTATGACAGAGACCCGCGTTACATAGCACAGAAGGCCGAAAAGTATTTAAAATCCACGGGTATCGCCGATACGGCTTATTTTGGACCGGAAGCAGAGTTTTTTATATTCGACGATATAAGATACGACCAGACTTCCAATAGCGGTTATTATTACATTGATTCCGAAGAAGGCGTGTGGAATACGGGAAGGGACGAGATGCCGAATCTCGGGCATAAGCCGAGATATAAAGAAGGTTATTTTCCGGCAGCGCCTATAGATTCCCAGACCGACATCAGAAACGAAATGGCGTTAGAACTTCAAAATGTCGGGATAAGAGTCGAAGCCGCTCATCACGAGGTTGCCACCGGCGGTCAGGCCGAAATCGATATGAGGTTTGATTCTTTAACCGCTATGGGCGACAATTTTATGTGGTTTAAATATATAATTAAAAATGTTGCAAGAAGATATGACAAGACCGCTACTTTTATGCCGAAACCGCTTTTCGGCGATAACGGTTCCGGCATGCATGTCCATCAATCCTTGTGGAAAAACGGACAGCCGCTATTCGCGGGCAAAGAATATGCAGGATTGTCGGAAATGGGGCTTTATTATATCGGCGGGATATTAAAACACGCAAAGGCTTTATGCGCTTTTACCAATTCAACGACGAACTCCTACAAAAGATTAGTCCCCGGCTTCGAGGCGCCCGTTAATTTTGTCTATTCCTCGAGGAACAGGAGTGCCGCGGTCAGAATCCCTATGTATTCAAATTCGCCGAAAGCAAAAAGAATAGAATACAGAACCCCCGACCCGACCTCAAATTGCTACATCGCTTTTTCCGCATTGCTTTTAGCCGGTTTAGACGGCATCCAAAATAAAATTCACCCGGGCAAGCCTGTCGATAAAGATTTATTTACATTATCCAAAAAGGAGCTTAAGAATATTCCCGTTGCGCCGGGTTCTCTCGAAGAGGCGTTGAAAGAACTTGAAAAAGACCATAAATTCCTGCTTCAGGGCGGAGTGTTTACGGAAGATGTAATACAGACATGGATCGAACGCAAAATGGAAAACGATGTCCAGCCAGTTCGCATGAGGCC
>JAJZXJ010000011.1:0-62677 GCA_021802425.1 bacterium | reverse complement strand
GTCCTTAAAGAGATAGCCTCCGTTTACCACTTCGCTTATTAACTGCTCGTAGGAAATTGTCTTAAACTTCTTAGAACCTCTCGCCCCGACCCTTTTTAGGGGCATATAGATTCTGTAGGGGTCGTAAGCATCCTGCCTTCCCGCCTGACCTCTGGGACACAGGGAATGAGCGCCGTCAACGAAAGGCTTAGCTGTGTCAAAATTTGTTCCGACATACGCTATTGCCTCGTTCACGGGCGTAGAATAAAGAATGCTCGGCTGTGCCGTCTGTATATCGTAAGGACTGCCGTCCAATTTAACGAGCGTTCCGTTAAACACCCTCGCCATAGCCGCGCAGTCGCTATGGCACTGCTTGCAGGTGGTAAATTTTACATCCACCTTGGGCCAGTTTTCGGTCCTGCCGGGAAAAACATATTCGCCTTCATAATGAAACATCCCGCCTGCCCACTGAGTCAAACCAGCTCCGGTAAAAACCGCCGTCGCGCCGAATGTCGCATATTTTAAAAAGTCTCTTCTATTCATTGACATTACATATCCTCCTTATTTTAATTATTACCGGTTAATTCAGGTTTATCTTCCCATCCCAATAAATAGCCGAAAACGAATATTAAAAAGACGCCTAACGCAAATAATCCGATTCCGGTTATGTATCCGTCGTAACCTAACCACGGAATATCGAAAAGAACCGTCCCCTGCCCGATTTTTGTCTGGAGCTGCGCGCCTACGACAGTGTTAAACCTCATTGCCCAAACACCCGCTAAAACCAGCAAGCCTATTATTACCGTCCATACTTTTGAATTTCTAACCTTTTTTGAAATAAGCAGCAGTCCGGGTATAATAAGCCCAAGTGTTATTTGCATAAAATGGTAATTAAAAGCTAAAACGCCCCCTGCACCCGTGCTGAAAACAGAGTGCCATCCTTCGTATAAATCTTTGGGAGCGTAAGAACGAACCGAATAAAGCCATTCGATTAAGTCGAAAAACAGGTCGAATCCTATCATCAATAGCAAAATTTTATTAAGCGCATACACGGTTTCAGGTTTTACCTTATTTTTATCGGAATAAAATGAAAAGCCTATCACGTATAATACGCCCATAAGCGCAATACCCGAAACGATAGCCGATGTTATAAATAAAACCGGTATAAGAGGGTTCGACCACAACGGCCTTGCTTTTATGGCGCCGAATAAAAATCCGACATATCCGTGAAACAAAAACGCCAGTCCTATGCCCAGTGCGGCTATAATCATAAGGGCTTTATGGTCTTTTTTTGCAGCTTTTTCCGATAAATCTTTATTTCCGAGCGTAAAGAAATTTGCCAATTTTCCTCTGAATCCGCTATCTTCTTCCGCCCTTTTTATATTAGAAACCCTGAACAGATAAAACATTTCAAAAAGCATAAGGATTATATAAAGCATCCATATTATAATGAACATACCTAAAGGCGAGTATGGAAAATGGTCCCTGAAATACAGTTCCCAAACCGCCCTCGACGGTTGAAGCGCGTCTGCCAAAGGCGCCTGCGCCGCAAGTATAAGCATCGCAAAACTGACTATCGCCGCAAGTTTAGCTAACGGCCTGAATTTTTCCATTCCAAAAAGGTGTGATAGCGATGCAACGACAAACGACCCTGCGACAAGACCCGACAGAAACGGATAGATCACTATCGGCAAACCCCACACCGGATTTTCTAAAAAACCGTTTAATAAAGTCATAATATTTACTCCTTGCTTTAAAATTTTAAAATTGAACTTAGTTAATCTTTATAAGGGTCTTCCATTTCCTCCACGATGGGCAGCACGGCTGTCCCGCCTAATTTTTGATATGCGGTGGTATTAAAAGACATTGCGTAAGTATAGACCATCTTAACCTCTTCAGGGTTAGTCGGATCGACTAATATCCCGTTTAAATCTATATAGAAAACCTGAGGATCGTTTCCAGTGGAAATTTTAAGTTTCGAAGTAGGATATCCAGCTATCAGCCTCGAAACCTCGCTCTTGGGGTCGTTTAAATCCCCGAACTTTCTCGCTCTTCCAACGCATGAAGTTACACAGGCAGGCATAAGCCCCCTGTCTATTCTGTGAACGCAAAATGTGCATTTATCCGCCGTATGCTGAACCGGATTAAAAAAACGCATATCGTAAGGACAGGCTTGAAGGCAGGTTCCGCACCCTATGCAAACATTATAGTCTATCAAAACTATACCGTCCTGCCTCTTGAAAGTTGCTTTCACCGGACATACCTCGACACATGAGGGGTGATCGCAGTGATTGCACATCCTCGGCAAATTGAATCTTTTAGTATCGGGAGTAAAATTTCCCTCGTCCGTAACAACTATCCCGTCTTTATCGGAAACCATATGTCCCGTCTCCATTACCTGAACCACGGTTCTAAAAACCGTAAGAGGGACATTGTTTTCGCTTTTACATGCTATAACGCAAGCCTGACATCCGATGCATTTTCTTAAATCCATAACCATTGCCCAGTGATGTTTCGGTTTTGAATCTTTAATGGTGTAAAAATTATCGTGCCAGATAGGAAGGTTATGAGGGTTTTCTATCGTCCTCATCCACTCGTTCCATCCGTCGTTTACATCCTGCGATGGATTCATCCACCCCATCCATCTCTTATTTTTCAAAGCGCCCGTCGGAACTCCCGTCCCTTTTTCCGGCGTATTTAATCCGCTTTTTTTCCCTTTTTCCTTTTTCAAAGGGACGGCTAGTGCCTCTTTGGATTTTGATAAACCGGCAAACCCGAAGGCGGTTGCGGCCAATCCTCCTAACCCGAGCATTTTAAGAAATTTTCTCCTTTTTGATTTTTCGCTCTTTCCCCTTTCGCTTACCTTTTCCTCCCCTTTCACCCTTTTGTTTTCCCTGTCATTTTCTTTTTTCATTCATTTGCCCCCTAATAATATTAAAATTATCCTGAATTTACTTTAAGCATAATAATACTAATATTAAGTGTAATACTAATATAATGGAAGCCAATCCATCGTCACATTAAAATCATCTCAACTATTATTACTTTTATCACGAGACAGACTTATTTTAAATAATACAAAATATGATTTTTGTAAGAAAAAATCGGAAATATAGTGAAGAAAAAATATTACGAAAGAAACTTAAATTGCGGATTTATTTGAATTTATGCCGGTTTATAAGGCTTTTATTACTTTTTCGGAAGTTTAAGCTTAAAGAAAATTAAATCGACAAGGTCGGATTTGTTTAAAAGATCCAATTTCTCCATCCCCCTTAAACGGTGGGTAGCTGCCGTTTTTTCATTAATGAAGAGTTTTTCGCCAATCTCTTTGTTTGAAAAACCCTCTGCAACAAATATCAAAACATCCTGTTCTCTCGGGCTTAAACTATCCCATAATGATCTTTCCCTGTTTAACGAGCCGTTATCGTTATAACGATATTCGTTGCCCTCTTTATTAATTAAGCTTTTGACTAAAGACGGATGAATATATAATTCCCCTCCTGCCACCGTTCTTATAGAGTAAATCAAATCATGTTCTGCCGCTTTTTTGGGTATATAACCCAGAGCGCCATTTTCAAGCGCTTTATAAACATACTGCCTGTCTTCGTACATGGTTAAAATTAGTATTTTTGATTCTGGAGAAACACTTTTAAGCCTGGATATCATATCGAGCCCGTTGGCTTTAGGCAAAGAGATGTCAAGAACTATGACATCCGGCTTTTTTGTTTTAACGGCCTCTATAGCAGATATTGTATCGCTTGCCGTTCCTACTACCTGTAAATCCTCCTGTCCGCTTATTATCATTTTTAGGCCGGAAAGCATTAGATGATGATCATCCACCAAAACTATTGTTATCATTATATTATTTACCTTTAAATTATTTGCGCCGCAGGCACCCAAAACTTGACCTCGGTTCCTTTGCCCGGGATAGATTCTATTTCCAAATCTCCGCCTAAAAGTTTTGCCCTTTCTATCATTCCGAATATTCCAAAACTATCTTTTTTAATAATATCATATTTAAAACCAATTCCGTAATCTTCGATAGCACCCCTTATCTTTCCGTCACTTTCTTCAAGGCTTATTTTCGCATAATTAGTTTGCGAATGAAGTATGACATTCGACAATGCTTCTTGAATTATCCTGTAAACATTAATTTCGGTATTAGGATGAAATCTTTTATCCTTAAGACTGCCCGTGTAAAAATCTACCCTAAAATCCGCGCTTTTTTTATTAATATCGTCTATATAACTGGAGGCGGCGCAGACTAAGCCCATCTCGTCCAATATTCCGGGCATTAAACTTTTCGCTATATCGCGGACAAGGTCAAGCGCTTTTGCCAAATCTTCGCTAATTTGAATAATGCTGCTTCTGGCCTCTTTAAAATCATTTAAATCCTTAAGCAGCCCGAATCTTATTTTTATGTAAGCAAGTAACTGCGCAAACTGGTCATGCAGGTCTCTTGCTATCCTTTTCCTTTCTTCTTCTTGAGCCTTTATTACATTTGTAATGAAGTTTTTTCTTAAGTTATCATTTTCGATTTGTTCCAAATTTGCCTTTTTTAAACTATTTACCATTTCATTAAAGCCGTTTGTGAGTTTTCCTATTTCATCATCCCTTTTAACATCCAATTTTACATCATAACTGCCGTTTTTTACTATATTAACAGCCTCCGATAATTTAACTATGGGGGCCATAACCCACCAGGCGATTGCGCCCGAAAGTATGATGGCTAAAGCGGCCGCAAATATCATGGAAAAAAATATGGATTTTATCAGCGAATAAAGGGTCAGATTTGATCTTACGGATGAAATTCCAACACGCACCACACCAAGCCTTCCCTCTAAAATAGGAGCGGATGTATCATATATCATCCCTTTGGTAGTTTCAATTTTAACGGTGGATAAACTTTTCGGTTTAAAATCGTTAACTTTTAGCAAGCCTGCAGGAAATCCGCCGTTAAAAGTAGATGCGATAACCTCGCCTCTTTTATTTTGAATAAAAGCATAAACCGCATCGGGATCGCTTTTAAGCGAGTTTTTCAATAATCTCGTCAGGGCATATATATTATCCTCAAGAATATAATTCACGGACTGGGACGATAACTGTTCGGAGGTAGTCTTGCTCATTAGCCTTAATTGTATATTATTTTGTTGCGAAAAGTCTTTATTTACAAAGTATATAACAGGCAACCCGAGTATTAAAGTAGCAAATATAACAAGTCCTATAACTTTAATCCTTAAAGAAATATTATAAAACCTTTTAAAAATATCAGCGATAGAATAAAATAAGGGGAATCTCATAAAATTTAATTTACCTGTATTTACTTATATCTGGGATAGCAAACCCGTCGATATTAAGTTTTTTTAAAATTATTTTTCCTTCGGGATTTTTTGACATTTTCAGAAGAACTTTTCTTGCTTTGCCTGCTAACCTTTTATTTACCCCGTCGGGCATAACTATAGGCGGAATAGGAAATAAAGGGGATTTAAAAATAATTTTGGTGTGAAGCCTTACGCTTTCATATTTATTATATGTATAATTGTACACAATCGAATCCACCGACGCGCCGCCGGCAATATCCGCCGCAACCGCCTTAATCGAATCGGTATGGTTATAAGTAAACATTACCCGTTTAAAATATATTTTTGGATTTATGCCTTTATTTTTAAAAAAACGCATCGGGTATTCATAGCCCGTATTCGATAACGGTTCCGTAAACGCAAACACCTTGCCTTTTAAATCCCTTACGGATTTAATTTTTGAGGGCTTATGCGCAATTATATAAGCCCTGTATGTTGTTTTTCCGCCTATAACGGGAACCGCTATTATTTTTACCCTATTTTTCAATCCGCCGTACACATAAGCCCCCGTGCAAATAAAGGCTAAATCTATTTTATTGTTTATCAGCAGATTATTCACGGCTGAATATGTGCGCTTTTGAATAATCTTCACAGGCATATGGAGGGCAAGCTGAAGATATTTCGCAAAAGGCTTATAAGCATTTATGTTTGCAACGGGAGACATCATTGAAGCTATGGCAAGCTTAAAGGTTTTTGGCTGTTTTCGTAATAAGGGGAAATTAGGGTTTTTGGCTATTGCGGGCAATGGGTATAACTTATTAAGATTTATTATATTTTTCGCCGGCTTATAATGATTTGTCTTATAAATTGCTAATAATGAGCCTCCTATTATTGCGCCGGCTAATAAAATAAATAATATTAATTTATTTTTCATAATATTTTCTTACGGGGGTCTTTAAAAGCAATTCAAAACACCTGTTCCTCCCTTTCTTCTAATTCCTTTAAAGGGCAATTATCGCACGCCGGCGTTCTTTTGCAAAACATTTTTCCCGCCGTTACGATTAGAGCATGATATTCATTATATACTTTTACTTTGGCATCGATTTCACCTAAAGCGGTATTTGCCATAAACAGCCTTTGCAGATTTTCATATTTTTCTTTCAAGGCGCCTTTAACTATATTATGCCTTTCGAGTATTCTTCTGGTATATGCATCTATAACGAATACCGGCTTTTTAAACGCATACAAAAGTATGCTGTCGGCGGTCTCCTGCCCTATTCCGAAAACATTTAAAAGTTTTTTCCGCATAACAAATACATCTTCTTTACGCATTAATTCAAGGGAAAAATCGTAATCAGATTTTGCAAAGTTTATAAATTCTTTAATTTTTTTTGCCTTTTGGTTATAATACCCCGAAGGCTTTATAAATTCTCCTAATTTTCTTATATCCGCATCGTAAAGCGCTTCAAAGGATAAAAGATCGTTTGTCTTTAGATTGGCTATTGCTTTTTCTACATTTTTCCAGCTTGTATTCTGGGTCAGTATTGCGCCTATTATAACCTCAAAGTCCGATTCCGCGGGCCACCAGTTCATCCGCCCGAATTTGCCCCGCAGGATGTCATAAACATTTAATAAAATATCGCTTTTATTTTTGCTTAAACCGTTAACTATCCTGTCTGCCATCATTTAACTTATTTAAAAGTCCTGATTCCTTTAAAGATTTATTTAAAGTTTAATCATCTTTATTTTATTGCCGGTTAATTACTTTTATTTATATTTGCAAGCCCGATAATTTCATAAACGCTGTTAAACCCGTTTTCTATCAAATAAGCCCTTAGCCCCCCGGTTATTTCAGGGATTATTTTGGGATTTATAAACGAATAAGTTCCCACCGCAACCGCCGTAGCGCCGGCCAAAAAAAATTCCGCCGCATCTTCCCACGAGCTTATTCCGCCCATTCCTATAACGGGAATCCTTACGCTGTTATAAACATCGTTTACAAGTTTTAAGGCGACAGGCTTAACGGCGGGACCAGAAAGACCCCCAAAGCCCCTGCTTAATTTAAAACTTTTGGTTTTTATATCTATTGAAGCGGAAGGGATTGTATTTATTAAAGATATAATATCCGCTCCCGCTTTCTCGCAAACCTCTGCAATCAAAGAGATGTCGCTTACCATAGGGGGTAATTTTACTATCAAAGGCAATTTGCCGCCCATAACTTCCTTTACGGATGAAACCAGCTCATAAACAATCTCGGGATCGGATCCGAAAGACCTTCCGCCCTCTTTTATATTGGGACATGAAATATTTACCTCCAGAGCGCTAACTCCCTGAAGCCCCGATAACTTTTCCGCAAGCAGAACGTACTCCTCTACACTTTTTCCAAAAAAATTTACAATTACAGGCTTGCTAAAATGCCTTAAAAATGATAGTTTTTCATCCCTGAATCTTTCGAAGCCCACATTTTGAAGCCCGATAGAATTAATTAAACCGCATGATGACTCGCAAATTCTCGGCATTTCGTTTCCTTTAGACGGATTTAACGAAATTCCTTTCGTAACAAGCGCTCCGAAATATGTATAATCTACAACATTTATAAACTCCTCGCCATACCCAAATGTCCCTGATGCCGGCATAACCGGGTAATCGAGTTTTAAATTTCCAAGTTTAACCGAAAGGTCTATATTTTGATTTTTATTTAAATTTTGCCCATGATTTTTTTCTCGGGAAGCTGTTTTTAAAACATCCTTGCTGCCGGTAAAGCCGTATAATTCGCAGGCATAAAAAACAGGGCCGTCTTGGCAAACCCTTTTATAAGCAAAATTTGAACCACCTTCGCCGGCATCGACGCACTTTACCGCGCATCCAAGACAAACGCCTATGCCGCATCCGAAACTTTCCTCCAAAGATAACTGTAATTTTTCTAAAAGTTTGGCTTCCTCAAACTTATCGACTAATGCCGAAAGCATCGGTTTGGGACCGCATGCATAAAACGAAACATTAAAATCTTCCGCTTTATCTTCATCCAAATATTCGCCGATATTTTGAAACAGTAATTCAACTGCGCTTCCCTTAAATCCAAACGATCCGTCATCGGTTGCAAAGTAAACCTCGTCAAACCTCGAATGGATGCTATACCTGAAATAAAGCTCCTCCGCCTTCCTTGCGCCGTAATATAAAACTATCTTATCCTTCTTATCCTTGCCGTTCTTATTGTTGTTATATTCATTGTTTAAGCCGCCGTCCGCAATACTATCGTCAAATCGGTAATTATTCAGTATATGCCCGGGAATGGGATATAAAGGAGCAATGCCTATGCCGCCTGCAATTAAAACATGAATTTTATTTTTCTCCGAATCTGTATTAAAATTAAATCCGTTTCCCAACGGACCAACTACATTTAAAAAATTCCCCTTCGTGATTTTGCTTAAAATACCGGTTCCTCTTCCGCAAACCCTATATAATACCTCAAATTCATTCTCGTTAAATTTGTTAAAAATCGAAAACGGCCTGCTTAATAACGGATCAAAGCCGTTGCCGCCGTTGTTTATTTTAATCATAACAAACTGGCCTGGCCCATAATTTGACGCTATGAACCTGTTTTTAAGCCTCAAAATATAGGTTCCTTCGGTATCTTTTATCTTTTGGTTAACCGTTATTTCGCACTTTTCGCTTATAATGAGCGGATCACGAACGGCGTTGCTTTTTGAATTATTAATGTCCGAATTATCCAAATCTCTTAAACGGCCTCCTTTACCATACATAAAGCGTCCTCTTTGTTGTCGTCATAATAACCTTTTCTTAACATAAATATTTTAAAGCCGAATTTTTTATAAAGATTTATCGCCCTGTCATTCGACACCCTTACCTCCAGATAAAAATATTTTACGCCCAAATTTATATATTTTCTCAGGATATAATCCAGTATAAATGTTCCGATTCCTTTCGATTGTTCATTTTTAGCAACCGTTATATCGAGTATATGCATTTCGTCCAATACGGTATAAAAAATAAAGAACGCGATAATTTTGGATTTTAGGCCAAGTTTTATATCGTCCTTCATATTTCCGGTGTGGATAAAAGCTTTGCTAACGATTTTATCCGATTTTTTATATTCGTCGTTTGTGTAACAGACGATAAAGCCGGATCCCTGCCTTTTAAACTCGTCGTCAAACATCTTTTTGTCCCATATTGTTTGAGAAGCCTGCATATGTATATTAAACATCTCTTTAATAGCGTAATCCAGTATAGGCTGTGAATCCGGCGTTGTTTCGGCAGTCCGGTTTAAACCGGCTTTATTTTGTTCTTCGTTTTTGTCAAAACCTTCGCTTAAAGGCGGGGCAGGGTTAATAATATCTTTAAGATTTACGCAGTTTAATTGCATATCTTCCAACATTATAGAAAATTATATAATATCTTTATATGCTTCTTTAAAACGATTCTTAATAAAAGGCCAATTCTTTCTGGCTCTTTCTACCTCTTTTGTTTCGATATTGTAAATAACGGCGCATTCATTAAGTCCGGCAAAATCATCGAGAATAGTTCCGTCGGGAGAAACGCAAAACGATTTTCCATAAAAATCGAGCGCTTTATCTCTGCCCACCCTGTTGACTCTTAATATATAAACCCCGTTAACAAAAGCGTTTGCAGAAATGGATAAAAACCATTTGTTGTTAGTGTTAAAAGCAGAGGCGGTAGGGGCAAAAATAATCTCTGCTCCTTTAATGGCTAAAATTCGCGAAACTTCGGGATAAAAATTATCCCAGCACATCTGAACGCCGATTGTTCCAAACTTGGTATTAAAAACAGGAATATCTTTCCCGTTGGAAAAATATGACTTTTCATAATAATATTCGACATTGGGGAGATGAATCTTGCTGTAAACCCCTAAAACCTCGCCATTTTCACTTATGACGGCTGTGCTGTTATAATAATTGCCGCCCCTTTTTTCAAAAAATGGGGCAACAATAATCATATCAAAACTTTTTGCCTGTTTCTTTAATAACTCTAAAGTCGTTCCGCTGATATCCTCTGCCAATTTAAAATTTTCATCTATTTTATTTATTTCCATATCCTGCGGAAACCAATTGGTCGCAAAAAGCTCCGGAAAACAGACGATATTAGCTTTATTTTTTGAAGCCATAGATAAAAAATCTATTGCCTTTTTAAGCGATGTATTCTTATCTGCCGAGGAAGACATCTGCACCGCGCAAATTTTAACTCTCATTTTAAAAGCACCTTCTCTCCTTTTTACGCTTTATACTTTAAGGAGTCCCCTCGATTCTTTTTTACGGTCGCTTTCGGACAGTAGTTTTTTTCGTAAGCGGATAGATTTCGGGGTAAATTCGACAAGCTCATCATCTTCGATAAATTCAAGCGCATATTCTATAGTAAGTTTTATGGGCGGGGTTAATGTAATCATTTCATCGGAAGCCTTTGACCTCATGTTGGTAAGCTGCTTTCTTTTGCAAGGATTAACCGTTATATCCCCCGGCTTCGAATGAATTCCTATTACCATCCCTTCATAAACCTCATCCTGAGGGCTCGCAAAAAGACTGCCTCTATCCTGTAGATTAAATAAACCGTATGAATTAGCCTCACCGTTTTCCATAGATATCATTACGCCGTTTTTTCTTGGGGAAATATCGAAGGCATATTCGTCAAATTTATAAAAGTTATGGTTCATTGTCCCCGTACCCTTGGTAAGCGTCAAGAATTCATTATGAAACCCCATTATGCTCCTTGAAGGTATAACGAACTCAAGATAGGTATTTCCTTTATCGTCTTTAGTCATATCTATAAGGTTGCCCTTCATGGACGAAAGCCTTTCTAAAATCGCCCCTGTGAATTCGTCTTTAACGGTTATATATAAAAGTTCGTAAGGCTCCATCTTTTTGCCGTTAATCTCCTTTATAACGCCCCTTGGCTTGGACAGCGCAAATTCAAATCCTTCCCGCCTCATCTTTTCGATTAAAATGGATAAATGTAAAAGCCCTCTGCCGTAAACATCGAATACCGTTTCGTCGCCCGTGTCGGAAACCTTAAGCCCGACATTATTCAGCACCTCTTTATAAAGCCTTTCCCTTAACTGCCTTGTTGTTACAAGTTTCCCCTCCCTTCCGGAAAAAGGGCTTTTATTAACTATAAAATTAACAAGAATAACGGGCTCGTCTATTTTTATTCTTTGCAGCGGGGATACAGGCTTATCTTTTACTATATAATCCCCGGCGCCGACGCCTGTAAGACCTGCTACTAAGGCAATATCGCCTTCGTTTATTTCGCTCGTTTCTTGTTTTTTGAGCCCGTCAAATAAAAATATCTTTGTCGGCCTCGCTTTAACCAGCTCGTCCTTAATATTATATAAATATACCTGATCCATAACCTTAAGTTTCCCTGATTTAACAATACCGATGGCGGTTGCGCCAAGAAAATCGTCATGACCTATGCTTGTAACCAAAAATTCGAGATTAGGATTATTCAGAATAGGGGGGTGCGGTATAAAATCTACAATTGCCTCAAAAAGCGGATTAAGTCTGTCTTTGTACCTATCTTCAGGGAGGATGTCCAGGTCTTTTATTGCATAGCCTTCTTTTGCCGAGGAATATATAACCGGAAAATTCAAATTGATGTTTTCGCCGCCCAACTCGAGAAATAAATCGTAAACCATTTCGAGAACCTCTTTGGGTCTTGCCCCCGGTCTGTCTATTTTATTTATTACAAGAACAACTTTCAGATTATACTCTAAACATTTTTTTAAAATAAATCTGGTCTGCGGCATAGGTCCGTCAAAGGCGTCAACCAAAAGTAAAACACCGTCAACCATGGCAAGCACCCTTTCTACCTCGCTTCCAAAATCCCCGTGCCCCGGCGTATCGACGATATTAATTCTATAATCCTTAAATTTTATACCTGTGCATTTTGACAAAATGGTTATTCCGCGTTCTTTTTCGAGATCATCGCTATCCATTGCCCTTTCGGGCAAAGCCTCGAAGTCTCTTTTGCTTACGCTTTCTTTAAGCATTTTGTCTATTAATGTGGTTTTGCCGTGGTCAACATGGGCAACAACCGCAATGTTTCTAATTTTTTCCTGATAATTCAATTATTCTGCCTCCAAACAAATATTATCCATCGCTAAAATGAATAATGTATATATATTAATCGTATTATTATAACACACTTATTTTTATTGTTATAAACAATAAAAAACCCCAATAAATTAAATTTATTTACTGGGGTAAATGATTTTAAACTGGCCGAACCTTAAAACGGTATATTTTTAATTGCTTGCTATTACTTTATTCTTTATTTCTTAGCACCACTTTTCCATACAGGATAGTGAACGAATCAAATTATGAATGCAAGTAGAACATACACCGCTTAATTCATATGCAAAGATTAAGCCTTTGTTACATTGATAGCTTGTGGACCCTTTGCGCCATTGGTGATTTCAAACTCTACTTTTTGTCCCTCTGTTAAGGTTTTAAAGCCGTCCTGCGTAATCGCAGAATAATGAACGAAAACATCCTGTCCGTTTTCTTGTTCAATAAATCCAAAACCTTTGCTGTCGTTAAACCATTTCACTTTCCCTTGGTACCTCATACTCTACTTCTCCTTACTCCTTTAACGACTAATAAAAATAGCCGTCAAATGTTAAAATTAGACCTTCATCCAAACAAATAGATAAACAAGTCAATATAAAGAATATAACACTAAATAAATAATGTCAAGTTTATTTTTTAATCCGTTTTTTTATTATATGTTCTCTGCCTTAGCACTTCATACGCCATAACGGCAAAACTAATCCCTGCATTTAAAGAGTTTACATTTCCGACCATAGGTATCTTTAAAATACTTTCGCATTTTGAAATTGTAAGCCTTCTTAAACCCTTACCCTCGGAGCCGATAACAACAGCCAGCGGAATATTATAATCCATTGAATAAATGTCGTCTTCGGAATCTGCAGACAGCCCTATAACCCAAACGCCCCGCTTTTTCAAGTCGTCTATAACCCTGGCAATATTGGTAACCCTGACGAGATCGACATAAAATAGCGCCCCTTGCGAAACATTCGCAACGGAAGAAGTTATAAAAATAGAGTTTGACTTCGGCACTATAATCCCCGAGATGCCTGAACAATTAGCCGTTCTGATAATAGAGCCTAAATTTTGCGGATCCGTTATTTCATCTAAAATCAAATAGAACGGCGGCCGCCTGTCTTTGCTCTCGAATAACTCTTCGTACTGCTTTTCATTATATTCTACGGTTGCCGCTATACCTTTTATAAAGGCCTCTTTGCCAAACTCTTTTATAAAAATATTGTCATTTTTTATTTCGATTTTAAGGCTTTTTGCTTTAATTAATTTTAAAAGATCCTTATCGATAAGGCCGTTTTTCCACTTTTTCTCGCTTGCATAAACAGTTTTTCGCAGTTTGCCTGAAAGAACCGCTTCTTTAATGGTATTTGTCCCGTATATAGTCAATTGCACAGGTTTACCTCCCTCCACGCCCTAAACCTCCCCCATAGAGGGGGAATTTATGTTCTTTCGGCAAATCTTTCGATATCGTTATAAATTGCCTTTAAAGCCGTTAATGGATCATTAGAGGCTGTAATCTCCCTTCCTACGACAATATAGTCCGCTTTAGAATTAAATGCCATGGAAGGGGTCATCACTCTTTTCTGGTCGTCTATCCAAGCAGCGCCTTTGATATTTTCTCCTTTTGGGGCAATGGCGGCTCCGGCGTCCCGCTGAACTTCCGCTGCATAACCGCCCCCTGCCAGCCTGATTCCCGGGACAATCGTCTTAAAGTTATCGCCTAAAACCTTTTTTATTTCAAGGGATTCGTATCCCGAACACACAACCCCGTCAAGACCGGAAATTTTGGCTAATTCCGCCAGATGTAAAACTAAACTCCCGACATTACCCGCATTACCTGATTTTGGATTTTCGGAATTAACGCCATGCCCCCGATAGTAAAAAATATCCCGCAAATCCTCCTGCGCTAAACTGGTAAGAATTGTTACGGCAATAACATCGATATTTTTACCCGTTTTCTTTGCCGCCTCTATTCCTCCTTTTTTTGCCGATTTCATCATGTCCACGCCTCCGGAGGCGTGGACATTTATTATATCGACACCTAACTCCCCTGCAGATTTAACGGCATTATAAACGGTGTTCGGGATATCGTGAAATTTAAGATCTAAAAATATCTTGCACCCGTAATCTCTCACTAGCTCAATACTTTGAATGCCGCAGGAGGTAAAAAGCACAGGTCCTATCTTATAAAAATAGGCTTCCCCCTTAAGTCTTTCCAGTATGCCCCGTGCGGCGTCCAGATTATTATAATCTAATGCGATTATGACCTTTTCTTTAAAATTTTTCATATAAAGACTATTTATTCATTTTATCTTAAAAATTCGCATAGCGGAACAAAAAAATACCCTTCTTTCTTAAGCTCCGGAATCTCTTTCATTAAAGCCGCCACCGTGTCTTGTCTCGGGTGGCCTATAACTATAACCCTCTTGAATATATTGGCTAAAGACGCGGCATCCTTAATTTGATTTTTTATATACCTGACCGACGGCTTATCGTCGATAAATACATCCCTCTGCGCGGAAGGAAGTCCTTTCTTTAACGCGCACCTGTATGCAAAACTATTGGAATCGGTCAAGCTGTCCATAAAAAATAAACCCCGTTTTTTGAAAACCGATATCGAATCGCAGATTTTTTCCTTATCGGATGTGAACAAAGAACCCTCATGATTATTTGCTCCATCGATAAACGGGAGCCTGCTTATATCGGTTAAAATTTTATTTCTTATCTCTTTTTTACTCATCGTAATAAACAGCGCCCCGTCTCCCGGAAAAAGAGCGGTATTAACCGGCTCCATAGGGGTATGCATTATGGTTTCGTATCCCTCTTTATGAAGCGTTAAATCTATTTGTTTGGAAAAAGGGGCGTAAGGAAAAATTGCGAAAGTTATCGGGGTGTGCAATGAAATTAAGCTGTTTATAGGGGCAGTATCATAACCTACATCGTCTATATCCAGAGCTATTTTAGGAGAATCCACATACTGCTTGACGGAATTAAACCCGCTGTTATCCCGCCCTTTTACTATAAAAACCGCTTTAAGGAAAAGACGTGATTTATAATAAAAATAAAGACACGCGCTGTTATGTTTTACGGCGTATAAATAATAGCCGAGGGGTCTTTTGGACGGTATTATATATTTTTTAAACTCTCCTTTAAAAATATTTTTAATTAAATTAAAATCAAGGCCCGCCGATATTAAAACATTATATTTAGAAAAGTCTATGCTTATATCTTTCAAATCGTTTTGCCTATTTACCGGCGCCTTAACGCTTAAAACGATATGTTGGATTATAATGTTGCGGCGGGGTATGTCCAGATCTTTCAATGTCTTTTCGAAGAAACCGGTTAAACTCTTTACGGGATGTTTCTTATAAAGGGCTATCTTTAAAGCCGTTCTGCTTAACTTTTCAGGGCTGATGTATTGTTTTGCAGGCTTGCCGTATTGCGCTAAAAAGAAAAATTTATAAATAAAAACGGAAAAAAGGATAATTATAAAAAAACCGGACAATATAAAAAATAATTTATATTTTAACCCGTCGTTTTTGCCTTTTTTATTTTTAGCCAAGTCTAATATACTCCGATACTTTTAATGGAATTCCAGCTTTTAAGAAGTTCATAAGCAAATCTGAACTGATCGTCTTTTTTATAATATACCTTAAACGCCTTATAGTTATGCCTTTCTTTTATTTTCCCGCTTTCCGGATTTTTAAAGTGGTGTCTTAAATCGACCTCCCTTAACTTGGGAAGGGGTTTTACAAATATAAAATCCTTTGAACTGTGGATGACAAAATTTGGTATTACGCCGGTGTCTTGAACCGAAACGCCGTTCGGCAAAAAATAAAAGGCCGTCGTCAGACCGATGCCCGTGCCGTCCGGAAGAGTATAAACGGTCTGCACCGAACCCTTGCCGAATGTCCGCGTTCCGACCACGATAGCCCTTTTATGTGCTTGAAGGCTTCCCGCTGTAATTTCGGCGGCGCTGGCGGTTCCCGCATTGACAAGAACAACCACCGGATATTTAAAAGGCGGCCTCTTTCCTAAGGCAAAATATTTTTCGTCCTGAGATTTTATCCTCCCCTTCGTATAAACTATTACCCCGCTTTTTATAAAATCGCTGCAAACCTTAACCGCTTGGTTTAAAAGACCTCCGGGGTTATTTCTTAAATCGATAATCAGCCCCTTAATCCCGTGTTCCCTTAAGTTTATGATTTTCAATGCTTTTAAAAGCTGGCTGTTTGTATGGTCCTGAAAACTCGAAATCCTGACATAAGCTATATGATGAGGCAGTATCATATATTTCACGCTTTTTAATATTATATTCTCCCTGACAAGTTTAAATACCTTGGGCTTTTTAAAACCTTTGCGTTCTACCCATAGGCTGACGGCGGTTCCCGCCCTGCCGTGCAGAAGGCCTACCGCCCTCATAATATTCATATTATAGGTTGAGATATTATTAATTTTTTCGATAATATCGCCGGCTTTAATGCCCGCTCTGGCGGCGGGCGAACCGTCGATAGGAGATATTACGACGATATAATGGTTTTTGGTGGAAATTTTAATGCCGATCCCGACGAACTCTCCCGATGTTTCCGATTTCATTTGCCTGAATTCGCTCGGGGTAAGAAAATAAGTATGCGGATCCAGTGTGGATACCATGCCTTCTATCGCTCCAAAGATAAGTTTCTTAGAGCTTTCTTTTTTTATATAATTATTTTTTATTAAAGTGTAAACCCTCGAAAAAAGCCTCAAGCTTTTAACGGTATTTGCGTTCAATTCGGCTTTAGCGTCTTTTGCAAAGCAATAATTATTACCCGCAAGAGCTAAAATTAGAACTAAAAAAATAAAAAACAACACAGGCTTGACCAACCGCCCGCTCAAAAACTTACCCATAAGTTTTACCTCATTATAATAAATTCTACATCGCCTTTTTTAGAACCGCTATTTATTTTGTGCATTAATTTTATAACCTTATTCTTTAAAAGTCTATTCTTTTTATTTTTCTCTTCATTTATATATTTTATCTTTATTGTTTTTATATAGCTTTTAATTCCTTTTATTAAACTGCTTAATTTTTGACGCGATGCCCCAAGGCTTTTTAATGCCTTTTTTAAACTGGTTTTTTCTTTATTAAGATAATCTTTTATTTTTAAGAATCTATTCCTGCGGGCTATTAACGCAGCCAATTTAAGCTTTTCCTTATTCAAAACCGTTTTTAACTGATAAAAAGTTATGAAAGAATTAGTGCTGTCCTTTATGGTGGTTAATCTTATAGCATCTTTATCTCTTTGAATAATAAATATCTTGCTTATCAATTTCCTTAAAATTAAATTATCCTTATTAATCTTTCCTTTTAGCCGTTTTATTTTAAGCCGGGCAATATCGATTTTATTCTTTAAGTCGCTTATATCTTTTCTTTTTTTAATAATTTTTAACGACAAAAAATTAAATTCCTTTTTATATAAAGCAAGTTTTTTTATTATAGCCGGATATTTTTGATAAATAATTTTATCTGAACGGCTTATGGCGTAAGCGGGGTGCGGAAGGGTAAAAAAAATGACTAAAAATAAAAAAATAGTTTCTTTCATCGAAAAGGTAAATTAAAAACCCGCCTTTCCATTTTATATAGTAAACGAACGGGAAGGCGGGATAAAAATTTTAAGTTCTAAACCTTAACTCTTTGCATTTGGTGCTGCAGGAGCCGCCGGAGCTTTTTTAGCCGGTGCCGCTTTCTTAGCCGGTGCCGCTTTCTTAGCCGGTGCTGCAGGAGCTGCAGGGGCTGCCGGTGCCGCAGGTGCTTTAGGGGCTGGTTTTTTTGCGCAACCGGAAAATGCTAAGGTTGACACAACTAAAAACATTCCTAAAACTAATACTGTAAGCTTTTTCAAAATTTATCACCTCCTTTAACAATTTTTATTCTATTTTTAGCTATACCTTTTGTCAAGAAAAATTTATAATCATATTTAAATTTAAGCATTTTAAAATTAATATAATATTATAAAAAATTTTATAATATTATATTATAATACGATAATATGAATAGATTTAATTTTCAAATAATAACTAAGGACTTCAATATAACCGAGTATAAAACATATTTGGGTGAATTGTCAAGAATAGCCGTAAAAAGCTATGCCGATGTATTGCAGCTGAGAAATAAAAAATTGACGGCCAGAGATAATTACTATGCGGCTCTGTACATAAAAAACCTTTTAAATAAATTTAGCTCTGACAGAAAACCGCTGTTCATTGTGAACGATAGGCCGGATATTGCGGCCTGCGCAGGGGCGGACGGCGTCCACATCGGACAGGATGATTTTCCTTTAGCAATGATAAAAAAAAATTATCCAAACTTAATTGTCGGCGTGAGCGTGGACAATCTAAAACAGGCGCTGGATGCTCAAAATAACGGAGCGGATTATATCGGAGCGGGACCTGTTTACGGCACTTCTTCTAAAATAGACGCCGGAAACATTATGAGTCCCGAAATTCTAAAAACAATTTGCCGCAATGTAAAAATCCCCGTTATTGCTATCGGCGGCATAAATACTTATAATATTAAAGAGTTGGCTGCATATGGCGTAAAAGGCGCCGCAGTTATAAGCGCCGTTTCTGATTCCGTAAATCCGTTAGAAACGGCCGCTACATTCAGGCAGAATATAGATAAAATGATGGGAGTAAAATATTGATTGAATTTAATCATGTATATAAATCTTACGACAAGAATTATATATTAAGAGATTTGAATTTTAATGTTAATAAGGGCGAATTTATTTTTATAACCGGACCTTCCGGCGCGGGTAAAACTACAACTTTAAAAATGCTGATAGCCCTTGAAAAACCCACCCACGGGGCTATAAAATTTATGGATACGGAGCTTCAAAATATAAAGCCGAAAGACATACCGTTCTTAAGAAGAAAAATCGGTTTCGTGTTTCAGGATTTTAAACTTCTTCCGAACAGAACCGTTTTTCAGAATGTAGCTCTGGGGCTTGAGGTTTCGGGCATTTTTGGGGATGTAATCGTTAAAAATGTTACGGAAATATTAAAGGCCGTCGAATTATTTATAAAAAAAGATGAATATCCATTAAGTTTATCCGGCGGGGAGCAGCAAAGGGTCGCCATAGCAAGAGCTCTGGTTCAAAACCCTCAAGTATTGCTTGCCGACGAACCTACGGGTAATTTAGATGAGGACACATCCAAAATTATCATCGATATAATAAAATCATTTAACAATAAAGGGACTACCGTAATATTAGCCACGCACGATAAAAATCTTATAAGAATGGGAAGGGCTCGCACAATTGATATCACAAAGAGTTAGCTACCTGATAAATTATTTTAAGATAGCGTTTTTAAACATTAAATCCAATATCGCGGGAAACCTGTTTGCCTTTGCGATAATGTCTTTTTCATACTTCATAATGCTGTTTTTTCTTCTTTGTTATGGGAATATTTATAATTATATGCGGCTTTTTCAAAAAAACAACATAATGATAGTATTTCTAAAAAATGGGACAAAAAAAGACAGTGTTGTGAAGTATATTAAAACTATTAAGGGGATAAAAAACATTCATTATTACAGCCATAAATCCTCGCTAAAATTTCTGGAACGCGAAGTAAGCCATATACACTCCGTTTTAAAAAATATAAATCCCGATTTTTTACCTTCCTTTATAAAAATAAGATTTAAAAAAGATGCTATCAGCAAAATATTTCTATCAAATATTTATTTGCGGATAAAAACATTTAAAGGCGTCGGTATTGTTTATTATAATAAATTACTGGAAGATAAAATTATTCAATTTATGTTTTTTACAAAGGTTATAGGGCTCATTATATTTTTATTCTTATTTATATTATCGATATTTATATCTTACAGCGCCATTAAACTAGTCATATTAAGAAAACAAAGCGAAATAGAGATATTGAAGTTGATAGGCGCTACTAATAATTATATTAGAATTCCGATGTTTATAGAAGGAGAAATTGGAACGATCCTATCTTTTTGCTTGTCTATCCTGCTGCTTTTCGTGATATTTAAAATATTTCTATATTATCATTTTAGCGATTTCTTAGCCTATTTTCATATAGGCATAGTATTCTTAAGCGGCCGGCAGATCTTTTTAATTTTTATAATAGCTTTAGTATCGGGGTTTTTTGGGACATATCTTTCTTCTAAAAAATTCTTTTACGAATCAAAAATATAAATTAATTAAATTCCGGCAAAATCTTTTATTAAACCTATGTTAATGTATTTGCTTATGTTTTCGGATAATAAATTATAATTGCGATTTTTAACCGCGTCGTAAGAGCAAGAGTCCGTTTCTATATTACAATTGTAAGCCTCGCCTTTATTTTCTTTGACAATATCCACTACAAAATTTGTAAATATCCCATTTCCAAATAATCCGTGAATATATGTGCCTATTTTTTTCTTATCTATCGATAAAATACCATTTTCTGCGGAAGAGGGACTATCTAAAGTTTCGGCAGGTTCAAACAAGCCTGTGTAAATATTTTCACCCGAATATCCTTCGCCAAAAAAGGTTCTCCCGTTATGTATTTCGTATCCGCTCACAACCCCTCCATGCCGGCCGTTTTTTGAATTAAGCAGGTATCTCTGGTTTAAAACCTTTTTTTCGTTTTTTATTATGGTCTCTATGTCGAAAAAACCGAACCCGTCCGTTGCATCTATTTCGGACTCGATATGAAACGGGTCTTTAATCCGTTTCCCCATCATTTGAAAACCGCCGCATATCCCCATGATAACGCCGCCGTATTTTTCGAAATCTTTGATATAGTCAAAAATTCCGGTTTTCTTCATGCTTAAGATATCGCTAATAGTGGACTTTGTGCCTGGAATAATTATCATATCAAATTCATTCAGCCGATCCGGCGACTCTTTAAAAAATCGCGCATCTATCCTGTCGTCAAAAAAAAGCGGGTCAAATTCATTAAAATTAGATATATGGTCCAAATGAACAATTCCTACCCTTAATTTACAAGATTTAGCCGGATTATTTAAATTCCCGTCCCACGAATGGCTTTGGTTTATTAAATTAAGGCTGTCTTCGGCTTCCAGACGAAGATCTTTAATATAGGGGAGAACCCCCAGACAGGGAATTTTAAGCATTGATTCAATGGATTTTATCCCCGGGTCCAGAATTTTTAAATTGCCTCTAAATTTATTTATAATGAAACCTTTAATTAGTTTTCTCCATTTTAACGGAAGCAGCTTAACCGTTCCAAAAATAGAGGCAAAAACGCCGCCTCTTTCAATGTCGGCAACCAAAATTACGGGAATGCCGTAAAGTTCGGCAAAACCCATATTTGCAATGTCAAATTTAAACAGATTTATTTCTGCAGGACTTCCTGCGCCTTCAAGTATTATCAGGTCGTTATTCCGGGCTAAAAACTCAAAATTTTCTTTAGCCTTTTTAAGGAAATAATTCTTTTTCTTGTTATAATTATTAAAATCCATATTCCCATGGAACTTTCCCTCCACAATTAAGTGCATATTATAATCGGACGAGGGTTTTATTAAAATAGGATTTATCTGCCTTATAGGATTTTTAAAAGCTGCTTCGGACTGAACAGCCTGAGAAGCCGCAATCTCAAAGCCGTCGTCCGTAACAAAACTGTTTAAAGACATATTTTGGGATTTAAAGGGAGATGAGTTATAGCCTTCCGTCGAAAAATATCTCAAAAAACCGGTCGTCAAAGCGCTTTTTCCCGCGGAACTTGTTGTTCCCTGTATCATAAAACATTTGGCAAAGCCTGCAAAATTAATATTTTTCATTCAGTCTCACGAAGTCCTGCAGAACTTTCTTTTAGCGGGTTTAAATCTTGATTGACAACTTTCAGAAACGCATTTACCACTTTTGGATCAAATTGAGTTCCCGAATTTTTTTTCAGCTCGTCTAACGCAGCCTGAAGAGGAAGAGCTTTTCGATAAGGCCTATCGGTAGTCATAGCGTCAAATGTGTCGATAACGGCAATTATTCTTGAAATAATCGGTATATCTTCGCCTTTTAGTTTATCGGGATAGCCGTTGCCGTCATATCTTTCTTGATGGTGCAATATCTCGTTTGCGATAGGGGTTAAAAATTTTATCTTTTTTAGCATATTATACCCTATCTCCGGATGTTTTTTCATTTCTGCGTATTCCTCATCGGTCAGCTTTCCCTGTTTATTTAATATCGAGTCTTTTATTCCTATCTTGCCGACATCGTGAAGCGCTGCCGCATATCTTATATTTTTAATCTCGTTTTCGCCCAAACCGATCTCCTTGGCAACCTCTATTCCGTAATTAATCAATCTGTCGCCATGCGTTCTTGTGTATGCGTCTCTCGCCTCAATGGCTTCGGATATCGAGTTTATAGCGCCAAAATGGGTTTCTTCGATATAATCCACCATCTGCGCATTTGAAATCGCAACCGAGATTATGCCTGCAAGGCTGGATATAAAATCCACTGTTTCAACAGAATAATTAATCTCTTTATAGTCAAAAAGAAATATTATTCCCAGAAAATCTTTATCCGTCTTAATAGGTATTGCAAGAAATGTCTGTTTATGAATATTTTTAAACATACCGCCTTCCAGGTTATCTTTGCCCTGCTTATAATGAACTATGGCGGGGTAGCCCGTGTTTAAACTTTTTGAGCAGGAATATTCTTTTAATTTAAAAGAGGCCTTAATGTTTTGATGTTCTTCTATTGCGTAACTTTTGAATAATTTAAGGGTTATATCAAGTAAATAAGGGCACTCAACGCATTTCTGCAATATTTTGCTTTCAGGCGGACATTTTACAAATGGACATTCGAAATTGGCAAGGGTATAACAATTTATGGAGCCGCCGTAAATTGAACATCCCTTCATATTGCAGTTAAAAAATTCATAACAGGGCAAGATTTGCGCTTCATCTTTAAAATAGACCAGAGACATACTTGTATTGGTGAAGCTCATCAAGCTTTTAACGGAATGGTCGAGAACGCTGGCAATGTCCAAAGATGAGGAAACAAGCCTCGAAACCTCAAGCATATTTTCCACCTTCCTGCTTTCCTCTTTTTGCCTTAAGTATAAGAAATTCGCATTTTCGTATAAGGTGAGACTGTATATAAAAACCCCGCCCATTAAGGCTATAAATTTGGCTATTTCAATCTCTTCTTCGGTAAATTCGTACGGGGTTCCCGTATATACATTTAGAACGCCTAAAACCAATGAACCCGCATATATAGGTACGCTTAAAATAGAAGCCATTCCCGAAAACTGCTTTTCCAATTCATAATATATATCCGATAAGTCGAACTTGAGGTCTTTGCTTATTAAGGGTTCTCCGTTTTCCACGACGGAACCTATAATTCCTTCTCCAAGCATTACTTCAAAATCCTTTTGTATAAATTTGCCGTCCCGATAAAATTTAATGCATTTTACGGTTTCGGTCTCCTCGCTGAGCATAAATATGGTAACAAGATTGCACTTTATAAAGGTGTCAGCCGTAATGGCTATTTTTTCATAAATCTCCTCAATCGAACTTTTAGAAATAAGGTCTTTTGAAATAAAATAGGCAATATCCGGATATTCTACCATCGTTAAATAAATTAAATTTTTCTAATGTTCCATTTAAATTATATTAAATCTATAATTTTATGTTTGCTTATTTTATAATGATTAGTATAGTGTAAGTTTATATCATACATTTAACCGTTTTTCAATTAATATTTAATCCCTAAATACCTAATTTGGATAATTACCGCTTCGCTCCCCTACGTCTTCGGCACCGGCTCCCGCATCTTCGACATGCGAAGATGGACTCGCAGGAGCCGGTATCTCGTGAAGTTTCTTCGAAACTTTAATATTCCGTGAATTTCCGGATCCTGTCGTTTCTTAGGGTTTCACCGTCATATTTTTTAAGGTAATCAAGGTTTTCAATAATAGCCTTTCTTACATTATTAGAAGCTAATATCTTATTTTTATGCGCCCCGCCAAGCGGTTCAGGAATAATGCCGTCAATAACCTTCAGGCCGTGAAGATCTTTTGCGGTAAGTTTTAGCGAATTGGATGCCTCCTCGGTTTTAGAAACATCTTTATATAATATCGAGGCGCATCCTTCGGGAGATATTACCGAATAAACCGAATATTCAAGCATCAATACCTTGTTGCCGACTCCAAAAGCAAGCGCTCCGCCGCTTCCGCCCTCGCCTATGATAATGGATAAAACAGGCACTTTGACATTTAACAAAGTATAAATTGTTTTTGCGATGGCTTCAGATTGCCCTCTTTCCTCGGCTCCAAGTCCGGGATAAGCCCCCGGGGTATCTATTAAGGTTATAATCGGAATAGAATATTTTTCGGCCAATCTAAAGAGTCTTTGCGCTTTCCTGTAACCTTCGGGATGAGGCATGCCAAAATTTCTGCACATCTTATCCTTGGTATTGCGCCCCTTTTGATGTCCTACTATCAATACTCTTTGCCTGTAACCGCCGTTATTGCTTTTAATAAAACAGAAGCCGCCGACGACTGCTTTATCATCCATAAAAAGCCTGTCGCCGTGAAGCTCTGTAAAATTTTCCGTTATCAGCTCTATGTAATCAAGGGTGTACGGTCTTAAGGGGTGTCTAGATAGCTGGGTTATCTGCCAGTTGCCGATATTTTTAAATATATCTTTAATAAGTTTATCCCGCTTGGATTCAAGATTTTTTATCTCATCGTCAACATTTGTAATACCGCTAAGATTAAAGGTCTTAAGCTCTTCTATTTTTTGATCTAATTCGATTATCGGCTTCTCAAAATCAAGATACTGTAATGCCATAAATGAATTCCGTTTGTTATAAAAATAAAATATTATTATTTTATTTTAGATTTATTATTTATTTTAGCTATGCAATATTCAAATACCTGCATAATGGTTTAGATTTAAGCAATTCCTTATCGACCGAAATATTACCGTTTAAAATAACCTCATAACCCATCGCCTTCAAAATTACCTTATTATTCCCTTTTGAATTATATAGCATATCTTTTAACTCAGCCAAAAAGTTCCTTAATGCATCGTTATCATGCGGGATTTCTTTTTCGGTTATTTCGATAACGCATATCGGGCATGGCTGAACTTGCGTCCCGTTAGTTTTTACCGCCGGCATATCGATATTATTCTTTTGTTTAATTTTATAGCTATCCAAAAACTCAATCTTTTCTCCGATAATTTTAATGTTAAGCTCTATATCCCCGTCGCTTATATTGCCTATTTTATCATTTGATGTCCGCCGGGCTTCAGCGCCTTTATAATTTTCTTCGTCAAAATTATCGTCTATATCGTCCTGAGCCAAAACCCCTGCGGCAATCCCGTTTCGCTCGTTGCCGTTATTTGCCGTTAATCCGGAGAAATCAATCCTTCCCGTCAAAACCACCGGTTCGTTTGTATCAAAAATGTCTTCGTATTTTAAGTAATTCTTGGGAAAAAATACAACCTGAACATTCAAATTTTTATCATTTAATACAAACGAAGCCATTTTTTCATTATTTTTAGTTTTGTGAATCTTTAACTGATTTATAACCCCGCAGATTGCATATGCCTCATCTTTTGTTTTCCCCCCCGAACTTAAATATTTGTTTACAATCTCCGCAACCGAACCTTCGCCGATAAGTTTAATTTTTTCCTCATATCCGTCTAAAGGATGCCCTGAAAGATAAAATCCTAAAGACTCTTTCTCATAAGCAAGCACCGATTTTTTATCATCTTTCTTATCCTCCGTCTTAAAAACCGCGCCTCCGTCCCCATCTCCATTTTCAATATTTTCTCCCAAAAAAAGAGGGAGTTCAAACTGATCGGAGTTTCTTTTTTCCCTCAGAAAATTAGCCTCTCCCATCACGCTTTCGAGATTGTCCAGCATCCATTTTCGGGATTCCCCGCTTATATCGAGAGCCCCGCTTTTTATTAAGTTTTCTATCGTTCTCTTGTTCACCTTTCTTGTATCGACCCTTGAACAAAAATCGAGCAGGTCTTTAAATAAACCGTCTTGCCGTATTTGCAAAACGGAGTCAATCGCGGACTTGCCGACATTTTTAACGGCTCCCAGGCCTACCCTGATTGCAAGCCCGTTACCGTTGCTGCTGACGATCGTAAATCTTTCCATCGAATAGTTAACCGAAGGAGGTAATATATCACAGCTATAGAAACCTGATTTTGCTTCATTGATTATCTTTGCCAGTTTATCGGTATTGGACATTTCGCTCGATAAAAGGGCTGCCGTAAAATGCTCTTTATAATTTGCCTTCAAATAGGCAGTCATATATGCGATATATGCGTAAGCCGTCGAATGTGATTTATTAAAACCGTATTCGCCGAACTTCGTAATTAACGAAAAAATCTTTTCCGCTTTGTTTTTATCTATTCCCTTATTTTCACACCCGCTAATAAATTTGTCTTTCATCTGGCTTATAAGTTCGGCCTGTTTCTTGCCGACGCCCTTTCTTAGAACATCCGCCTCTCCCATAGAAAATCCGGCAAGGGATGTCGCTATTCTCATTATTTGCTCTTGATAGAGTATCACGCCGTAAGTGCCTTCCAGTATGTCCTTTAATAAAGGATGGATATAGCGTATTTTAACCCTTCCGTGCTTTGCATTGATAAAATCGTCAACCATCCCGCTCCCGAGCGGCCCGGGCCTGTATAAAGCAACAAGAGGGATTAAATCCTCAAACGATTCGGGGGCTAATTTTTTAATCAACTCTTTCATGCCGGAACTTTCAAGCTGAAATACCCCTGTAGTGTCTCCCGAAGATAAAAGCTTATATGTTTTTTGATCGTTTAGATCTATATCATATATGTTAAAATCGTTCTCCTCCCGTATTGGGGCAGGGGACGCAGGCGGGGCGGGATGTTCCATGTCGGCATGTTTATTGGACTGCCCTGTTTTTTTACCGTTTATAAGCTTAATAGCCTCATTCATTACCGTAAGAGTTTTTAAACCCAAAAAATCAAATTTGATAAATCCCAGTTTTTCTAAATCTTGCCCCGTATATTGAGTCGTTATAACATCGGTTTCCTTTGAACCCTTATATAAAGGCATAAAATGAAGAATAGGTTTATTGGATATTACAACGCCGGCGGCGTGCGTGCTGGCGTGCCTTGCCAGCCCCTCAAGCCTTCTGGCTATCTCTATTAATTTTTTAACTTTAAAATCGGTATTTATTAAATTTTGAAGTTTCGGCTCTTCTTTGACAGCTTCTTCGAGTGTAATGCCAAGCGTGTTCGGAACAAGCTTGGCTATTTTATCGACCTCGGCATAAGGCATATTAAGCGCTCTCCCTGTATCTCTTATGGCGGCTTTTGCCTGCATTGTTCCAAATGTAATTATTTGGGAGACATTTTCCTCTCCATATTTTCTGGAAACGTATTTGATTACTTCATCCCTCCCGTTTATACAAAAATCGGAATCTATATCGGGCATGCTGATTCGCTCTGGATTAAGAAATCTTTCAAACATTAAATCATATTGAATCGGATCTATGTCCGTAATTTTTAGACAATATGCCGCAAGGCTCCCTGCGGCGGAACCCCTTCCGGGTCCAACGGGAATATCATTATCCTTTGCATACCTGATAAAATCGGAAACTATTAAGAAATATCCTGCAAAATTAGATTTTTTAATAACTTCTATCTCCATATCCAATCTTTTTTCATAGGCTTCCGCACTGTTTAAGTATGACTGCTTTGCCACTGCGGTCGGATTCTTTATAAATCTTTCATCAAATCCTTCTTTTACTTTTTTTTCAAAAAAATCAAGTATAGACATGCAGGGTTCTGCGCTGCCATCATTATTTGCTTTGATTATAAACTGCGGAAAATGATGGCCTTCTTTAAGTTTAAAAGAAAAATTGCATTTGCTTTCTATTATTTTTGTGTTAGAAATGGCTTCGGCAGGATACTCGCTAAACATATCTATCATTTCTTCCTGTGATTTAAAATATAAATCCTTTGTAGAAAATCTCATCCTGTCTTTGTCTTCTACCGTTTTTCCGGTTTGTATGCATAAAAGAACATCGTGGGCTTCGTAATCGTCTTTCAAAAGATAATGGCAGTCATTGGTAGCCACAAGCGGAACGCCATATTTTTTGGATAATTCAACTATTCCGGCATTTGCCCTTTTTTGTTCTTCTATGCCCTGCATCTGCATTTCTAAATAAAAATCATCGCCAAACATATCCAAATAATATTGAAGGCTCTTTTCTGCCAAATCCATTTTGCCCTGAATTAAATTATAAGGTATTTCCCCCTTTAAGCAGGCGGATAACGCAATTAAGCCGCTATGGTTTTCTTTTAAAATATTTTTATCTATTCTCGGTTTATAATAAAAGCCGTCGGTATAAGATTTCGATATAAGCCTCGAAAGATTTTGATACCCTTCTTCATTTTTGGCAAGTAAAATTAAATGATAATATAATTTTTCATTTGAATTTTTAAGCGTCATATCCGATCTTGAAACATACATTTCGCACCCGATCAAGGGTTTAACGGATTTTTTTAATGCCTTTTCATAAAACTCGATAGCGCCGAACATATTCCCGTGGTCTGTAATTGCCGCGGCGGACATATTAAACTCTATGGCCTTGCTTATAATATCGTCGATTTTAATAGCGCCGTCTAATAGACTGTAATGCGAATGTAAATGAAGATGAACGAATTTATCCATAATATTATTTTTTTATCACTCCCACTCTATCGTCGAAGGAGGTTTTGATGTAATATCATAAACCACCCTGTTTATTCCCTTTACTTCAGAAATTATCCGCGCCGAAATCGTCCTTAGAATATCGTAATCCAATTTCACAAAATCTGCCGTCATGCCGTCCGACGAACTCACTGCCCGAAGCGCTATAAGGGATTCATAGCTTCTTTTGTCCCCCATAACGCCGACTGTTTTAACCGGAATTAACACAGGGAAAGACTGCCAAACCTTACCTTCTAATCCAGATTTTTTTATCTCTTCCGTAACAATGGTATCGGCTTGCCTTAATGTGTTAAGTTTATTTTTATCGACATCCCCGATTATCCTTATGGCAAGTCCCGGACCGGGAAACGGCTGCCTGCTAATAATTTCCGCGGGAATCCTTAGATTCTTTCCTATTATGCGAACCTCGTCTTTAAATAATTCCCTTAGCGGCTCGATTAATTTTAAATTTAATTTTTTTGGAAGGCCGCCGACATTATGATGGCTTTTAATAATGCTTGAAGCGCCGAATACCCTGACGGATTCGATAACATCGGGATACAGCGTCCCCTGCACAAGAAAACCCGCATCCGCTATATTTTTAGCCTCTTTTTCGAATATCTCTATAAAAAGTTTTCCGATAATTTTTCTTTTCTTTTCGGGATCTTCAATCCCTTTTAATGCTTTTAGGAATAAATTAGATGCATTTACAAGTTTTACATTTAATTTTAAATTTTCTTTATAAAACTTTATAACGGCTTTTCCCTCGTTTTCTCTTAAAAGACCGTTGTCAACAAATATACACCTGAGTTTATCCCCTATGGCTTTATTTGCGAGAACGGCGGCAACGGTGGAATCAACTCCTCCCGAAAGGGCGCATATAGCTTTTTTACCGTCTGCAAGATTCCTAATCTCCCTCACTTTATTCTCTATAAAATCTTCGAGCTTCCATGTTTTTTTAACTTTTGCGATATTAAATAGAAAATTATTTAATATTTTCCGTCCGCAAGCGGTATGCGCAACCTCGGGATGAAACTGAAGTCCGTAAAGTTTTCTTTCGCTGTTTTCGAATGAAGCAACGGAACAATTTTCGGTTTGAGAGGTTACAACAAAGTCCGGCGGAGTTTTTACGATAATATCCCCGTGGCTCATCCATACAAGGCTTGATTTTTCACACCCCTTAAATAGCTTGCTTTCTTTTATTATAGCGAGTTTTGAATGTCCATATTCTCTATTTTTTGCGGGCTTAACCTCCCCTGAGAGGAGATACGCCATAATTTGCATACCATAGCAAATCCCCAAAAAAGGGACATCGATATTAAATATTTCCTTTGTTATAAAAGGGGCGCCGCTGTCATAAACGGATGACGGGCCGCCGGAAAGTATAATTGCATCCGGTTTAAAATCCTTTATCTTTTTGTAGGATGAATTAAAAGGATATATTTCGCAATATACTTCGCTTTCCCTTATCTTTCTTGCGATAAGCTGGGTATATTGAGACCCAAAATCGATTATTAGAATTTTAGAAAATACTTTTTCCATATTAAATTAATCGAGCCTGTAATTGGGCGCTTCCCTTGTAATTATGACATCATGAACATGGCTTTCTTTAAGACCCGATGAAGTTATCCTCATAAATCTTGTTCTGGTTCTAAGTTCTTCTATAGAGTGAACGCCGCAATATCCCATTCCAGCCCGCAATCCGCCGATTAACTGATTAACCGCCTCAGAAAGCGTCCCTCTATACGGCACTCTCCCCTCGATTCCTTCGGGGACAAATTTTGATTCTTCTTTTATATGGGATTGAAAATATCTATCTTTTGAGCCGCTTACCATTGCACCCAGAGAACCCATGCCTCTATAAACCTTATAGCTTCTACCCTGGTAAATCACCGTTTCACCGGGGCTTTCTTCCGTTCCCGCAAAAAGGTTTCCTATCATCACGCTGCTGGCCCCCGCGGCAATAGCCTTTGGGATATCGCCGGAAAATTTAATGCCCCCGTCCGATATTACGGGAACACCATATTTATTATAAACCTCTGAGCAATCTATTATTGCGGATAGCTGAGGGACGCCGACCCCCGCAACAACCCTTGTGGTGCAAATGGAACCGGGCCCTATTCCAACCTTCACGGCGTCAACACCCGCCTTAACAAGGGCTTCCGCTGCATCAATCGTGGCTATATTTCCCGCAATAATATCCAGATTATAATGCCTTTTTAAATATTTTACCATTTCTATAACGCCTTTGGAATACCCGTGAGCGGTATCTATAACGATTGCATCTACTTCGGTTTTTGTCAGCGCGCTAACCCTTTCTTCCGTGTCTTTGGAAATACCGACGGCTGCGGCAACCCTGAGCCTTCCAAGCGAATCTTTGCACGAATTGGGATATTTTTTAATTTTTTCTATATCTTTAATCGTTATCAAACCCTTTAAATTGTAATCTTTATCCACAACAAGTAATTTTTCTATCTTTTTTTCATGCAGGGTTTTTTTTGCTTCTTCTAATGTAGTCCCCACGGGTACCGTAACAAGGTTTTCTTTTGTCATAACCTTATCTATCTTTTCGCCTAAATTTACGGCAAATCTTAAATCCCTATTCGTAAGTATTCCGACGAGTTTAGTTCCTTTTATTACCGGAACGCCCGAAATCATATATTTTTTCATAAGGTCGAGGGCATGGGATATTTTATCATCGGGATTAACCGTCACAGGGTTGGTAATCATCCCGCTTTCGGATTTTTTTACCTTATCGACCTCGATCTTTTGCTCTTCTACCGTTAAATTTTTATGAATTACACCGATTCCGCCTTCGCGAGCCAGAGAAATTGCGGTTTTTGCTTCCGTAACCGTGTCCATTGCCGCGCTGACCAATGGAATGTTTAAATTTATATTTCTTGAAAATTTGGTTGTTAAATCGACATCTTTTGGAAGAATATCGGAGTAATCGGGAACTATGAGAACATCGTCAAAACTTAACGCTTCTTTAATAATCTCCTTCATTTTACTTCCCCCTTTTTAATAATCCCGGGCATACAGCCGGCTCAACATCCTTATTTATTTAGACAAGGGGACAGATTTAAAATCTGTCCCCTTTGATAATTTTTATATATCCGCCGCTATAAGCCCTTCCAATAACCCGCATTCCGAAACGGTAAGCTTATCCGCTTCAAAAAAATCCATACTTTTTAGCATTATAGCGGTTCCTGCTAAAACAAGGTCCTCTCTTCCGCTTTCAACCCCCGTTATATTAAGTCTTTCATATGCCTTTTTTTCTATAAATTTTTTGTAAATCTTTAGGACATTTTCTTTTTTTAAAACATAGCCGTGCACTTTAAGCCTGTCATAACCTTTTAATTCCAGATCGACCATAGCAAGGGTCGTCGCTGTTCCGGCTGTTCCGAGCAAATTTAAAGGCTCAAATTTATAACCGCTTTTAAGTATCCTTTGTTTTAATGAATTAAGGCTGTTATCTATCTCTTTTTCCATTTTTAACAAATCATGGGCAGATACAGGGTCTGATTTCACTATTTCTTCCGTTAAATGAACAACCCCCATATTCAAGCTATATTTCCAGAAAGGCTGCCCGCTTTTGAAACAGGAATATTCCGTGGAACCGCCGCCGATATCCAGCGCATAAAATTCCTTTAAATCTTTAAAACATGAAGCGATTCCCGCAAGCGTCACGGACGCCTCTTTGTCTCCGCTAAGAATACGGACATTTAATCCAAATTCTTTATAAATACTTTCTAATATTTCCGCGCTGTTGGGAGCGTCTCTCAAAACGCTTGTGCCGGTAATGGCAACTTTATCCGGTTTAATTCCAAATCTTTTAAGCTTTTCGGCGTAATAATTTAAAGCATCTTTTAATCTTAAGACAGAAGCCTCTGTAATAATTCTCTCTTTTGTAAAGTTTTCACCCAATCTGATTATTTTCATATCCACATATTCCGGGGTTAAAACATTCTTATCTGCAGAAACAATTAAACATCGTATCGTATTTGTTCCGATATCAATAGAGGCAAACATTACCGACCCTTCCGCGTTCCAAACCCTGTTTTACGAATATACAAAATGCCTTACTCTCCTCCAAATTAAATTACCCCCCTTCTAAAGTTTTTAACATACTTTATATAATTATTTGCCGATTCCTTAATAGAACTTATTTCGATTTCGCCAAGACTTTTTTTTACCGACCCGGGAACACCTGCAACCAGAGAGCCATCCTGAATAACGGCATTTTCCTTTACAACCGCCCCTGCGGCGATTATGCAATTTTTCCCGATGCGGGCGCCCGTTAAAACTATTGCCCCGATGCCGATAAGGCAGTTATCTCCAATCTTGCAGCCGTGGAGATTAGCATTGTGCCCCACCGTGACGCCGTTTCCTATTATAAGCGGACCCGTGTCGTGCTGCACATGAAGAACGCTATTATCCTGAATATTGGTATTTTTGCCGATTCTTATGTAATTCACATCCCCTCTTATAACCGCCCCAAACCATACGCTTGACCCTTTTTCTATTTCGACATCTCCTATAATGACCGTGTTGTCGCATAAATAAACCGTTTCGTTAATCTTAGGATACTTACCCAGATAAGGCAATATTATCATAAAACAGCGCCCCCTGAAATATATTGCATATTTATTTAATTTACAGATATTTTAGGTATTTAAATTATGTTGTTATCTGTGCTATTATATAACAAATATATTAAAATTGGAAAAAATTTTACGATGGAATTAAATAAAATTAAGGATATTTTAAATAAGGATTTGTCGGAAGAAAATATAGTTTCGGTTTTGCCGGAACTTCTTGTAAATATGGAGGCGGATCCGTTTATGATTTATACATTAAGGTCGGTGCTCTTAGATATTCTTTCGCTGTATAAAGAGCAGGAAAAATTAGGTCCGTCGCCCTCTATCGGGGAAGAAAAAATACACAATTTATCGGATTTCATGATAAAACAAAAGGTAAACACTTACTTAAAAAAGGGAATTTTAAAATTAATAGATTTAATTATTATAGATGTACCTTTTGATGTTAAATATAATGAGGCTTCAAAACTTATAAAAAGATTAATTAATCTTGAATTCAAAGAGTTTTAGACATCATAAACGCCTGTTTTTTTGCCTCGAGAACATCTTCTATTTCATTAATATCGAAAGGACTGTGTCTTTCCATGACCTTTTGGACATTAGATGCTATATCGGTAAAAGAAATCTCGTTACGCAGAAAGGAATTTACAAAAAATTCATTAGCCTCGCAAAAAACGGCAGGCATGCTTTTTCCAGCCCTTAAAGCCTCTCTTGCAATATTTAAAAGGGGGAATTTCAGCGTATCCGGTTCAAAAAACTCAAGTCTTCCAATTTGGGAAAGGTTGAGCGGCTTCATTAAACCATGAAAACGATCCGGATAAGAAAGCGCGTAGCCTATTGGTCCCTTCATATCGGCTTGCGCCATTTGAGCCATAACGGAACCGTCCATAAACTCCGCCATAGAATGAACTATAGCCTGCGGATGTATTAAAATATCGATGTCTTTTTCGTCAACGCCGAATAAATAATGGGCTTCTATTACCTCGAGGCCTTTATTTGCAAGGGTGGAGGAATCTATCGTTATCTTTTTGCCCATTTTCCATTTTGGATGGTTTAACGCCATATCTTTTGTAACGCCGCATAACGCTTCTTTCGGTAAATCATAAAAAGGACCGCCGGACGCGGTAAGAATTAATTTCTTTAAATCGGACTTATTACCGCAATGCAAACACTGAAATAAAGCGGAGTGTTCAGAATCAACCGGGATTATATCCGCCTTATTAAATTTTGCAATTCTATTTAAAATATCCCCTGCCATAACCATAGATTCTTTGTTTGCAAGGGCTAAGTTTTTACCCGCTTTCAAGCTTCCGTATGAAAGCATAAGCCCGGAAGAACCGCTAATCGCATTTAAAATAACATCAATATCTTCATTAAATACCAATTCTTTAAAACTGTCTTCGCCGTAAAGAAATTTAGTTGTAATATCAGGCAGATTGCTTATTTCCGATTTTGCCTTATCCATTTCGGCCTTTAAGGAAAGAATGCAATATGACGGGTTTAACTTAATAATCTGTCCTTTTAATTCCCCGGTAAAATGCCCGGCAGCTATGGCTTTTACCGACAATTTTTCCGGGTATGAAAGCGCTACTTCAACCGCGCTTTTCCCTATCGACCCTGTGGACCCTGCAATAAATATATTTTTCATTTAATTTTTATGGTTTAAAAAAAACAGCGTGATATAATAAAAAAATGGGGCGGCCAATATCAGGCTGTCAATTCTGTCCAAAATCCCGCCATGGCCGGGAATTAAAAATCCCGAATCTTTTTTTCCGCCGACCCTTTTTATTAAAGATTCGGTTAAGTCGCCGATCATTCCAAAAATTACCGTTAAGGCGGATACGGCAATAAATGAAAAAAGGGTAAACATTCTGTATTCCGTTACAAAAATTCTGAATACAAGAGCGGTTAATATAGCGAGGAAAAGTCCGATTAAAGCGCCTTCTACCGTTTTTTTAGGACTTAGCGAAAAAAACAGCCTGTGCCTTCCAAAATGCCTTCCGCCGTAATACGCAAATATATCGGACGCCCAAACTAAAATAAACAGGAGTATTAGCAATAATCTCCCGTTATTCATATCGAATATTTTTAATAAATAGGAAATAAAAAAACCGGTGTAAAAAATAGAAAATACATCTAAGAATATGCTTTTGCCGCCGGCATTTTTAAAAAAAAGGACATTTTTAAAAAGAATCAAAAAAATGGACAAAAATACCGCAAAAGCAAATACGGACGGGCTTAAAAAAACAAAAGCAAAGGCAATTAAAATAGAAATAATTTCGGGGAGAATAAAATATTTATACTCGTTTAAGTCAAATATCAAAAATAACTCGTAAACCGACAATGTTATTAAAATAACGCAGATAAAGAAAAATTCAAGTTTATTAAACAAAAATATAGAAAGGATTATAACGAAGCCGAAAAGAATGCCGAATATAAACCTCTTAAAATCGAACTTAAGTTTTTCCAAATCTTCTGACTCTCTTTTCATAATTTTTTAATGCCCTGATTAATTCTTTCCTGCCAAAATCAGGCCACAAAGTCTTTGTAAAGTAGATTTCGGCATAAGCAATCTGATAAAGCATGAAGTTGGATACCCTTTTTTCTCCGCTTGTTCGAATAAGAAAATCCGGATTTGGCATATCTTTAGAATACAGATAAGATGAAAAAAGATTTTCATCCGCGTCTTCTATTTTAATTTTACCGTTTTTCATATCCTTGGCCATTCTAACCGCTGCTGCCAATATCTCTTCTCTGGAGCCGTAGCTTAACGCAAGGGTTAAATATAAATTGTCGCATTCTTTTGTCTTATCGATAACTCTTAAAAGCGTTTTTTTCGGATTTTCGGGAATCCTCTCTATATTGCCTATAAAATTAAGCCTGATTTTGTTTTTTATAAGAAACGGAAGTTCTATATTAAGGTATTCATCCAATAGGAGCATTAAGGAATTTACTTCTGTTTTCGGTCTTTGCCAATTTTCGGAGGAAAAAGCGTAAACGGTAAGATATTTAATTCCGTATTCCATTACGGCTGAAGTAACGGCTCTTAAAGATTTTATTCCTTCTATATGCCCGTTTATCCTGTCTAAGTTTCTTTTTTTTGCCCACCTTCCATTTCCATCCATAATAATGGCGAGATGGTTTGGAATATTTTTAAAATTTATTTTTTTAACCATTTCAAGAAATTTTAAACCGCCATTATTTCTTTTTCTTTGTGCTTTGTTATTTCATCCACCTCTTTAACAAAACCATCGGTTAATTCCTGAATCCTTTTTTGAAATCTGGCAGACATATCCTCCGATATTTCTTTTGACTTTTCAGACGCCTTTATCCTTTCGTTAAAAGTCCGTCTGTGATTTCTTATCTCCTGCTTTATAGACTCGGCAAGTTTATTTAATTGCTTTATTATTTCCTTTCGCCTTTCTTCCGTTAATTGAGGTATTATAATACTTATGCTTTTACCGTCATTTGACGGATTTAGCGACGGGTCGTATTTTTGTATTGCCTTTTCTATGGCTGCAAGCGAATTAATATCCCATGGATTTATCATTATGGTCTTGCTATCGGGAATGGAGATAGAGGCGAGCCTTATAAGCGGTGAAACAGAGCCGTAATATTCGACATTGATGCTATCTATAAGCCCTGTGGATGCCCTGCCCGTTCTAATCCTCGATAATTCGCTTTTATAACTCGAAATGGCATGGGTCATCTTTGTTTTTATTTCATTTACTATCTCTGTTTCATTCATAATTTCACCTTAAATTTAAAGCTAAAAGTTAAGGATTTGTAATTATGGTTCCGATAGGTTCACCCTGGGCAACCTTTAATAAATTGCCCGGAATCAGCAGATTGAAAACTACTATGGGAAGCATATTATCCATGCACATGGAAATGGATGTAGAATCCATTACCTTTAAATTCTTGTTTAATACATCGATATATGAAAGTTTATTATATTTTGTCGCATCTTTGTTTAAAAGCGGGTCGTCGCTATAAACTCCGTCTATTCTGGTTGCTTTAAGTATTACATCGGCATGTATTTCCATTGCCCTGAGAGAAGCGGCGGTATCTGTCGTAAAATAAGGGTTTCCGGTTCCTGCGGCAAATATGACGACCCTCTTTTTTTCCAAATGCCTTAAAGCCCTCCGCCTGATGTAAGGTTCTGCGACCTGCTGCATAGCGATAGCCGTCTGAACCCTTGATATAACCCCTTTATCTTCTAAACTTGCCTGTAATGCCAGCGCATTTATAACCGTTGCAAGCATGCCCATATAATCGGCGGAGGATCTCTCTATGCCAAGGCCTTTTGACGACGAGCCAAACCCCCTGAATATGTTGCCGCCGCCGATAACGATAGCTACCTCAACGCCCAAATCTACCACCGATTTTATTTCGTTGGAAACAAAATTGATAACGGCGGGGTCGATACCGCACTTATTCCCGCCGGCTAAAGCCTCTCCGCTAACTTTAAGTAATATTCTTTTGTACCGGAATCCGCCCACTTCATTCCCCTAACTGGTATCTTACAAATCTTTTTAAAACTATATTTTCTCCCAATTTTGCCACTTCGTTATCTATTATTTCGGCAATGTTTTTTGAAGGGTCTTTTATAAAGGGCTGTTCCAATAAACAAACATCCTGATAATATTTTTCGAGTTTCCCGTCCACTATCTTTTCTTTAACGGCTTGCGGCTTATCCATTGCGGTAAGTTGCTCTTTGTATATCTCCCTTTCCTTTGATATGAGTTCGGGTGAAACAAGTTCTCTTTTTATATAAAGAGGATTTGAAGCGGCTATGTGCATCGCAATGTTTTTAGCAAGCTCTTGAAACTCGGAAGTCCTTGCGACAAAATCGGTCTCGCAATTAATTTCCAACAGAACGCCGATTCTTCCTCCGGCATGGATATAAGAGTAAATTAACCCCTCTTTAGCCTCCCTGTTAGCCTTTTTTTGCGCCTTTGCAAGCCCCTTTTTTCTCAATATGTCAACCGCTTTATTTATATCTCCGTTAGTTTCTATAAGAGCATTTTTGCAGTCAACAAAACCGGCGCCTGTCATTGAACGCAAATCTTTAACCAACCCCGCATCGATGTTTGATGATTTTTCCAATTATCCCCCCTTCTTAACTTTTAACTTTAAAAATTAAACCTTTATTAAGCATAATTATGTTTTGATTTAGATGGAAACATCCGCATCTTCGTTGCCGGAATTTGAGCCTTCGTCCGCTGCGCCGGGTACCGCAAATGTTTCTTCGCTGATACCCTCTGCCATATTTTCGCTTGTTTTCCCTTTGTTGAATCTTTCTTCGTAAATTTTTCTCCCTTCTATGACCGCATCGGCCATTGTACTCAAAACGAGTTTAATCGCTCTGATAGCATCGTCGTTTCCAGGTATTAAATAGTCGGCAAGCGCTGGATCGGCATTTGTATCCGCAACGCCTATAATTGGAACATCAAGCCTCTTTGCTTCTTTAGCCGCAATTATTTCATGGTGAATATCTACGATAAAAACGGCATCGGGAATTTTCTCGACATCTCTAATCCCGTTAAGAATTTTTTGAAGTTTTAAAATCTCCTTATCCATCTTTGACATTTCTTTTTTTGTAAATTTAGCAAATTCTTCCGATTCTTTAAGTCCTTCAAGTTCTTTTAATCTTTGGATGGAAAGCTTAATGGTGGCAAAATTAGTAAGCATGCCCCCGAGCCACCTCTCATTGACATAAGGCATATTGCACCTTTTTGCTTCTTCTGCAACGATAGGATTTGCCTGCTTTTTTGTGCCGATAAAAAGAATCGTCCCTCCGTCTTGCGCGATTTCCAGCAACTTGTTGTATGCCGATTGAAAATAAGAAATAGATTTTTGAAGGTCAACGATATGGATCCCGTTTCTTGACCCATAAATATAAGGTCTCATCTTTGGATTCCATCTTTTCGTTTGATGTCCGAAATGAACCCCTGCTTCTAATAACTGCTTAATTGTGACATTAAATGGCATTTCTTCTCCTTAAGTGCTTTTTTCTCCCCGCCTATAAGTTAAACAAGCACCATTGACAGACGGGTACGATTTTGGTTAATTTAAAATAAAAAACGCGAACATTACAAATACTAAATTTAACTTTTTATCATTTTTACATTTTTATTGCAAGAAAATTATTTTATAAAGAAAATTAAAAATAGTGTTATACCCGTTAACGGCTATCCTTTTTAATTCATAAGAGTTATCTCCGATGCCTACCTTGCCTTTTGCCGTCGTAAATGCTCCTGAATAACCCGCCTTTTTAACTGCCCTCATGACATTAGCATTATAAGCCCCGAACGGATATGAAAAAAAATTTATGTCTGTTTTTAACAGGTTTTCCAAATAAGCCTTTGAAAAGGTTAATTCGTCTATCAAAACGCCTTCGTCTAATTTATCGAGATAATAATGGCTGATACCGTGCGAACCGATCGAAAATCCGCCATCATACATCGACTTAATCTCATTTTTATCTAAAAAATCTTCGGGAGCGCTTTCTCTCTCATCCGGTACGGATTTTTTTTTTCCGATAAATCCCGTGCTGATAAAAATTAAAGAGGTAAAGCCTAAATTTTTTAATATGGGATAAGCATTGGTAAAGTTATTTTCGTACCCGTCGTCAAAGGTAATCAATACAGGTTTTTTTACGCTAAGTTTATGCCCTTTTATAAAAGATATAAGGTCTTCCGGCTTTATGGCGCTATAACCCATGATTTTTAATAAAGCCATCTGCCTTTTAAACTGCTTTGGAGTTACATATAATCCTTTATATACCGCATTTTTTTTTGGAAAATCTATTTTATGGTAATATAAAACGGGTATTTTCATAAATTTAAGTTTGAGGGCTAACTTCTATATGAAGCGTTTATGTCTATGTACTCCTTCGTAAGATTGCAGGTCAAAACCGTCCGGGAAGCCTTGCCGCATTTCAGGTCTATTTTGAAATTTATTTCCTTCGGGGATAAAACCGTTTTTTCGATATTTTTGTTTAGTTCTTTAGAGGCGGCGGAATTTTCGACTATTATTTTATCGTTTATATAAATATCGACATCATTCGGCTTTATCTTAATGGAAGACCTTCCTATCGCCGCCATTATCCTCCCCCAATTTAAATCCTCTCCCGTAATCATGGTCTTAAACAGGGGAGAATTTGCAACGGTAAAAGCAACTTTTTTTGCCCCGCTTTCGGTATAAGCGTTCGATACGGTAATCGTTATGAGCTTAGTCGCTCCTTCCCCGTCTTTCACAATCATTTTTGCCAGTTCAAAACATATCCCGCTAAGGGCTTTTTTCACCGACAGGTAATTCGCATCCGATTTTTTAATTAAAAATTTATGGGAACCCTGCTCCGCATCGGGATAAAAGAATGCGGCGGTGTCGTTTGTCGAAGTGTCTCCGTCAACGGTAATGGAATTAAAAGAGGTTTCGACACACTTTTTAAACATAACATCTGCCAATTCTTTCTTAATCGGAATATCGGTAAAAATAAATGCGAGCATCGTTGCCATATTCGGCATTATCATACCCGACCCTTTTGCCGTTCCGGTTATTTTATACTTTACGCCGTCTAATAAAACATCTTTGGATGCCGTCTTGAAAAAGGTGTCTGTCGTCATTATGGATTTTGCAAAATCCTCAAGTTTACCTGCACTTGCCGATTTAGCCAATTCCGGCACCGCATTTTCTATCAGCGAAGCATTAAGCCTTTCTCCGATCACGCCGGTAGAACATACAAAAATATTATTTTCCATAAACCCGAGTTCTTTAGAAACCGCTTTTGTAACCCTGCGGGCATCCAATATCCCATATTTGCCGTTGCATGCATTTGCATTTCCGGAATTTACAATCAGCGCATTAATAATATTTTTGGAATGGTTTTTTGAAATAATAACGGGCGCCGCCTTTATTTTGTTTTTTGTAAAAACCGCGCTCACCCTCAAAGGAATTTTAGATACCATTAATCCGACATCCAAATCCCCATTCTTTTTTAACCCGCAGGATTTACCCGAAAATAAAAAATTATTGATTTTTTCCATGGCAATTTTTATATTTTTTCCCGCTTCCGCATGGACATGGTTCATTTCTTCCAATCTTTTTAGGTTTTACAATGGGCTTTTGTCCTGTTTCATTTTCTGGAAGTATTCCGTCATGTGATAAAATCAAGTTGCCGCCGTAAAGCCCTGCTCCGGCAAAAATATCCCCTGCCGCCAAATTTTCTTCCAGTTGGACGGTCATAATAGAATTTATAGCTTCTTCCTTCATTCTGAATTGCATATTAATAAATAATCCGTATGCCTCTTTTTGATATTCGATTAACGGGTTTACCTGTGCATATCCCCTGAGCCCGATGCCTTCCTTCAAGCTATCTAAGGATGTTAAGGCATCTTTCCAGAGGCCGTCAACCGTCTGCAAATATAATGCTTTAATTATGTTTACCCTTTCCTCTTCCGGAAACCCGGAAATTTTTAAATCGATTTGCTTTTTAATCAGCTCTGTAATATTATTTAACAATTCATCCCTGCCGAGCCTTTTAAACCTCTCCGTTAAAGCCGTTTTCGGCGCTTCTTTATCCTTATCTTTAGAATCCCGAATATTTAGTTCTGGAACCCCGGCAAACAATGAGGGAATATCCACATCTAAATTAACTTTAATAACATCTATGAGCCCGTCTATATCCCAATTTTCACTGTGAGATTTTTCGGGAATATAACTTTCAAAATATGATTCTACTAAGGATTTAATGTCAAATATTATCTCGTCATAAATCTCGTCAAGATTAAAGGTATGGAGTATCCTTTTTCTGTAAGCATAAATTAGCTCCCTTTGCTTATTCATAACATTATCGTAATCTATAAGATTTTTTCTTATATCGAAGTTATGTCCTTCAACCTTTTTTTGAGCGTTTTCTATAGCCTTTGAAATCATCTTGTGTTCGATTGCCTGTCCATCC
The DNA here is from genome assembly GCA_021802425.1 of bacterium. Classification (GTDB taxonomy): domain Bacteria; phylum SZUA-79; class SZUA-79; order Acidulodesulfobacterales; family Acidulodesulfobacteraceae; genus Acidulodesulfobacterium. Next base: position 20,029 of record JAJZXJ010000011.1, on the reverse strand, counting down.
TTTAATCCTAACCTTTCAAGAAACGGGGCAAGCCTTTCGGAGCCGAATATCCTCATAAGGTCGTCTTCAAGCGAAACATAAAACCTTGAAGAGCCGACATCGCCCTGCCTGCCGGACCTGCCTCTGAGCTGATTATCTATCCGCCTCGCTTCATGTCTTTCCGTTCCTATGACATGCAGGCCGCCTAATTCCACCACCCCGTCGCCCAGGACAATGTCGGTTCCCCTACCCGCCATATTTGTTGAAATTGTCACAGATTTTTTTTGGCCGGCCTGGACAATAATGTGCGCCTCTTTTGCATGGTTTTTTGCATTTAGAACGGAATGAGGGATACCCTTTTTCTTTAAAATGGCGCTGAGCCTTTCGGATTTCTCGACGGAAACCGTTCCAACGAGAACCGGCTGACCCTTTTTATAATTTTCTATAATTTCTTCCGAAACGGCGTCAAATTTTTCGGCCTCCGTGGCAAAAACCAGATCTGTATAATCCCGCCTGATCATAGGCTTATTGGTTGGAATAACAACGACATCCAAATTGTATATCTTTTTGAATTCTTCGGCTTCGGTATCCGCCGTTCCCGTCATTCCCGCAAGCTTATTATACATCCTGAAAAAATTTTGAAAGGTGATAGTGGCAAGAGTCTGATTTTCACCCTCGACTTTAAGGCGTTCTTTAGCTTCCAGCGCCTGATGCAGCCCTTCCCCGTAGCGCCTTCCGTTCATAAGGCGGCCCGTAAATTCATCGACTATGACAACCGAGTTATCTTGAACTAAATAATCCACATCCCTAAAGTAACATGCGTGTGCCCGCAAAGCTTGATTTATGGAGTGAAGGGCATCAAGATGCCTCGGATCGTAAATATTTTTTATATTCAATTCCTTTTCGACACGCTCTATCCCTTCTTCTGTTAAAATCGCGGTTTTTAACTTTTCATCGACGGTATAATCGGCATCCTTATGCAAATGCAGGACAGCCTTATCGGCTTTATAATATAATTCGGTAGCTTCGTCGGATTCGCCGGAAATTATAAGCGGGGTCCTTGCTTCATCGATTAATACCGAGTCAACCTCATCTATAATCGCATAATTAAGCTCTCTCTGAACATAGTCATCTAAAGAAAACTTCATGTTATCCCTTAAATAATCAAAACCGAATTCATTATTCGTACCGTAAGTTACATCGCAATTATAAGCTTTTTTTCTACCGTCGTCGTCTAAATCATTCGTTATTACGCCTACGGAAAGACCCAAAAGATTATAAGCCTTGCCCATCCACTCCGAATCCCTCTTAGCAAGATAGTCGTTAACCGTTATGACATGAACGCCTCTTCCTGTTAAACTGTTAAGGTAAACGGGAAGGACGGCTACGAGCGTTTTACCCTCCCCCGTTGCCATCTCGGCTATTTTACCCGAATGCAGCACCATTCCCCCGATAAGCTGAACATCAAACGGACGCATATTTAACGCCCTTTTAGCGCCTTCCCTTGCAACGGCAAAAGTTTCTGGTAAAATTTCTTCTAATATTTTATCCTGCTTATCTTTTGAAAGCCCCTTAAGTTCCTCTTTAAACTTAAAGCTCATTCCCTTAAGTTCCTCGTCTGTAAAACCCGAATATTTGACCTCTAAGGAATTAATCTTTTCTAATACATGTTTTAATTTTGAAATCTCTCTTTGATTGCTTGTTCCAAAAATACTTTTTAATAACTTAATCGCCACTTTATCCTGCTCCGTGAATTTTATAATTTATTTGCCGGAAACCTCAATATTTTCAAATAAAATTGAGGGCGAACCCGTAGAACCGAAAAATCGAATATCGTTTGCAATGCCGGCTATGTTATTAAAGAGCTGCAGCAAATTGCCGCTTACGACAATCCCTTTAACCGGAAATTCAATTTTACCGTTTTTAATATAAAAACCGGATGCCCCGAGTGAAAATTCACCCGTATAAGGTTTGGCCATATGAAGCCCCATAAGTTCATTTATGTACATGCCTTCTTTCATCGACAAAATAATATCGACGAGCGGGGTTTCCCCGTTTTCTATAAAAAAATTGGTTGAACCAACCTCGGGCGGAAGCGTATATGACTGCATAGCGGAATTTCCGGTAGATTTTGTATTAAATCTATTTGCATATTCTATGTCGTAAAGAAAAGAATTTATAACGCCGTTAATACAAAGGGGTTTTCTTTGCATATTTATCCCGTCGTAGTCAAATATGTCCGTCGCCCACCCGCCCGGCAAAAGCCCGTCGTCGATAATATTAAGTTTGCTCGAAAAAACCTTTTGGCCTAACTTCCCCCCCAAAATAGACTTTTTCTTATAAACATTATTGGCATAGAAGGACTGTTTTAATACCCCCAGAAACTCCGATGCCGTAAAATTATCAAATAGTATATTATAGCTTCCGCTGCTTACAACCCTCGCCCCAAGCTGATCTACACCCCTCTTTGCGGCATTCATGGAAACCTTTTTAAATTGCAGTTTATCGAATTCGTGGGAAAAATCAAAATCAAACCCCGAACCGGTGTCGGCGCCTTGCCTTGCGGCAACCGATAAGAAAACTTCGTAAGAGGTTTTTCTGGATGATAAATTTAAACCGTTTGAATTGCAAATCCTTTTTGCGGTTAATGACTCGGAATAGGTTGGCTTATCGACTTTGTATATTTTCTTATCATAGGAATACGCAGTTTCTTCCATCTCTATCAGGCATCCCTTTTTTTTATCCATATCTATTTTATCTGATTTTGAGGAATAAATTCCCAATTTTTCTTCAAAATCAGGTGCCGGAACGGCGGCCGATTCATGTAAGGAAGGGGCTAAATCCGCATACTCGTTTTCTTCCATAAAGCTTAATAAGGATAGTCCGTTATCAAAAGTATCCCTTATCTTTTGCTCTTCAAGCCCCAGACAATACGAAAAGCTCATCCTCTTATTATTCAATAATCTTAAATTAAATCCATTTATTTCGGCATTAATAAAATTTGATATCGAACTATTTTCCGACTCCATCTTTAAAACCTTTGAATTAAAAAGATAAACCCCGTATTTTATACCCTTTTTCTTAGAATAATCGTCTATTAATGAAATTACATCGTCAAAATTCATTTAAAATTCATTCCTTTTATTAAATTTATTTTATTTTATTACTTAACAAAATTTTTAACAAGCATTCGGCGAGTCTTTATTTATTATTTATGTGGGAGATGATATCGGCGGCGGCTTCCTCGATAGATTTATCGGTAATATCTATAACAAAAGCATTTAGTTCGGCATATAAATCTTTTGAATGAGCCAGTTCTTTTTCTATAGATTCTTTCGAGATATAATCCGCCATAAAGGGAAGTCCCATTCTTTTTAATCTTTCTTTTCTCAGATTAGAGATTCTGCCGGCATCCGAAACTAAGCCGAATATCTTTCCTCTGGGAATTTTATAGATAACATCGCTGATACTCTGTTCGTCTATTATGGGAATATTGGCGGCCTTAAATCCTCTTTGGGCAAGAAATAAGCAAAGAGGAGTCTTGGATGTTCTAGAAACCCCCAAAACAAGCGCGTCGGCTTCGTTGATCTCGTCCATTCTCTGTCCGTCATCATGTTTTACGGCATACTCGAGCGCATCTATTCTTCTAAAATATTCATCGTTTACACGGTGTATCAATCCCGGTTTCCGTTCAGGAGAGAGGTTTAGGATATATGAAATGGAGTTTAACACGGGACCGATAATATCGATGCTCGTAATACCCTTTTCATTTGACTCCTGAAGCATAATATTTCTAAGGCCGTCTTTAACTAAAGTAAAAATAATCAGGGCCTTTTTTTCCGAAGCTTCGGTAATGATTTCTCTTAGCTTTAACTCCGAATCTACCAATAGAAATCTTTTTAAGTGGACATCCGGAATAGAAAATTGTGAAATTGCAGCCCTTGCGACCTTTTCTGCGGTTTCACCCGTAGAGTCGGATACCACAAAAACATAAAAATCCCCGCTTTTAGAATCTATTTTATGATTCATGTCTATGCTATGTTATGCTATGCTACTAAATTAATTAGATATGATGGGACTTTAACCCGTTTTTTTTCCACAAAAGCATGCCGCCCTTTAAATTGCGGACTTTATTAAAGCCGTGCCTTTTAAGCATCGTGCAGGCCGAATAACTTCTGGCGCCGCTATGGCAAACAGCAATAATCTCTTTATCTTTGGAATGTTCCAGTTCTTTTATTTTTAACGGTAAAAGTCTTAAGGGTATCAGTTTTGCATTTTCTATATGTCCTAAATTACCGTTAAATTCATGCGGTTCTCTGACATCTATTATTAAAGCCTTCCCGCCTGTATGCTCTTCCGATATTTTTTTAAGCGCCTCTTCGGGAGTAATCTGTTCTATTTCTTCGGACAGTCCTTCCCTTCTAAAAATATTAAACAATTTGTAATGCCTCCATTTTTTATATAATGTATTATGTTTTAATATTATAATATATAGTTTTTATTTTGTCTATTAAATTACACCGTTAAATTTATCTAACTCGAGCATCACGGCAGTCTCGTCGCAATCGGGAAATTTAACGCAATTTATGCAATCGCTCCATATCTTATGCGGGAGTTCCGATTTGTCTATTATTTTAAAACCGGATTTCTGAAAAAATTGCGATTTATAAGTAAGGGCAAATATTCTCGTTATTTTAAAAAATCTTGCTTCCTCGATACATTTCGTTATTAATTCGGTCCCGATAAGCTTTCTTGTGTAAGGCTTTTTAACGGCTAACGACCTTATTTCGGCAAGGTTTTCCCATACTATGGTTAAGGCGCAGGCCCCGACGATTTCGCTCGAATCTTCTTCGTCAAAATGTTCGATTTCCGCAATATAGAAATCTCTTAAATGTTCGTATATATCGCTCATTGAACGGGGGAGCATCTCTCCCGCTTTCGAATATTCCGAGAAAAGATTATAAAGAGCTTTGACATCGCACATTAGCGCCTTTCGCAGAACTATCTCGAAAATCTCCCCATCTACTTCAATTTTTACTTTAGATGGATAATATATAACATTTCCACTCTTTTCATACCTCTGCCTGCCTGTTGTTTTATACAATAAAACCTCTCCTCTTTAAGATTTCCTTCGCATGAGCGGTTGCAGCTTCGCTTTTTGCATAGCCCGAAAGCATTCTTGCAATTTCATTAACCCTTTCTTCAGGCGAAAGCTCTCTTATTTTAGTATATGTTTTTCCGTTTATTACTTCTTTGTAAACAAAAAGATGCCTCCCTGCAAAAGAGGCTACCTGCGCAAGATGCGTAACAAGAATAACCTGATTAACATCAGATATGTTTTTAAGCGCCTCTCCTACAAAATTGGCGACATCTCCCCCGATTCCGGAATCTACCTCGTCAAATATAAAAGAAGATGAGCCCTTTTTTACATTTACAATCTTTAGCATACAAAGGCTGAGTCTGGAGAGTTCACCGCCCGAAGCGACCATAGAAAGCGGTTTCGGGTCTTCACCCGGGTTAGCCGAAAACATAAATTTACATTCATCGAGTCCCGTCTCGGAAAAACCTTCCTTAAAATCCAGTTTATTTAATTTTATCTTAAAGACAGGTTTAATCCCTAAAGATGAAAGCTCCGTTTCTATTTTTTTTTCTAGAACGGAAGCGGAGTCTGCTCTTCTTTTATGCAAAACATCTGCCGCGCCAAGAAACCCGTCCTTTAAACCATTGATGTTGTTTTCAAGCTCCTCTACCCTTTCTTCGAGATTTGCAACGCTTTCTAACTCGATTTTAGCTTTGTTATATAAGTCTATAAGTTCCTTCAGTCCGGCAACGGAGTACTTATTTTCCGCGCTTATTATTCTGTCTATTTTCAATCTGATTTCGCTCAATCTCTGTTCATCAAATTCAAAATCTGCATATTTTTCTAAGAACAAAAGTATATCTTCTATTAAAATTTTAGCGCTTTCGGCATTTTTAAATTCTTCCGTTTTCTTAAAATTGGAATCGACATCCGCCAGCTTTAAAAGATTGGATACTAACGGGGTTAAATTTTTTAGTATGCCGTATTCTTCATTATCAATTAAATTTATCGATGCGGAGATATATTCTTTTATGCTATTGATGTTTTCAAGTCTTTTAAGCTCTTCCTGCAATATTATATCATCATTTTCCGATTTAATTTCAAGTTTTTCCACATCGTCTATAATATATGCATTAAGGGTCTTAATCCTTGATATGTCGCCTATTTTTTTCTTAACTTTTTCCTTTTCGCTTTCAAGTCTGCTAATATTGTTATATATGCCTTTAATATCCGATAATGGCTTGATATTTTCGGCAAATTCGTCCAAAAAAGCCAGCTGGCTGTCATTTGATATTAAAAACCTTTTATCGTTTTGCCCGAAGATATTAACAAGGCTCCCCTCTAACCTTTCGGCGGCAGTTTTATTTACAGGTTCATTATTTATAAAATATTTGCTTTTGCCGTTTATAGAGATTGCTCTCTTTACTATTATATCTTCGTCCTCTTCAAAGTTTATCCCATTTTCCTCAAAAATCTGCGCCAAATTGGCTTTAATTTTCCTGCTAAGTGCATCGAATACGGCGCTGACATATCCTTCTTTTTCACCTGTCCTTATGACGCCCTCTCCTTTTGTTTTTCCAAATAAAAAATTGAGGGATTCTATTATAATGCTCTTGCCGGCGCCGGTTTCACCGCTTAAGACATTTAAATTTTCGCAAAAACCAACCTCTAAAAAATCTATCGTAGCAAAATTTTTTATATATATCTTTTTTATCATCGCATATGGGAATTAAATAAATAAATTGTTTTACCAATTTAGTTTCGATCTCAGTATATCCCAATAATTAAGACTTAAAGATGCGGAAAGATAGACCTTGGAAGGATGTTTTTTGATGATTATTTCATCATTATCGCAAAGTTTTATACCGTCTCTTCCGTCAGCCGATATAAAAATATTCCGCTCCTGCGGCGCAATTTTTATCTTTAATTCACACGGGTTTATTATTACAGGCCTATTTGTAAGGGTATGCGGGCAGATAGGCGTGAGAATAAACGCCTCGACATCGGGCTGAACAATAGGTCCACCGGCTGATAACGAATAAGCGGTAGAACCGACTGGAGTTGCAATAATGAGACCGTCCGCCCTAAAATCATTCAACCATACATCGTTGACATGAACGCTTAAATCGATAATCCTTGCATGAATACTTTTTTCCCTTGCGATAGTCGCTTCATTTAACGAAACGAATTTGGAAATTGATCTGCCGCTCCTTATCACATTAATATCTAAAGCCATTCTTGGGTGAAATTCCAAAGAACCGTCAAAAATCTTTTTAAGCGCCTCATCCCTTAAAGACTCCGAAACCTCGACAAGAAACCCGAGTTTTCCAAAATTTATTCCTATAATGGGAACTTCTAAAGGAAAAATTTTTCCAAAGGTAATCAAAAGGGTTCCGTCTCCGCCGCAAACCACAACAAGCCCGACATTTTCGGTATCCGCGGCGGTTATGTTCATACTTGGCTTCACCGCCGCATCTATACCCTTTGTTTTTATAAATTCACAAACATAGTTCGCGGATTTAAATGCTTCTTCGGCGTCTTTTTTATAGGAGATAAGAACTCTTTTAATATTTTTATTGAATTCGGATGCAAACATTAAAATTGTTAATGCCGTCAAATACCGCAGTGCGTCATTCCCGCTTTAGCGGGAATGACGGTTAAATTAATTTGAATTTTTCGTCTCGTTTAGCAATCCGCCCTCTTTAATAATTTTAACCTGTCTGCCGGTTAAATTATACTTAAATTTATACTCTTCGTTATTCTTCGTCTTATTAATAAATGTAACAGGTTTATGCTCGCCAAGCTCTTTTAGAATATTCGGTGCGTAAAGCTCGTCTCCCTGTCCTATTTTATCATAATCCGAAGGATTTTCAAATATCAAAGGCAAAATTCCAAAATTAATAAGGTTTGCAAAATGAATCCTTGCAAACGATTTTGCAATAACAGCCTTCACCCCCAGATACATCGGCGCAAGCGCGGCATGTTCCCTGCTCGAACCCTGACCGTAGTTTTCCCCGCCTATTACAAAACCCCCTTTTTCTTTTAAAGCCCTTTCGGAGAAAGCGGCATCGACAGACTCAAAGACATATTTCGATATTGCGGGTATGTTTGACCTTAACGGAAGTATTTTAGAACCGGCAGGCATTATATGGTCGGTCGTAATATTATCCCCCACTTTAAGAAGAACCTTTCCCGTTAAAGATTCGGGAAGTTTCTGCTGAACAGGAAGCGGTTTAATATTTGGCCCCCGATAAACCTCGACCTCATCTGGATTTGTCGATGGAGGCAATATCATAGAATCGTCTATGTCAAATTTTTCGGGCATTTTAATATCGGGAGCCTTGCCCATCGTCCTTGGATCAGTAATATATCCCGTTAATGCGGAAGCCGCGGCGGTTTGAACGGAAACAAGGTAAATTTTCGCATCCTTGGTTCCGCTTCTCCCCTCAAAATTACGATTAAATGTCCTCAATGAAACAGCCCCCGATCTTGGAGCCTGCCCCATGCCGATGCAGGGACCGCAGGTAGATTCAAGTATTCTGGCGCCGGATGCTATAAGGTCGGCCAGCGCCCCGTTTTTGGCTATCATTTCATAAACCTGCTTTGAACCGGGGGATATTACAAGGCTCACATCGGGATGAACCTTTTTGCCTTTTAATACGCTTGCAACGGTCATTAAATCGACATAAGAAGAATTGGTGCAGCTTCCGATAGCAACCTGGTCAACCTTTATGTCTTTTAGCTCGCTAACCTTGGCCACCTGATCCGGCATATGCGGCTTAGCCGCCAAGGGAATCAAAGAGCTTAAATCTATTTCTATAACCTCGTCGTAAACGGCGTCTTCATCGGCGCCGAGCGGCGTATAATCGTCAATCCTGCCCTCGGCTTTTAAAAATTCAAGGGTTTTTTCATCGCTTGGAAAAATAGATGTAGTAGCCCCAAGTTCCGCGCCCATATTCGTGATAACGGCCCTCTCAGGAACGGTTAAGGTTTTAACGCCCTCTCCGCCATACTCAAAAATCTTTCCGACGCCGCCCTTTACCGTTAATCTCTTTAAAAGCTCAAGAATCACATCCTTAGCGGAAACCCACTCCGAAAGTTTTCCCGAAAGTTTTACTAAAACAACCTTTGGGGCAGTCATATAAAATGCCCCGCCGCCCATGGCGACGGCAACATCAAGTCCGCCTGCGCCGATGGCAATCATGCCCACGCCGCCTGCCGTAGGGGTATGGCTATCGGAGCCTAAAAGCGTCTTTCCCGGAACGCCGAATCTTTCAAGATTAACCTGATGGCAAATCCCGTTTCCCGCCTTTGAATAATATATACCGTACTTTGCGGCAACAGTTTGTAAAAACTTATGGTCATCCGCATTTTCAAAGCCGGTTTGGAGTGTGTTATGATCAATAAAGCTGACGGACAAATCGGTTCTAACGCTTGGAACGCCAATCGCTTCAAACTGGAGATAGGCCATAGTACCTGTGGCATCCTGGGTCAATGTCCTGTCGATTTTGATTGCGATCTCCTCTCCCGGCTTCAATTCGCCTTTTGCAAGATGCGCTTTTAAAATTTTGTTCGTTAAGCTAAGTCCCATAAATTAATTTCCTCCTGATTAAATATTAATATTATTGCAAAAAGTTATCAATATTTTTTTAATAAATAAATTTATTTAAAAAAGTTAAACAGGCGTTTTATTTTTAAGTATTGCTTTAATTATACGCAAATTTAATGTTTAAGGTATTTTTTCGGGTTAAAACTAAAAAGGTTTAAAAAAAATTTTAGTTATTATAATATTATTTTTTAAAAATGTAAACAGATTTTATGGTTTCGGCAGCGGGTAAAACTTCTTGCGGTTGGCTAATATATCGCCCTGTAATATATATCTTCTATCGCATTAAGGATGGAACTGCCTATTATTCTTTGAAAAAACGGTTTTTTTATGCTCATATAAACGGTTCTGGACGGATCGACATTAACCTCTTTACAAAGGTCTTCGAGGGCTTTATCGAAGTCCGATATTTCATCGATTAATTTGTTTGCAAGGGATTTTTTGGATGAAAATAGCTCGCCTGTTGCAAGTTTTAAAATATCCTCCGGAGGAATTTTTCTCCCGCCCGATACTATTTCAATGAAGCGCGTATAAATATCCTCCTGAAGTTCGTCAATGCTCGCTCTTTCCTCGTCCGAATATTTTCTTGTAAAAAGCCACATATCCTTGTGTTTTCCCTTTTTAATCACTTCATAACCAATACCTAACTTTTCCAGTATATCTTTTAACACAGGCTTCATACTTATAACACCGATGGAACCTATAATAGCCGAGGAAGGGGCGTACAGTCTTTCTAAAGCGCAGGCAATCATATATCCGCCCGAAGCAGAAACTTCAAGATAGCCGTAAAGCTTTTTGCCCTTTTCTTGAAGCCTTTTAATTGCAAAATATAAAAGCTCCGAATGTATGGCGCTGCCGCCGGGGCTGTCTATTATAAATATTATTCCTTTTATGGATTTAATCTTTTCTATCTTTTTAAAAATATTAATATAAGGCGATACGCTTTGCGATGTAATAGCGCCTGAATAGCGGATCACCGCCACCTTATTTCGTTTAAATATAGACATAATTCTAAACCTCGTTAAAGATTTTTGATGCAGAGTGCATTATATCATAATTTTTCCGAACCATGACACTTTACCTGACGCTTTTCAAAAACAAACCGATAAGCGCAATAAGTATGCCCACGATGGAACCTACTAATGCTCCGTTTATCCTTATATATTGCAGATCATTTCCGATTTTGGATTCTATTTGACCGACCAATTTTTTATGGTCCAAACTTTCTAAATACCTTTTTACTAGTTTTCCGATTATGGAATGGTTAAGCTTCATTGCATATACGGTATTTCTCCTAAAAAAACTATTTATCTCGCCGCTTTTCTTTGAAATCTCATCCTGAATTAAGTTTATTCCGTAATCAAATTTTTCTTTAAATAAATTTTTATTAAGTATGTATGACTTATTATTTTCTATTATTGCCTTAACGGTGTTCAAGCCTGCCGTCATAAGCCCATTTTTGATTGGTTTGTTAAATTGGCTTATAATATTATTTCCATCGGATTTTATAAAACTTAACAACCGGCTTTTAATAAATCTCTTTCCTGACGCCTTATCTAAATAACTTAAGAGATAATCTTTTAATTTATCGGAATTTTTATGAATAATCGTTTCAATATTATTTAATACTTGATGCTTAACCTCTTCATCCAGATTGTCCAAAATACTTAAGGTATAATCCTTTATATTCAATCTTATATCATTTAAGGGGTCATTTCTTATTTCATTAATAAAGTTCTTTATTTTTGCTATAATTTCATTCGATAAAAGTTCCACATCCAAAACATTTGTCTCCCGTGCAATAAATATAAAAATCTTTTTTATAACCGAATCGTCTTTATATTTTTCAATCACTTCCCTTATCTGCTTTTTCAAAGAGGATTCGTTTTTGTCTATGGTTATATTTGCAAAATCACACAAATTTATTATGGCGTTATCAAAATTATCATTTATTAATCTTTTTCCCGAAATTTTTATCGAATTCATTATTTCCATAGATGACAATTCTATAATCTTTTTTGTTATGTCCTTCGTTTCATATTTGGCTGCATAATTTTTAATATAACCCGCTAATATGCCGTAAGTTTTATCGAAATCACCCCCTTTCACAAATAATGTTATACCCTTCACAATCTTTTCCGATAAATTTTCATCTAAAGCCTCACTGATTTTGCCGTTTACAAATTTATTAAATTTATCGGTTTTTACATATTTTAAAAATTTAATAAGATATTTCCGTGAATAAAATCTTATTTTTTTGTTATATTTATCTTTTTCTATGATTTTTATAATAATGCCGTAAAAATCTATTTTATTTATCTCCGCGCCAAGAAAATTTTTTCCGAGCCATGTATCGTTAACCATATTGCTCACCGTATTTATAAGCCTTTCCTTGTTGTTTTCGATAATATTGGTATGAGGAATGCGAAGATTGAACGGATGCTTAAAAAGGGCGGTAACCGCAAACCAGTCAGCAATCCCGCCAATCAACGCAGCCTCCGATGCCCTTTGAAGTATATATATCCAGATACTTGATATATTGATTAAAAAAGTGCCGATAAAAAGAAAAAATGCAATTAAAAGAAAAAGATTTGCAAAAGCTTTATTGCCGTATTTCATAATGCCCCTTTAGCAAACAAAACGGCGGGAACCGTTTTCAAAAGAATTATAAAATCAAGTTTTAACGACCAGTTATCGATGTATTTTAAGTCCAGCTCAACCCTGTCGTTAAAACTTAGCTCGCTTCTTCCGCTGATCTGCCAGAGACAGGTGATTCCGGGCTTCATAGAAATTCTCCGCCTCTGCTTTATCGAATATTTTTTAACTTCGTCGGGCATCGGCGGGCGGGGACCGACAAGACTCATATCGCCCCGTAATACATTATAAAATTGGGGAAGTTCATCAAGGCTGGTTTTTCGTAAAAACCAGCCTATCTTTGTAAGCCTCGGGTCATTTTTAATCTTAATCTCTATTCCGTCCCTGCTATACTTTTTTATAAGCTCTTCCCTCAGTTCATCGCTTCCCGCATACATCGTTCTAAACTTATAAAATGTAAACAGCCTTCCGTTTTTACCGACCCTTTTGCTCTTATATAACACCTTGCCGTCAGATGTTAGTTTAATTAAAACTGCTATAATAACGGCGGGTATAAAAAATATTATTACGGCAATAATCGAACCGGAGATATCTAATACCCTTTTTGCAAAAAGCCGTATATCGTCCTCCGGAGACGTGTAAAAGGAAATAATGGGAAAGCCGCCTAATTTTTCAAAGGAAACCTTAGAATTTTTAAATGGAATAAAATTGGTTAATATTTTAACCGTTATCCCCTTTTCCTCTAAGAAAAGTATCGTATCCTTAATACCGCTTAATTCATTACCCTTAATGTCAAATATAACCTCATCTATCGGATTATTTAAAACAAAATCCCCCAGCTCATTTAAATCCCCCTTGTTTATTTCCTTGACCAATTTTATCCCGAGGTACTCCTGCGATGCAATCGTTTCTTTAACATCGGCATTAAAATTACTATCATCGCCGCTTACAAGAAGAATATTTCTAATGGAATAACCGCGCCTTTTTAGGCCTTTTGCAAGTTTCCTTCCTATGTAATCCGCCAAAACAAGCGATAAAAATGAATAAACCGCAAAATATCCTATAAAAAGCCTTGAAATATATGTTATCTTAAACATAAATAAAATTGCGTAAATTAAAAATATCGCTATAACCGTTATCCCTAAAAGCCTTACAGTATCGGATTTAAAATTCTTAATATTTAAGTTCAAATACATTCCAAAGGCAAAAAGGAGTAGATAGAAAATAATGCCGGTAGGAATCAAAAGCCAGATATAATCCGTTATGCCATATAACTTATAACCGATAATTAAAGGACTTATCGTATCATAAGTTATAAATGCAAGGAAAAAACTTCCGCACACAAAGATAACGGATAAAACATAAAGATATTGCGCAAGGATTTTACTTCTATGAGATAACATCGTTTTGGTTTTGAAAATCTTTTGATTTTGGTATTACCTCGGGCATTAAATTTACTGCCGCAAATAAAGCTAAGAAAAAAAGCCAGAGGTTGGCAAGCTGGTCGTTAGACATATTGGAAACCCCCGCAAAAGAACCGTAAAAAACAATACTTACTCCCAGGGTCATTGCGGCTATTTTTCGTTTAAATTCGTCATCTGTACTCCTGAAAAGTTTAACCGGCTGCTTTAATGCAAGAAAAAAAAGCCACATCAATGCCAGAAAGCTAAACAACCCTGTTTCAGCTAAGGTTTGCATATAGCCGTTTTCCGGCCAATTATCATACAGGTCGTAAAGTTTTTCCCCTGTCTTGGGGTTATAATACCATGGGAAATGAACCCCTTTATGCTCGTCAAAATATTTTGAGAATGCCCCGACTCCTACACCAGTTAAAGGGAATCTTTTAAAAACAGTCCATGCTGATTTTATTAAAGCAAGATGGCTTTCTATATCTCCGTGATTTTTTAATTCCATTTTATAAATTTTTGGATTAAACATCGCCAGCATTCTGCTTTTAAATGTTTTTGAAACGGAAAACATTCCGATATTTAACACTAAAAGCAAAACCAAAGCTGCCCAAAAAAGTCTTTTCGACCTTAAATACATCAAAACAAAAACGGCCGGTATAATCCCGATCCATGCGGATCTTGCTTTAGAAAATACTATATCGAAAAATCCTGCCAAAGATATTAATATCCAGAACAAAAAAGCGCCCGTCCCTTTGTTTTGTTTTTTAAAATTTATCAAATAATATGCCATTATAACAACTAAACCATAGGAAACCTGAACCGGAAAGCCTGTCCAGTTGCCTATAAGCCCCGTTAATCTGTTTGGCGAGTGAATAGCGTTTATAAAAATTCCCTGAAAAAAACCGTAAATTATAGCAATGCTTATTGAAAATGTAAATGTATAAACCATAAAATTTATTCTTTTTTTTGCGTTCAATAAAGTTGCCGCCGCAAAAAAGAACAGGACAAAATAAACTATTTCGCCGCCTTCGTTAATGCTGTCTTTAATGCTGTATGTCCATAAAAAAGAAGCCGCGCAGATAGCCGTATAAACCAAAATAGGTATATTAAAACCTGTTTTAGGAATAGAGGCATCCCGCTTTGCAATTTTATACGCGATGAAGAAAACAATAGCTGCAACCATGCCGAACAGGGCAAATCCATCTTTAATAGGTATGAAAAGGGCAAATAAAAATATTCCGAAAAGCGCCGCCTTTTCAAAGAAGCCGGCTAAATCCGGCCGTTTTACGGCTATTGCAATTAAAATAATGCATGATACGGCTATTACGGCTATTTTAATAAATAACAAGATGTTCAAGCTAAAAACCTCAATTTAATTTCCTCCCAAATCCCGATTTAGAAACTATTTTATGGTATTATAATATAAATTTTCATAAATTTTGGCTGAATTATCCCATCCAAAATGCTTATTTGCAGAATTAATAACCAGATTGCCCCATATTTCGTCATTATTACTCATGTAAATATTATATAACTCATTAAGCGCCCATGAAACACCGTTTACATCCAAATGTTTAATGAAAATGCCGGACGGTTTCCCTGCATTTGTATCCATTATATCCGAAACCGTATCGTGAAGTCCGCCGGTATCTCCCGCTGCAATGACGCCGCCATATCTCATGGCTATCATTTGGGACAATCCGCACGGCTCGAATTTTGACGGCATAACAAAAATATCCGATGCGGCGTATATTTTATGGGATAAAGCTTCATCATATTTGCCTGTATGGGAATAAACCTTATCTCTGTATATTTCCGACAGATATAATGCCTTCCCCTCGATGTAATCTTTGCCGCTCCCCAATATGATAACCTGAAACGGAAAATTATCCCAATTAAAAAGCGAATCTAAAAATATATCTATTCCTTTTTCTTCGGTAAACCTGCTTACAATACCCAAAAGAGGCAAGGGCTTGCCGTTCCTGCCTATTTTTAGCGGCAGCGAAACTTCTGAAAATAATGCCTTTTTATTTTTAAGTTTAAACTCTTTCCACTCCTTGTAATCTTTCGGCTTATAATTATTTTCCTGTAAATTCAAATTATGCGGTATAAGATTATCGGTTTTTGGATTCCAGTAATCTAAGTCTATTCCGTTAAGTATTCCCTTTAATTTACCGTCGTTATAAAGATTTTTCAACTCTCCGTCAAGCCCGAAACCGAAAACAGGGGTCGTTATCTCGTTTGCGTATGTGGGGCTGACGGTTGTGACAAAATCGCTAAGAAGCATCCCTCCTTTCAAACTGTTTAAAGTTCCAAAATGTTCATAAGCGGAAGAAGAATTATATCTAAAATCTATTCCAATATCGTAAAAATCGTCGATGCCGTAAACCCCCTGATACCCGAGGTTATGGATTGTAAAAATTACGGCAGGCCTCAAACCGTCCGCGCTTATATGTTTGCTTAACTTTGCATTTAATATGCCTGCGGCCGCAAACCGAACTTTTTTATCGCCGAATGTTTGCCTTATAACGGCGGGAACAAAGCTGCCCGACCAATCATGCGTGTGGATTATAAGCGGAACTCCAAAAATTCTCATTGCGTAAGCCGCGCCATGGGCAAGCATGGCAAACCGCCACAAATTGTCCTTATAACCGCAAATGCCGCCATGGGGACCGTAAACTTCTTCGCGATTAAAAAAATGATTTTGCTCTATCAATATCAAAGGTATCCCACGGTTTGTAATTCCGGTTTTAATTCCAAATTCAAAAGGAATTTCTCCAAAATTAACCCTGCCGGCAGGATAGCTTTCTTTAATTTCTATAAGATTTTGCGGGATTAAATTTTTATAATACGGGATAACGACCCTTACATTTATACCCGCCTTTAACAGCGCGCCCGGAAGACTGC
Organism: bacterium; assembly: GCA_021802425.1. Classification (GTDB taxonomy): domain Bacteria; phylum SZUA-79; class SZUA-79; order Acidulodesulfobacterales; family Acidulodesulfobacteraceae; genus Acidulodesulfobacterium. The sequence goes on along the minus strand of JAJZXJ010000011.1, from coordinate 3,453 downwards.
CCATTACATCGCCTAAGCCGCCGGCCTTAACCAGGGGCGCCATTTCCGCTCCCACAAACCATATTTCGTTATTAAATTGTCCCATGTTTCCCGCCTTATTCCATGGTTATATTTAAAGATTTATCTGAAACTTGCCGATTGAAAATATAAAATATACTTCAAAACCTTAAAAGCTCTGGATTCCCGCCTCCGCGGGAATGACTTTTTAGTTGTTCTTTTTAATCTTTTCTATATCTAATATTATTATACTCCGAAAAACCTCTTCCATAACTAAATTAAAACTATATTTAATCTCTATGCCCTGAAAAATCCTTTCAAATCCGCTTTCCGACAAAGAAATTGTGGTTATAGGGTTGAAAACAAAATCATATTTTTTAGAGAATTTGCCGCCTGCCTGCTGTTTGATAATAATATTCCCGCCCCAAAAAGAATCGCTGATATAAACAGCGCCGTCAACGCCGGCGCTTAATTCTTTTTTGAAATAATCGCTTAAACCTTTTACATCCCCGAAGGTTTTAATATTCGTTGCAGGTCCGTTTCCGCCGGGAAGCGTAAGCCTTATAATTATATCTAAATTTCCGCTTGCCGTGGATTTAGAATCAATGAAAAAGCCGATAGATTTACCTATTTCTACCTTTAAAGTTGTGAAAATCTCATTATTATTCTCATAATTATCATCGTTAAGATTATTATTAAGAAAGCCTGAGGTTTTAATTGTAATGGATTTTTTATCTTTATTCTTTTTGACTGACCCGCCCTTAAAGTAAATCTGCCTGTCGTTAAATTTAATTTCAAATGCCGGCAATAAATTTGGGTATATTATTAAATCCTTTTCCGACAAATCCGAAGGGTATTTTACATCTTTGTGGATTGTTTGCGGAGGATTTTCATTATTTTCTTTATTATTATCTAAGTTCTTGCCGTCTTTTTTAAAATTATTTTCTTTTAATTTCATAATATCATACTCGTTATGAAGACAAAAAACATCGCTTAGAGAATGAATTAAGCCCTTATCGAGATAATCTAACGCCAAAAAAGAGCCTGCAGACGGCTTATATATGATAAGCCAGCAATTATTGGAAAGCTGGATTTCTTTTTCCCCGTCCATATCAAAATCATACATTTCTATTTCCATACCGTCTTTAACCTTCTCCTTATACAGCAAATAAGATGTGATAAGGGCTTTATGAACAGCCCTTCTAAGGTGGGGAAGATAAATCCCGCCAAAAACGCCGTGCCAGTACGCATCGTTAGCCTGAGACTTTAGAAGCTCGTTTAAAGCCTCTTTAAGGTTTTTACGGTATGTTTTAATTGCATAATTGATTTTATAGCTTAAATTCAGCATTCTTTTGTGAAGCAAATTTGCTTCGGGATACCTTGTTAAAAAATTATGCCATATACCTCCGCCTAACGGCGCCAAAGGATTTTCCGACTTTATAATTTCATAGTTATGCCTCTTTTCTACGGGCAGTGTCCACTCTCCCATTTCCCTGTAACTCGAAATAGGCAGATATACAGGGACCCTTTTGGATGTATTATTTAAAATACTTGAAGGAAGCTCAAATTTTAGCGGCAAATGACTATTATTCGCCAGTTTTATAAAATTATCGAGCCATCCCTCTTTGCCGTCTTTGCCGTAAACCCATTCATGAGTATCGGGCCATCCCCCCATTTTTTCGCCGTCGTCAAACATCACGGAAAGGTTTGAAATCCTGCCGTTTAAATATAAAACCTCATTCAATGACTCGTCCGGGTTTGCAAAGGGAAGTTTGTATCTCAGTCTTTCATGTATAGGAAATATATCCAGATATGCCCCGTCATATTCCGTCCTGAAAATATTATCTATATCGTCAGGAGATATACCTGCCTGAAAAAATTGAAAATCATCCAAAAAGGCGTAACTTAAACCAACTTCTTTTAAATCCTTAATTATGTCAGGCTGCCATATTCTTTCCGTAATCCACGCCCCTTGCGGATATTTCCCGAAAAGCCTGAATAGGCTTTCGCTCAACATTTCAAGCTGGGCTATCCTGTCCTTTTGCGGCACCATTGCAAGTATCGGTTCATAATAGCCGCCGCCCATTAATTCGATTTGATCAGATTTGACTGCTTTTGCAATTAGACTTAATAATTCAGGGTCATTTTTTTCCAACCACTCAAGTAATACCCCCGAGGCATGAAAACAAAACTTTACATTATATTTTAAAAGGGTTCTGATAAGCGGACTGTACGATTTTTTGTGAATCTCTTGAAAAACGAAATCAAAATTTCCTTCGGGTTGATGGCAGTGAAAACCTAAAATAAAATTAACCATGGCGGATTTTCACTTATGCCCCCTTTGCATTGCTCCACCCATTTCCGCAATAGTTTTTTCTGTGGAAGCTAAAGAACGGAAAAGGTTGTTTGGCACTGGCTTGTCCATTGTTATATAAAGATTTTTTAAAAAATTCCTGAAAATTTTCTCCATAGAGTATTGAGAAAAAAGAGGGCTGTCCTTCCCAAGCCACCAAAACCAATCCGACCCTTCTGCCGCCATAAGCAGTCTTAAGGCCGAATTAATCCTTTTTTTGATTATTTTGTTGTTTCTATTTTCCTCATTATCCATTAAACCATTAACCCAGTTTAAGAATTCTTCTTTTGCATTGCAGAGCAAAACCCATGCCTTATTTTTCTGTTCTTCCCCGACCCACATACCCAGATTGCCGTTTACCCATGAGCCTGGATATATATAATCAAGTCTAATGCAGTTATCCGCATCGTAATTTTTATAAATATCGTCTATAAATAACGGATTTATTTTAATTGACGAGGAAATTAACGAATATAAATCATTTAAGAAATAAAACCCGTTTTCGTGATAATATTCCCAAGCGTTTTCGCCGTCTAATATAATAGCGACGACAGCTTCTTTATCAAAATCATCTATAGAATTCAGTTTACCCGCAAGATTGTTTGCCGCATCGTCCCCCCTCCAGTTAGCATAAGTAAATCCTATTAAATCGGAAAGTCCGGAGTCTCTAAAAATTATTTTAAGATTCGTATTTTTCCATTTGTAAACCTTGTACAGAGGTACAACATTCCTTCCGTAAGTTGACGCAGGCTTGTGGATATCTATTCCCATGGACATGGAAAGAAGTTCTTCTCCGCTTGCGCAAATATCTACGCCGTACTCATTAAAAAGGTCAAGCGACTGCGAAGACAGCGCCCCTTCGGACGGCCATAACGCTTTGATATCCTTACCAGACTCGGCCCAGTAATCATTTAGTATATCGAGGTGTTTTTTGGCGCTGTCAAGGCCTTCGGGATATTCAGGAGTGTTGACGGGTTCATAATTTATATCGGTCATTTGAGCGGAAATGGCTCCTCCATGAATATCGATAAGGAGAGGAATAATCGGATGATAATTTGGGGAAAGCGTCACGGAATACTCGCCCGCCCTTTTTTTATTTAATT
>JAJZXJ010000010.1:27068-65175 GCA_021802425.1 bacterium | reverse complement strand
TTCGCACCAGTAGATTTTACCTCTTTTGTAAAGCATAAATAACCTAAAATTAGTGTGGTAATTTTTGTGGGTAATTATAATATAAAATACGGTAAAATACAATAAAAAAAGACACGATAGGACAAACGGCTTTGTCGGGTATAATTGGCTTAATATCCGTAACTAAGCGTTGTTAAGGTTGTTTTGTTCTTCACCTTCACACGGTGGAAGCCGGCGGTTCGAGACCGTCCGCGCCTACCATATTAATTTAAAGGTTTACATGATTCCATCTTTGGTCTTTCCATTGTAATGTGTCAAATTTATGCTAATTCTCCTAAAGCCTCCACGCCCCCTTCACGCCAAAAAGAATTTTAAACTATCCTCTTTATATTGACTTTTAGATAATCAATGATAAAAGATATATATATGTAAAAGATGTAAAAGCAGAAATTATAATAGCAGGGCATTAAAATGTCGATAAATATCGTTAATATAAATATTGAGAGAAAAGCGTAAAAATAGATGAAAAAACCAATTTATATCGGAAGACAGCCCATAATAAACGGCGATAAAAGTATATTCGGTTATGAGATGCTTTTTAGAAGAAGCGGCGAAAATGTTGCCGATGTGGTCGATCATTTAAATGCTACTGCAAGTGTGCTGGAGAATATGTATGATGTCGGCTTTAAAACATTGATAAGCGATAAAATCGCATTCATTAATATAGTTCCCGATATTCTGAGGCAGGGCATAATGGATTTGCTTCCTAAGGATAAAATAGTCCTTGAAATACTGGAAACGAGTAGAATAGACGAAACGGCTGTTTCTATAATACAAGATTTTAAAAACAAAGGTTTTAGGTTTGCGCTGGACGATTTTGTTTACGGCGAGGAATGGGAGCCTATCTTAAGATTATCCGATTATGTCAAGATTGATGTTAAGCAATACTCAAAAAACGAAATTAAAGAAATACTTCTATTTCTAAAAGATTACGGAGTAAAGTTTTTGGCCGAAAAAGTGGAGCTGGATGAAGATTTTTATTTTTATAAAAGTCTCGGCTTTAATTTATATCAAGGTTATTTTTTTCAAAAGCCTTCCGTTTTATCTTCCGTAAGTTTAGACCAGAGCTATAGGGTATTAATAAATATATTTAACGCTTTTCAGGCAAATGCGGATATAGAGCAGATAGAAGCATTATTTAAAACTTCGCCCGCTCTTGTTTTTAGGCTTTTAAGGCTTATAAACTCGGTTTTTTACGGATTTGCCGCAAAAATATCCTCATTAAGGCAAGCCATCGTACTTTTGGGATACGGCAATGTTTCCAGATGGATTTTAACCATGATGCTTGCTTCCGACAAAAGTGATTTAGAATCGAATCTCATACTGGAAAGCGCAATAGTAAAAAGCAGAACAATGGAAACGATATGCAATAAATTCATAAACAAAAGTTTTGGCGATGAAGCCTTTTTAGTAGGGATGCTTTCTCTCATAAGCGTTGCCCTTGGAATGCCGTTTCAGGATTTATTGAAAGAAATAAATATTGATTCCGCAATTTCCGATGCGTTAATTGACCATAAAGGCAAACTTGGAGAACTGATTGAATTTGTGGACGCATTTTATAACGGCTATTATATTTTGGCTAATGCGATACTTAAAAAAATTAATCCGCTTGCTACGATTGACGATATACTAAAAATAGACAGCGAAGCATTGATGTATCTGGAAGCCGTTAAAAAATCCGCTTACGGGGTTATTTAAAAAATTCTATAAAAAATTTGCAATGTAATATAATGTAATATAAATGGAAAATCCACCCAAAATTTTTATAACAGGCGGCATATCTTCCGGTAAATCAAAATATGCCGAAGAACAAGCCTTATTGATTTATAAAACATTTTTCGGCGGCGGCTTGGACTCCAGTCCCGATTTAGCCCCCGCCGGGCGGGATTATAGTCCGCTCCATTTTATCGCAACCGCAAAAATTGAAAATTTGGATAGTGAAATGCTTCTTAAAATAAAAAGACATAAAGAAAAAAGGTCGGATATTTTTATTGTTCATGAAAATTTTGCGGATTTGCTGGCCGCGATAGATGCCGCTTATAAATCTTTTAAAAATAAAAAGGGAATAATTCTCATTGATTCCTTAACATTATGGCTATCTTCCATCTTTAAAAATATATCCGATTTTGATTTTGCGCAGGGAGCCATTTTAAGGCTTTCAAAATACCTCAAGGAAATTAAATGCTCCATTATAACCGTAGCCGATTCGCTTGGTTTCAATATGGTACCGGCGGATGTTTATCTTAGAAAGTTTATCGAATTGAACGGGTTAATGGAACAGGAGCTTTCCGCCTTATCGGACAAAGCCTTCTGTATTATTGCGGGGAATCCGGTATTATTGAAATAAAAACCTGACGGATTTAGTAAAAGCACCCAATTTTATATCTATCTTTTTATCATAATCTATAATAAAATTAATAAAATCAAAATTAATATAACGATAATGATTTTAATTTTTTAAAGTTTTTATATGAATAAAAAAAAGGATTATCTTTTTTCATTAGTTAATTCAATAAAGCCGGTGGATAAAAAAAAATTTTATAAAATTGCGGAATATAGGCTTAACAGGCTTATAAAGCCAAAGGGAAGCCTTGGCAGATTGGAGGAGTTTGCCAAAGATATCGTTGCCATTACGGAAGAAGAAAGACCGTATTTAAAAAATAAGTTTGTTTGCGTATTTGCGGGCGACCATGGAGTCGTAGAAGAAGGAATTAGCCTGTTTAAACAGGATGTTACGGCTCAAATGGTTATAAATTTTTTAAGCGGCGGCGCGGCCATAAACGCGATAGCAAATTCCGTAAACGCCAATGTTCTGGTCGTAGATGTCGGAATCAACGCGAATTTAAAAATGCCGGCAGCGGGCAATTTTATAAACGGAAAGATTAAGGCAGGAACAAATAATATATTTAAATCTAAAGCCATGACATATGACGATGCTTTAAAATCAATTCTTAAAGGAATAGAAATATCCAATATCGTCAGGGAAAAAGGGGCTGATTTTTGCGCAACCGGCGATATGGGTATAGGCAATACAACCCCGTCTTCCGCGATTACTTGTTTTTATTCAAGAAAATCGCCCGTATTTGTTTGCGGCCGCGGAACAGGCGTGAGTTCAAGCATAATAAGCAAAAAGGCCTCTATTATCGAAAAAGCAATTAAATCCAATATACAAAACGGCGGCGACCCGATAGATGTTTTAGCGGGGGTTGGTGGATTTGAAATCGGCGCAATAGCAGGTTTTATACTGGGGTGTGCCATTAACAGGGTTCCCGTTGTCGTCGATGGTTTTATTTCTACCGCAGGCGCGCTAATAGCCGTTAATCTTAACCCTGATGTTTTGGATTACATGTTTTTAGGTCATTTATCAAAAGAAAGAGGTCATAAAACCGCCGTTAACCTTATAAAAGGTAAAAAACCGATTCTGGATTTGTCTATGCGTCTGGGAGAGGGAACGGGTGCGGTTATAGCGATGAATATAATCGAAACGGCTATTAACATGTATAACAATATGTTGACATTCGACGAGGCAAATGTCTTTGCGTCAAAACTTAATAAATAATTAATATTAATAACGGAAGATAACAGAACCTCAAAAATAAACGGATTACGGAAAATAATGGCCAATGAGCGAATAAAACAGGCGTTTATCGTGGGTAATTTATTGGAAGCCGTAAGCTTTTTAACAATATTCAGACTAAGAAAAAAAGATAAGGCTAATGGCGGTGAGGGCGATAATTCGGCAATAATTAAGTTGACGGCATCCATAAAATATTTTCCTCTGGCAGGGCTGTTTATCGGGGCAATTTTAGCCCTCGTATTTTATATTTTTAATAAGTTTTCGGCGGCCCCGGCTTCCGTCTTAATGTCTATTCTGTTTCTTTTTATTTTAACGGGCGGGCTTCACTTCGACGGCCTGTCGGATACGACGGACGGACTTTTTGCTTACTTAAAAAGCGGCGATAAGGTCAGATTTTATAATGCAATGAAGGATGTTAACGCAGGGACTTCGGGAATTATCGCGGTTATTTTTTATATATTGATTATGTGGCTCGCGGTTAACGGAATAAATTCCGGGTTTATTTATTTATCATTATTGACATTTCCCGTTATAGGCAGGTATTCTATAGTGCTATTGTCTTATTTTTCTAATACGCCGGAGGATTTTAAGGGGATAGGAACGATCTTTACCGAGGGAACAAAGCTTTCGACATTTATTGCCGCCTCTGTTTTTACTGTTATAATAGTCTTTATTTTTTTAAAACTGGCAGGCATTTTTTCGGCGCTGATTTCAATTTTTTTTGTTCTGGCCGCGGCGTTTTATTTTGCTAAAAAATTTGGCGGGGTAAACGGCGACATGCTCGGTTTTAGCGTCAAGGTATCCGAAGCCGTTTATATGATTGCATTGCACGGATTTTATAAAATCATATTTTAAATTGATATTAATAAATTTAGATAAATTTAATTAAACTTACCCTTATGTTTTCGGTTTTTTTTGCGTCGGACAGGTCTTCTTCGGGGAAATCGATGATAACCCTGGCTTTTTCAAATAAAGTGAAAGAGATGGGTTGTGCGATAGATATTTTTAAAACCGGGCCTGATTTCCTGGATCCAATCGTAATATCGAGGGCAGTGAAAACCGGGGTTAAAAACCTTGACCCATTTTTGATACCGGTCAAGTTTTTAAATTCATGGGTTTTTGACGGTGATGCGGGCTGTATGTATGATTTAAACGAAAACAGAGCCTTTATCGTGGAAAGCGCTATGGGTTTATACGATGGAAATTCTTACAGGGTTGCAAAAAAATTTAAATTTCCCGTAGTTTTGGTAATGGATTCTAAACGAATTTCATCTACCATGGCTTCCCTTATTTACGGCCTTAAGAAATATAAAAAGGGGGTTAATGTTTGCGGGGTTATTTTAAATAATATTTCTTCGGCAAGACATTATGAAATTATATTTAACGAGATTAAAGAAAATATTAAAGGTATCGAGGTTTTTGGCTATGTTTTAAATGACGAAGAAACTTTCAGGGTTAAGGAAAGGCACCTTGGTCTTATAGCTCCGATTACGCAAAATCCGGAAGGGGCAATAGGGGGATTCGAAAAAATTATAAGTAATATAAAAAATGAAGTTTTCCGCAATATAGATATAGATTTAATGATAAGAACCCTTAAGAAAGAGTCGAAAGGCTTTAATGATTTGTTCTTTAATTATGCAAAGCGGATAAAAAATACGCAATTTAAGACTGCAAGCAATAATGGTTTATCCGTAAAGAAAAAAAATAATAAAAAGGTAAAAATTGCCGTTGCCTATGATAAGGCATTCTTTTTTTATTATAATTTTAATTTCGAAATTTTAAAGAATTTTGGAGCGGAAATTGCTTTTTTCAGTCCGCTATCGGATAAAACTATGCCAAAAGGCATCGGAGCAATTTATATAGGCGGCGGTTATCCTGAAATTTACGCAAAAAATCTTGCGGAAAATCGGGGCATAATGAATGAAATTTATAAATTTTTTGAAAATAATGGTATAATATATGCGGAATGCGGGGGACTCATGTATTTGTGCAAAAGTCTTACCTATAAAAGTAAAAATTGGGATTTATTGGGAATACTTCCGTTTGGCGTGACTATGGACAATACGAGGCTTTCCTTGGGTTATAGAAATGTTTGCCTTAAAGAAAAATCATTTATGGGAGATGCGGGATTAAGGGTAAACGGACATGAGTTTCATTATTCTAAAATTATAACAGGCGATCAAAACGATGACGGGTATAATCAATATAGTTATGGCAATCACGGACGGGCATCTTCCGCCGGAGAAAATCCGCCGGCTTTTAAAAACATTTTCGAATGCGGGAGTTTGGCTTCACCCGATGTTTTAAAAAAAGATGGCTATAATGTTTTAAACGCAATAGGCAGTTATGTCCATTTGTCTTTTTTCTCGAACAAGCTAATCGCAAAAAATATAATAGATAATGCTAAAATGATATAAAATTAAGATTAACGGAATAATAAAATAAATAATCTGATTTTAATTCAAAATCAAAAATTAAAAAGGATAATTAATAACTTTATGGCGAATATGACGGAAAAAGAATCAGCTACCCGGGGTATCTGGACGGCGGCAATGGATTATGCATTTAATAAGGAAAGCATTGCAAAAGAACATTTAATTGAAAATATTTCAAACGGCAAGGCGGTTATTTTACACAATAAAAATAAAGATAAATTTGTCGGGATAGGCAGGGGCTTGACCACAAAAATCAATGCAAGCATCGGAACTTCCACAAATCATATCGACATAGAAGAAGAAGTTAGAAAGGCCATAATTGCCGAAGATAGCGGAGCCGATACGCTAATGGAGTTAAGCGTGGGAGGAGATTTAGATTTTATACGCAAAGAGGTTTTGAATAATACCTCTTTGCCCGTCGGGACGGTTCCTCTTTATCAGGCATTTAGGGAAGCTATAGACAGATATAAAAATCCGGTAAAAATGCCCGAAAATTTAGTCTTCGATGTTATAGAAAAACAGTGTGAAAGCGGTGTTTCTTTTATGGCTATTCACTCCGGTTTAAATTTAATATCTCTCGAGAGATTAAAAAAACAATCATACAGATATGCGGGTCTTGTTTCAAAAGGAGGGGCATATTTAGTTGCATGGATGATAGAAAACAATAAGGAAAACCCCTTATATGAAAGATTTGAAGATGTTTTAAAGATATTAAAAAAATATGATACCGTTTTAAGTCTGGGAAACGGTTTAAGGGCAGGTTCGACGCACGATTCTTTCGACAGGGCGTATATGCAGGAACTTATTATCAATTGCGAACTTTGCGATATAGCAAGGGACTACGGCGTTCAAGTTATAGTAGAAGGCCCCGGGCATATTCCCATCGACGAGATAGAAGCCAATGTCAAGATTCAAAAAAGAATGTCGAACGAAGCGCCGTTTTATGTCCTCGGGCCGCTTGTCACGGATGTTGCCGCCGGTTATGACCATATTTCTTCCGCGATAGGCGGGGCATTATCCTCATCTTACGGAGCGGATTTTCTTTGCTATGTTACCCCCTCTGAACATTTAGGTTTGCCGTCAGGGGAAGATGTCGAAATAGGGGTTAAAGCGGCTAAGATTGCGGCTCATATCGGGGACATGATAAAACTTAAAAAAAACGGGGATGATTTGAATATATCGAAGGCTCGCAGGGACATTGACTGGGAGAAGCAGTTTAAGTATTCCATAGACCCCGAATATGCCAGAAAATTATTTAAATTAAAAAATCAGGATGATACCGCAGGATGCAGTATGTGCGGGGAATTCTGCGCGCCGCTAAGGATAAGGAAATATTTTAAATATGAAATCAAGCAAGGGAAAAAGTCTTAACGCAATATTAATAGCCGGTTCTATTTTTGCGTTTTTACTGGCGTTATTCGTGATATACAGCCTTCAGGGAATAGTAAAAGTGTACAGATTAAGGGCGGAAGAACAAAAGTTGAAACAGGAAATTACTTTAATTAAAAAAAGTAATTATAAAATAGACAAACAAATATACGAATTAATCCATAACAGGCAATATATCGCAAATTTGGCAAGGGAAAAGCTGAACATGATTAAGAAAGGAGAAATAGTGTTTAAATTTATTCATAAAAAAAAGAAAGATTCTAATAAAAAAAAATAAATGAGAATATCTTGCAATTTATGAAATTTCAAAGTATTCGGGATAAAAACTATCCTGCATTTTAATCGTTATCTTTTTGTTAATTACCGCTTCCAATTCTTTAAGTTCTTTTTCATATTCGTACAGTTTATTCATTATATGGGAATGTACCGTTATCGTAATTTTTTTTGACCTTGTCTTTTTTGCGTATGCAGGTATACTCCTGAATATTTCAAAACAAATGGTTTGAGGCGATTTTATCATGCCGAGACCTTCGCACATCGGGCATTGCTCCAGAAACGCGCTTGTAAGACTATTCCCCGTTCTTTTTCTTGTCATCTCTACCAATCCAAGTTCCGTTATCTTGTTAATAGTGGTTTTGACCCTGTCATTTTTAAGAGAATTTTCTAAGGCGTGATATACTTTTTCTTTGTGATTTTCCTTTGCCATATCGATAAAATCTATTACGATAATACCGCCTATATTCCTTAGCTTTAATTGATATGCTATTTCCTTTGCGGCTTCCAGATTTGTTTTTAATATCGTATCTTCAAAGTTTTTTTTGCCCACATATTTGCCCGTATTTACATCTATTGCCGTAAGGGCTTCCGCATAATCGATTACTATATAGCCGCCGGATTTAAGCCATACCTTTTTGTTTAATGCTTTCGCTATTTCTTTCTCGATATTGAAATGTTCGAATATCGGTAAGGGGTTGGCATAAAACTCGACTATATTTATATATTCGGGCGATTGAATCGTTAAAAATTCCACTATTTTCTCGTATTCTTCCCTGTCGTCCACAATAATTTTGTTTATTGTTTTATTTAATAAATCTCTCAGCGCTCTTAAGGATATGCTTATATCTTGAAATATAAGTTTGGGAGCTTTTGCTTTGAGCTGGTCCCTATAAATATTATTCCATAGGGCGGTAAGAAATTTTATGTCTTTTTCGATGTCGATTTCGGAGGCATTTTCGGCAGCAGTTCTTATTATAAATCCGGTGCCCTCGCTTCTGTATTTTAAAACAATATTTTTAAGTCTTTTTTTCTCTTCATCGCTTCTAATTTTTCTTGAAATTCCAACCGAAGGAGATGTCGGCATATATACCAGAAATCTTCCGGGAAGGGATATGTGGCTTGTAACGCGGGCGCCTTTTGTTTTAACGGGTTCTTTGGCGATTTGAACAAGAATTTCTTGATTCTTTTTCAAAAGTTGATCTATATTAGGCAAGCCTTTCCTCTTTTTCTTAATCCTTTTATGTGCCGGCGTATCGATATTAATCTCGTTGTCATTATTAAGTTCGTTAAGCGGCGGTTCTTCCGCGCCGGGCTCAAAAAAATCGTAATCAATTGCATCTATTTCATAAAAGTCGCCGGCATATAAAAATGCGGATTTTTCCCAGCCTATATCTATAAAAGATGCCTGAATGCCGGGAAGAATCTGCATTACCTTTCCTTTATATATGTTTCCATGTTTTGGAGAATCCGACTTTCTTTCGATAAAAATTTCGGATAATTGACCGCCCTCTATCAGCGCGACGCGTGTTTCGTATTCATCTTTGTTTATTATAAGTTCCGTAGTCAATCAAGCCCTCTTATTTAATATTATTTCTTTATTAATTATTTTTGGTTATTTTAACATATTAGACGCCATAAAATAAATAATTTAAGATTTTTATATACTTTTATTTTTTAGTTATGTTAGTTATATGATATAATAATATAAAAAATTAATTGCAAAAATTAATTGCTAATTGATTTATATATTTTTTAGTTTTATAATAAATAAAAACGGGAGAGGTCAAAATATTATGGATGAGAATGTGGTTCTTTGCGCGGTATGTGCATGGAGGGGCGTTTGTAATAAAAAATATAATATTTCAGGGATAGAGATTTTTAATTGTTCCGATTTTAGCAGGGATATTACATTAACGATAACAGGTTTTGAAGATTTATTATATCTTATAAACGATAATAAAAATTATAGAGTAAACTGATTTGAAAAAAGATAAACTTTCAGCGGCTATTGTATTTTTAGTAATCCTATTTATAGTATTCGCATTAGGATTATTTGTGGGAAAAAAATTGTCCCCTCGAAAATCAAAAGAGGGCGTTATTAAAGAGTCTTCTTTAAAAACTGAGAGCAACCCTCCGGTTTCCCCTTTAAACATAATCGGCAACCAAAAGACTAAAGAAAAGACTCCTGTTTCAACGGACAACATAAAATTTGCCCCGATATCAAAGTTGACCTCATTAAAAAATGGCAATGCCGCCAAAAAGCCTGCCGAAAAACCTGCTCCTGCTCCGAAACCGGAATCCAAGGTCAGGACAAAAATAGTGTATGTGAAAAAACCTATTTACATATATAAATATATTACAAAAAAGCCTGCCGTAAAACAAAAAACCGCCTCTTCTCCTTTTGCATCCAGAGTATATTACACGATTCAAGTGGCAGCCCTTTCAAAATATAACGATGCAAAGAAATTAGCCGATAAACTTAACTCTATGGGTTTTTTTGCCTATATCGTTCCGATAAGTATTTCCGGAAAAAAGGGAAAGGCTTCTTACGAGCAGGTCAGGGTCGGAAAATTTTCCACTAATAAAGGCGCAAAATCCGTAGAAAATATAATATCGAAGAAATTCAATCTGAAGCCGTACATAATTAAAGTAGATTGAAATAATCCGAAAAATATTACCCGGGTCCTAGTAAAGATAAAAATTGGACAACCTGTAAATGAAGGTCCCTATTATATTCAGCCTTTTTATGGTCCAGTAATGAGGGAAAGGATTATAACGCGCCGCGTCATATATCGCCTTAACGGCCGCCCTATCCAACATTTTCTTTCCGGAAGTCCTTAAAATTTTCACTCTGTAAACGGACCCGTTCTTGTTTATAGAAAATTCGATAACAAGCAATCCCGATATTCCTTCTCTTTGCGCCTTTGCCGGATATTCCCAGACATTTTCTATTTTATTTTTGATATGCAAAAGATACGAGGCATATTTTATAGTTGTCGTATTCAGGTTCACGGTTGCGGATTTTACTCCATGGGAAGGATTCTTTATCCCAGATTTTTGGGGTTGCGGATTTTGATTAAAAAACTGTTTTCCCATAGGATAAAGATTGCTTAATCTTTGATTTTGTTTCGGCTGGACATTATGATTATTTGAAAAAATATGGGAACTGCTTATAATCCTGCGATTTTGAGCCGCCTTCGGCGGGGTGCCGGATGTCATAGCGGCCGCATAAGAAGGGTTTCTATAAGACGAAGGGGCTTTTAACCTTGTATTTTTGGGAGCGGAATGCGGTTTGATACCGGCATATTTTGGTTTTTTTATTTTAAATTTTGCTAAGTTTTTGATAAATTTATAAGGTTCGACTATGACAGGTTTTGTATATTTATGATGCTTTTTAGTTTTATTGTTGTTGTATCCCAATAAAAACAAGATTAAAGCTGAATGTATAATAAGAGATATAATTAATGCATATACTAAGACCTTATTGTTTTTCATAATATCAAAAGTTAAATAGCTAAAGCCTTCCCCTTTCTTCCAATTTTAAAAGTTACTGCCGGTTCTTTTATTTTAACATTATTTGAATTGATTTAAAATCGTTTTTGGATTAAAATATAGCCAGTTTTGGTTTATTTTTTTAATTTATAAACTTAAGGAGGGGTTTATGAAAAGTGTTGCGGAAGAAAAGAGCTTAAAAAAGATTTACGAAGGCAAAGCGAAGATACTTTATGAGTATCCCGGGGATGGAAATAGGTTGATAACTTATTTTAAAGATGATGCAACGGCATTTAACGGGCAAAAAAAAGGGATAATTATGAATAAAGGGGAGTATAACAACGCTATATCCACCTCTTTATTCAAACTTTTAAAGAAACACGGCGTAGAAAGTCATTTCATCGAGAAATTATCTAACAGGGAAATGCTTGTAAATCATTTGAAAATGTTTCCAGTCGAGTTTGTGGTCAGAAACATCACCGCCGGAAGCCTTGCGAAAAAGATGGGGGTGGAAGAAGGGGTCAAATTACCCTCTCCCGTGGTTGAATTATATTTTAAAAGCGATGAACTTGGCGACCCGATGATTAACGAGACTTATGTTAAGGCATTTGATTTAGGAGAAATTAAGGATGTAGAAGAGGCTAAAATTATTGCCTTAAAGATAAATGAAATTTTAAAAGATTTTTTTGATAAAAATGGACTTTTACTTGTGGACTACAAACTGGAATTCGGCACTTTAAGCGGAAAAGTCCTTTTGGCAGACGAAATTACTCCAGACACAATGAGGTTATGGGATAAGATAACCCTTGAAAAAGTTGACAAAGATAGATTCAGGAGGGACCTTGGCGGCGTTGAAGAGGCTTATAAGAGGGTCTATGATATAACATCAAAAATAATATAATCTTACAAATTAAAAAATAAAAAAAGGGGTCTGATTTGAAATCAGACCCCTTTTTCTTACCTTTTTTCTTGTCTTTTTATTTTAAGGCTTCGTAAACATGTCCGACAACGGCAGGACCGGGTTTAATCGTTTTTCCGCCCTTATGCCATTTTGCCGGGCAAACCTCATCGGGGTGGGTTGAAACATAGATGTTTGCTTCAACCTTCCTAACAAGCTCGTCTGCGTTTCTGCCGACATTGTAAAAATTGACTTCGGATGCAACCAGCGTGCCTTCAGGATTAATTATAAATGTGCCTCTTAAAGCAAGTCCCGATTCCTCGTCATATACGCCGAATATTCTGGATACCTTTCCCGTGGGGTCTGCTCCCATTGCAAATTTTACTTTTTCCAATAATTTTTCATCCCTTTGCCATGCCATATGGACAAAATGGGTATCGGTGCTGACGGAAATTATTCGAGCGCCCATCTTTTCGAGTTCTTCCTGTTTCCCTGCATAGTCCTGCAGTTCGGTTGGGCAAACAAAAGTGTAATCGGCGGGATAAAATACGAGAACAGTCCATTTTTTGTCTTTTTTAGCCTCTTCTATGCTAAATTTTCCGAACCCGCCTGTTTTAGGATCGAAAGTATTGATTTCCCCAAATGACGGAACCGGTTTTCCGATAACGGCCGCTTCATACTCTTCACAATATTCGCACATAAAAAAACCTCCTTTTTAATTTGTTAATTTTGTTATATTATTTTACTTAATAATAATTACTGTTTAGTATATTTTATTATTTTGTACAAGTCAAGATGTTAATTAAAATTTAATTAAGCCATTAAGGAAGATTGGAAAAATCAAAGGAAATCGAAAGAATATTTTTGATTTTTTCTTAATATAAATGTACAATTAAACTAATTTTATTTATATATATATCTATATCTTATTTTTTGAATAAATCAACCCTTATATCATAATATAATTGGTATTCAATTTAAATAATTTATTAAATTTTAAATTTAACAAGTGGAATTTCATGATTTTTCCGTTAAAACCGTTAAAAGAAGGAGGATTATCTCATAGATGAATATTTCGATTATAGGAACAGGATATGTCGGTCTTGTCACGGGCGCTTGTTTGTCCGATTCCGGAAACACCGTATATTGCGTCGATAACGATACAAACAAGATATCTTCGTTAAACAACGGTATAATACCCATCTACGAGCCGGGGCTTAAAGAACTGGTGGGTAAAAATGTAAAAAATGAAAGGCTTATTTTCACGGAAGACATGGATTTTGCCGTTAAAAAAACAGATGTTATTTTTATAGCCGTGGGAACCCCGCCTCAGAAGAATGGAGAGGCCGATTTGTCTAATGTTTTTAGGGTCGCCGAAAGTATCGCAAATTCTATTAACGGTTATAAAGCGGTTGTCGTAAAAAGCACCGTTCCGGTCGGAACCTGCAGAAAGGTTGATGACATGATGAGGAAAATAACGGATGATTTTAGCGTAGTTTCAAATCCGGAATTTTTAAAAGAGGGCGCCGCAATAGAAGATTTTCAGAGACCTGACAGGATAATTATCGGGATAAACAGCGGCAAACGGTCGTCAAAAGCAAAAGAGATTATGGATGAGATTTACGAGCCTTTTGTCAGGACGGGGGCGCCTATATATTTTATGGATACTAATTCTTCCGAACTTACAAAATATGCCGCCAATGCAATGCTTGCATTGAGAATAACATTTATGAACGAACTTGCCAACATGTGTTCTTTGGCAGGGGCAAATGTGGACAATGTAAGAATAGGGATAGGCTCCGACAAAAGAATCGGAAAGTCTTTTTTATTTCCCGGCATCGGGTATGGCGGAAGCTGTTTCCCCAAGGATGTTAAGGCTCTTTATCAAACCGCAAAAACAAACGGATACGATTTTAAACTGCTGAAGGCGGTCGATGAGGTTAATTATTATCAAAAAGAGGCGTTATTGGGTTATATTTTGAAATATTTCAAAGGAGATATTTCAGGTAAGACTTTTGCCTTATGGGGCTTATCGTTTAAACCAAAAACCGACGATATAAGAGAGGCGCCGTCTTTAGTGATTATCTCGAAATTACTTTCTTACGGCGCAAAAATTAAGGCTTACGATCCAATCGCAACGGATAACGCAAAAAAAGTTTTTCCCGAGATAGGATACGCAAACGATATGTACGGGGCGCTAAAAGATTCCGACGGGCTTATTATCGCGACGGAATGGAACGATTTCAGGGTGCCTGATTTTAAAAAGATTAAAGATAATTTAAAAGGCAATGTCATATTTGACGGAAGAAACATATACGACCCTGAAAGGATGTCCGAAATAGGCATAAATTATTATTCTATCGGGAGATAAGATTAAAACGAACACGCTTAAGTCTGGTATATATCCACACTTTTTGCCGATCGGGACATATTATCTTAATTGATTTATAATTATCAAAGAAAAGAAAGAGAGAAAAAAGGGGGTTAGGCAGTTATGACCAATGTTATTTTATGCGGGGGCAGCGGTACAAGGTTGTGGCCGATTTCAAGAAAATTTTTTCCGAAGCAATTTTATAAGTTGATCGATAATATGTCCTTATTTCAAATGACGGTTTTGCGCAACAGGGATTTTTGCGGCGATTTTTTAATTGTTACGAATAAAGACCAGTACTTTATTGCTCTTGACCAGCTCGAAGAAATCGGGGTAAAAAATTACAGGTTTATTCTTGAGCCGGCAGGTAGAAATACTGCGGCGGCAATCGCCTTATCCTGTTTCGATGCCGTTAAAAATCAAAATAAAAACGATGTACTGTTTGTTACCCCGTCGGATCATTTAATAAAAAACCAAAATTCTTATAAGAAAGTTGTTGAAATTGCTAAAACATCGGCTAAAGACGGCAATATAGTTATGTTTGGCATAAAGCCGTCGTCTCCAGAAACGGGATACGGGTATATCGAGGTTATTTTGAACGGTGATGGGAGGGGTTTAATTAATAAAATTAATAATAAGAATAAACATAATCCCGATAAAAACATATTGTTAAATCCGAATACATTTGACGGGGTAGATTTATACGAAAATGTTTTTTCCGTTGCTTTTTTTAAGGAAAAGCCGGATAAGGAAACGGCTTGCCGCTACCTTTCAAGCGGTAATTTTTATTGGAATAGCGGGATGTTTATGTTTAAGCCGGAAGTATTACTAAAAGAGCTTAAAACAATATGCCCGGATATTTACGAATCTTCGAATACCGCTTACGACAATGCCAAAAAAGACGGTTCGATGGTAAGAATCTTAGAAAACGATATGCTTAATATCGAAGAAAATTCCATAGATTTTGCGCTTTTAGAAAAAACCCCTATGGTAAAAGCAATACTTGCCGACATCGAGTGGACCGATTTAGGCAGTTTTGATTCGCTTTACGACGAGTTTAAAAAAGACGAAAATAACAATGCCGTATTAAAAGGCGCGTTAAACATTAATTCAAAAAATAACCTTATAATGTCAAGCAGCAGAATGGTTGCCACAATCGATATAGAGGATTTAATCGTTATCGATACGGACGATGCGCTTTTAATCGCGAAAAGAGGGTCATCGCAAAATGTTAAAAAGGTTGTAGAGGAATTAAAGAAAAGCAATTCGGAGCTACATGCGCAACATATGACGGTGCATAGGCCATGGGGGTCTTATACCATTTTACTGGAATCGAGCCTTTATAAAATAAAAAAGATTTCCGTCAAGCCGGGGGCCAAGTTATCGCTTCAAAAGCATTTTCACAGGTCGGAACACTGGATTGTAACAAGCGGAACGGCATTGGTCACGGTTGACGATAAAACCGTGCTTCTTAAAGCTAACGAGTCCACTTATATTCCCATAGGCTCCGTTCACCGCCTTGAAAATCCGGGTCTTATTCCCCTTGTTTTAATAGAAGCTCAGGTCGGGGAGTATCTTAAGGAAGACGACATAGTAAGATTAGAAGACGACTATTGCAGGATAGATTTATAATTAAGGTTAATATCGGTCAACTCCTTTCTTTGGGGGTGTACGGATTTAAAAATAGAAAGTATTGGGAATGGAATGGTAGAATGGTTGCGGGGACAGGATTTGAACCTGCGACCTTTGGGTTATGAGCCCAACGAGCTACCGGACTGCTCCACCCCGCTATATACTTTATTAATTATATAATTTTATTTGTTCCATTGCAACATAAATTTAATGGTCAAAAAATTCAAGCCTCAAAATATCCTCAAAATGTCCTTGATTTTTTATATAAAATTTATAATAATTAATCAAGCAGAAGTAAAAATAAATTAAATTTATTTATAATGGATTATTTTCGATGGAAACGGAGATTAACAAAAAAACCCCCCTCTATGACGAACATATAAAATTAGGGGCTAAGATTGTCCCTTTTGCCGGATTTTTAATGCCGCTTTATTACAAAAGCATTACCTCCGAGCATTTAAATGTCAGAAATAACTCCGGGCTTTTCGATATTAGCCACATGGGAGAGATAATTATCAAGGGAAATGATGCGGGGGCTTTTGTAGATTATGTCTTTACCGCCGATGTTTCGAAAATTGAGCCTGACGAGATAATATATTCATTGATACTTAATGAAAAGGGCGGGATAATCGACGATGTAACCGTGTTTAAGTTTTCCGAAAATGAATTTATGGCAGTGGTAAATGCCGCCAATACCCAAAAGGATTTTTCATGGCTTCATTATCAGCAATCCGAATTTCAAAAAAAGGGATACGATGTCAATGTATCTAATGTCAGTGAAAAGATAGGGCTTATTTCGGTTCAGGGTCCTAAATCAAGGGATATAATATACCCTTTAGTAGATGAAATCGTCAAAATTGGAAGATGCGGGTTTTTTAATTTAAAATATAAGCCTAAGCCCGTTACGGAATTAAAACATTTCGAGTTTAGCTGCATACTGTTTAAAGATGTTAATGTCGAGGCTTTAATTTCAAGGAGCGGATACACCGGGGAGTTCGGATTCGAAATATTTGTGCCGGCCGAAGAGACAAAAATTCTATGGGACTATCTTTTGAAACATGGCTATCTTTCAAACCTTGTTCCGGTCGGTTTAGGCGCGAGGGATACTTTGAGGTTCGAGGCTGCTTTGCCTCTTTACGGCCATGAGCTTGACGAAACTATTAATCCTTATGACGCCGGTCTTGAAAAATATCTCTCCGGGGCAAAAGATTTTATCGGAAAAGCGGCGCTAAAAAATATTAAAAGCAAAGAGAAAAGACTTATTTTTTTTAAACTTTCGGGCAAGCAAATACCGAGACATTCACAAAGAATTCTCGACGAAAATCTTAAGCCTATCGGATGTATTGCCAGCGGTACTTATAGCCCGTCAAACAAGTTTCCTATAGGAAGCGCATATATTTCCGATACCAATGTCAGTCCTTCATCTTTAAAAAACTTTTTTATCGACATAAGGGGAAATTTCGAAAAGGCTGAGGTTGTAAACCCGCCGTTTCACAAAAAGGGCAAATCAACATAATTAAATTAAGATTAAGGAGCGTTTAAAATGACGATTAACGGCCAATTTTATTTCTCGGAATCCCATGAATGGATTTCAAAAGAGGCGGATAATATTTTTTATCTAGGGATTTCCGATTTTGCCCAATCCGAACTTGGAGATATAATATATATTACCCTTCCCGATGTCGGAAAAACTTATCAAAAAGGGGAAAAGCTCGGGGAAATAGAGTCCGTAAAGTCGGTTTCGGAGATATATGCGCCTGTTACCCTTAAAATTCTTTCCGTTAATTTCAATTTAAACGATTCTTCCGAACTCATTAATACGGATCCTTACGGGTCAGGTTATATTGCCAGAGTGGAAACGTCCGACCGTCCGGATGCATTAGGCTTAATGGATAAAAATACTTATGAATCTTTCGTGTCGTCCTCCCATGCCTAATTTTCGTTATTTTCCAAATTCCGAAACAGATGTTAAAAGGCTTTATTCCATTCTTAATGTAGAGGGCAAAAAGGAATTATTCGAGAAAATTATTGGAGACATTCCTTTAATAGACGCCAATAATTTAAAAACACTCTCCCGGGGAATGGATGAGTTATCTTTATACCGCTATTTTGAAGATATTGCCCTAAAACTTCCGGATAAAAACCGATTTTCTATCTTTGCAGGCGGAGGGGTTTATAATCATTTTGTTCCGGCGGCAATAGACAGTCTTATTTCCAGATCCGAATTTTACACTCCATATACGCCTTATCAACCGGAGGTGAGCCAGGGGACCCTTTTTGCTTTATTTGAATTTCAATCTATGGCGGCGGAGATTTTGGGAATGGATGTCGTAAACGCATCTATGTATGACGGCGCAGAAAGCCTGGCAGAGGCGGTATTAATGTCTCTCAGGCTCTATCTAAACGCAAATCCGAATCAAAGTCTCCAAAATCGGCAGCCCCAAAATAATTATTCAAAAAATGAAATAAATCCCCATTCGGATCATTTAATTTTAATTTCCGAAGGGATTAATCCGAATTATTTTTCGGTTATTAAATCATTTATAGGTGATATAAAGGCAAAAATAGAAACGGTCAAGCTCGATAGGAAAACAGGTCAAACCGATTTAAGCGATTTAAAATTAAAACTTAAAAATAATGTTTCCACGGTGGTTATTCAGCAGCCGAACTATTACGGGATTATAGAAGATTTAGGGGAATTGGAACCTTTAGTTCACAGCTTTAATCCAAAGCCGTTTTTTGTGGTTTCCTCAACGGAACCGTTTAGTTTCGGCGTCATAAATCCCCCCGGTTTTTATAATGTCGATATATTTGCAGGAGAAGGAAATTCATTCGGGAATTATATGAATTTCGGCGGTCCGCTTCTCGGGCTTTTTGGCGCAAAGAAAGATTATATCAGGCAGATGCCGGGAAGGATTGTCGGAAAGACAAAAGACGCCAAAAACAAGGATGCTTACGCATTTATTCTTGCAACAAGGGAACAGCATATAAGACGGGGTGCCGCAACCTCGAACATTTGCACCAATAACTCTTTAAATGCCGTCAGGGCGGCCATTTATCTTTCTTTATGCTCTAAAAGAGGATTTAAGGAGTTATCGCTTTTAAATCTTAAACTTGCGCATATATTATATGAAAAACTTCTAAAAACCGGGTTTTTTGAGCCGTGGTTTTCGGGCGATTTTTTTAACGAGTTTACATTAAATATCAAAAATGAAAAAATTACCGCTCTCCGGTTTATTGAAAAAATGGCGGATAAAGGGATTTTAGCAGGCATACAAGTTGCCGAAAGCGGGATTTTGGTCTCTGCAACGGAAAATAACGATATGGACGATATCGAAAGATATGCGGAAAGCGCAAAAGATATAATAAAAACGGCGGTGTAAAAGATGGTAAATTTTCCGGGAATTTCAGGTCTTTTTTTTGATGAGGATTTATTAATTCGTCAGGGCTCTAAAGGGGTTTGCGGCATAAGCATCCCTGATTGCGGGCTTAAAGATTCAGAATTAGAGAAAACGCCGGAGGATTATATAAATAAAAAATTTATAAGGAAAAAGCCGCCAAGGCTGCCGGAGGTTTCGGAACCAACCGTGGTCAGGCATTTTGTCAGACTATCGAGCTGGAATATGTGCGTAGATTCGGTTTTTTATCCGTTAGGTTCCTGTACTATGAAATATAATCCAAAGATAAACGAGTTAATAGCATCATTTGATAATATAAAAAGTTTACACCCTTTAACGCCCGTTCACCTTGTTCAGCCGGTTTTAAAAATAATACACGATTTTAACCTCATTCTTTGCGAGCTTACAGGTTTGGATGAATTTAGTTTTTCGCCCCAGGCCGGCGCCGCAGGCGAATTTACAGGATTAAAGGTTATAAAAAGATATTATGACTTAAAGGGAGAGAAAAGAGATATTATACTCATACCCGACAGCGCGCATGGAACCAATCCTGCAAGTTCCGCCCTCGCAGGCTTTACTCCGGTGGAAATTAAAACAGGTGTAAACGGTCATATCGAGGCAAAATATGTGGAAGGATACCTCTCTAAAAATGTTGCGGCGATAATGATAACAAACCCCAACACCCTTGGAATTTTTGAAAAAGATATTAAAAAGATAAGTGAAATCATGCATAAAAACGGCTCATTGGTTTATATGGACGGGGCTAATTTTAATGCCTTTATCGGTAATGTTAAGGTTTCTGATATGGGGATAGATATAATCCAGCTTAATTTACATAAGACATTTTCCACTCCGCACGGGGGAGGCGGACCCGGGAGCGGAGCCGTTGGGGTCGCGGGTTTTCTGAAGGATTATCTGCCGGTACCCTATGTGAGTTTTAATAGCGGTAATTATAATTTAAGCGAAGACAAAAAACAAACCATCGGGAGAATCGCTCCATTTTTATGTAATTTCGGCGTCCTTTTAAAGGCTTACGCTTATATTCTTTCCCTTGGAAATGATAATATTTCGGCGGTCAGCGAAATTGCCGTCCTTAATGCAAATTATATCAAAAAAAGACTTGGCAAGATATTGAACGGCGCAGACCCCTTTGAAGATAGATTATGTATGCACGAATGCGTTTTTACCGATAAGGCGATAGAGGATAATGGAATATCAACCCTTGAATTTGCAAAGCTTTTAATAGATTACGGTTTTCATCCTCCAACGGTTTACTTTCCGAAAAATATACACGGCGCCATCATGATAGAACCGACGGAGACAGAGTCTATAAAGACAATGGATAGGTTTTTAAAGGCGATAGAAAAGATAGGATTTAAAACTAAAAAGTCTGCCGCACTTAAATCTCCCCGTAAAACAAAGGTTAAAAGGGTTAACGAGGTGCTGGCAAATAAACACCCGGTATTTAAATATTAATAGTTCATATCTTGTGGTTGAATTAATAGATTAATATGCTAAAATATTAATATTAAACAAAAATAGGGAGGGGTATAGCCATGAACTTTAAAGAGGTTAATTTCGAAGCCGCCGACGGCGGAAATATTTACGGTTCTTTATTCGGTTCGTATCCCGATATTGTTATACTGGCGCATGGCAAGGTTTTTAACAAAGAAAGTTATTATGACCTGTGCGAGGCTCTTCTAAAAAATAAAATATCATCTTTAGCCTTTGATTTTAGGGGTTACGGAAATTCAAAACAGGGGAGGGGATCTCCTTTTGCGTACGGAGAGGATGTTATAGGATCTATTAATTTTGCTAAGAGCTTGGATTTTGTAAAAAACATAACGCTCTTGGGCTCCAGTATGGGCGGTGCCGCCGTTTTAAACGCATCGAAACTTTTTAAACCGTCGGAAATAAAATCCGTTATTGCCTTATCCCCCGTCTATGTCGAGGGCATCGATTTTATCGATGTCCCCGTTCACTATTTAGGCTCGGAAGGGGAACAGTTTGCGGAAGGCATTAAAAAAATGTATGCCCAGACCAAGTCTCCAAAAACCATCCGCTTTTTTAACGGCAGCGCCCATGCCCAAAATATTTTCGCTACGGAATCAAAAGACGAGATTATTTCATTAATAGTTTCTTACATTAAAGAAGAAAAGGCTTAAGTAATATGCCTGCTATTTTCTTCGTTTTTCTCGTTATACTTCTTCAAAGAGCCAATACGAATATGATTCAATCCATAAATCCGCTCTTTGTTAAGTACATCCTCGATGTAAATCTTGTTTACATCGGCGTTACAACAGCTACTTACGCTATCAGCACTCTTTTGGTCAGATATCTTTTAAGTATCAGAGTAAAACCGCAATTAATTTCCAGATTTATTATAGCCGGGCTAATTTTATTTAGTTTTGCAATTTTTGGATATTTTATTTCGACATCCTTTCCCGAATTTTTAATTTTCGTAATTTTATCGGGTTTTGCAACAGCCATTATTATGCCGTTTCTGTTATCCCTTGTCCATTTAGTTTCCGATAAGGCGGATGTCGAAAAAAATCTTACCGTATATTCCTTAATGTTAAGCCTTGCGCTTGTTTTTGGTCCATTATTAGGTTCGGCTTTGCTTTCCGTTTTGAGCATTCGCTATATCTATCTTATGCTTTGCGGCTTTGGGATTACCGCTTTTTTCTTTGCGGTAAAAATAAACAAAACAGCCAAAAATATTTTAACTGAGCGAATAAAAAAAGAACAAATGAACGCCGCCGCTAAAAATAAGGAAACTTTGGGAAACGATGAAAGCGGCAGCGGTAAGATTCAAAAGGGCGGCGCCATTGCAAGATTATTCAAAAATTATGGATTTCTGGAAGTTATCTTTTATAATACGGCCTTTAGTATAGGTTTTGCTTCTATTGTTGCTTTCGGAGGTGTTTACGCAAAAGATAATTTCCATATTAAATATTTTGAGATAACTCTTTTGTTTGCCCTGTTTTTTATATCCTCATTAATTGTCAGGCTCGGTTTGTTATATTTTACAAAAAAGGGCGCTATAAAAAACAAGGCCGAGATTTTGAATATTTCCATATTTTTGGCAAGCCTTTCTTTTATTTTTATGGTTTTATCGAAAGGCATATTCTTTTATGCGTTAAGCTTAATTTTGCTCGGTATTCCGCACGCGCTTATTTTTCCTATCGGGACAATGAAGATTTCAGAGGTTGTGGGCACAAACGATATAGTGGCGGCAAACACTATATATCAGTCTAATTTTGATTTGGGCGGAATAATCGGCCCGTTTTTTTTGGCATATCTCGGCGAGGCTTACGGGATAAGATTTGTTTTTACAGTTATTGCCCTGTTTTTATTTCTTTCATTTATTGCGGGCAGATTAATGCAGAGGAATAAAGCGGGACGGTAAAAGTATGGCAAGTTTCTTCAATCTTTATTTTGCCTTTTTTTTGAAAATTATGTAAAATACTTTAACTTTTAAAAATGTTAAATGTTAAGAGATTTAGAATTAAATGCATAAAAACATAGAAGAACTCCAAACTTTAAGAAAAGAAATAGACAAGATAGACGAAGAGCTTACCCTGCTTCTTAATAAAAGGGGCAAAGTTGCTTTAAATGTCGGGAAAATAAAGTCTTCCAATAATGAAACATATTATAATCCGGGCAGGGAAAGCGAGGTCTTCAGAAATATAAAGAAACACAATAAAGGCCCGTTAAAAGACGAGCATTTGCAGAATATATTCAGGGAAATTATATCTGCCTGCATTGACCTTGAATCAAAAATAAGGGTCGGTTATTTCGGTCCGGAAGGAACTTATACCCATATTGCCGCCATAAAAAGATTTGGTTCGTCAAGAACTTTAATTCCGCTTAAAACTATCAGCGAGGTCTTTGATTCGGTCTCCAAGGGGCTTTCGAATTACGGCGTCGTTCCTGTAGAAAATACCATCGAGGGCATGGTAAACGCTACATTCGATATGTTTGTAAATTCCGATGTTACAATAATAGGGGAAGAGATAATTCCCGTCAGCCATTTCCTTTTTTCAAAGGAAAGCGGCATTAAAAATATTCATAAGATTTATTCTCATCCGCAGGCTTTCGGCCAATGCAGAAATTTTTTGGAAGAAAATTTTAAAGATGCGGAACTTATAGACGCTTTTTCAACGGCAGATGCCTGCATTATGGCATCTAAAGAAGCCGGCGCCGCCGCAATAGCATCCGAATTAGCGGGGCGGATTTACGGGTTAAATATACTGCTCCCCCATATCGAGGATTACAGCAATAATTTTACGAGATTTTTAATTATTTCAAACGGGGAAAAGACTTCAAAAACAGGCAATGATAAGACATCTATTTTATTTTCCATTAAAAATTCAGTCGGGGCGCTGTTCAAAATTTTAAAACCGTTTTATGAAAATAACATTAACATAACCAAAATAGAGTCAAGGCCGTCTAAGAAATTTAACTGGGATTATCTGTTTTTTATAGATGTAAGTTCTCATGAATCAGACGAAAGGCTTAAAAAAGCATTAAAAGGGATAGAAGAATACACGATATTTATAAAAATACTCGGTTCTTATGAAGCCGCCGCAAACAATATTTAACCGCACCGCTATGGAAAATATTTCATGATGTTAACGAATTTTAAATCAGGCAATAAATTAAAAGAAAGTTTAAACGCAGGCGCGTTTGTCTATACATCCGAAATATCCCCTGAAAGGGGGACAGACCTTTCCAAAATGAAAAGCATATACGAGCTTTTAAAAAATCGTATAACAGCCTTTAACATTACGGACAATCAGGGCGCAAATATGAAAATGTCCTCCCTTGCTGGTTCGATTTACATAAAGCAGGCGGGAGGAGAACCTATTTTTCAACAGACCTGCAGAGATAGAAACCGCATGGCTCTGGAATCAGACTTGCTCGGCGCCGCCGCTTTTCAAGTAAAAAATGTTTTAGCTCTTACGGGAGACCACATATCTTTCGGCGACCACAAGCATGCAAAGGCGGTTTACGATATAGATTCGGTTAATTTAATCGAAATAGTAAAAGGATTGAATGCCGGA
The DNA here is from genome assembly GCA_021802425.1 of bacterium. Lineage (GTDB taxonomy): Bacteria > SZUA-79 > SZUA-79 > Acidulodesulfobacterales > Acidulodesulfobacteraceae > Acidulodesulfobacterium. The sequence continues at coordinate 40,602 of JAJZXJ010000010.1, read as the reverse complement.
GCCGATATGAACGGAAACAAACTTAACGATTCTACGGATTTTTATATAGGGGCGGCTGTAAATCCCGAATCCGTTCCGCTTGAGCCCCAGCTTATAAAATTTGAAAAAAAAATTACCGCCGGATGCGATTTTTTCCAAACGCAGGCGGTATTTTCCGTTGAAAAGTTTAATAAATTTTACGATTTTTATAAAAATTATAAAGATATAAAAATTATTGCCGGAATCTATATATTAAAATCAGGAAAGACTGCCCGTTTTATGAATCAGGCTATTCCGGGGATTTATATACCGGAAATGCTTATAGGCGAGCTTGATAATGCCGTTAATCCGGTAAAAAAAGGGGTTGAAATTGCCGCAAGGATTGCAAGGGAATTAAAGCCGTTAGTACACGGCATCCACATAATGGCTTATGGCATAGAAGATAAAATTCCTTATTTTCTGGACGAATTCGACAAAAAAAGCGGGGACAGACTTAAGCCTGTCCCCTAAAGGAAAACTCTTGACATTCGGGCTTTAAAAAGTGTATAATTTTTAAAACGCCGATATAAAAATCTTTAATTCATTTCATATATTCGAATAAGTAGGGACAGGCTTAAGCCTGTCCCTACTTACTAAAGGAAAAATTTTATGATGAAAGAAATCAGGATACACGGAAGGGGCGGTCAGGGGTCTGTGACTATGGCATCTATTCTTGCCTTAAGTTTCTTTGACGACGGAAATTATTGTCAGGCATTTCCGTCCTTCGGGTCGGAAAGGACTGGCGCCCCGGTTCAGGCTTTCGCAAGATTTTCCGATAAGCCGATCAGGACAAGGCATCAAATATACGATCCAAATTATGTCATTGTTCAAGATATAACCCTCCTTAAGTCTGTTCCCGTTTATAAGGGGCTCAGGGAAGACGGAAAAATGTTAATAAATTCGGAAGCCGGTATAAAAGATGTTATTAATGAACTTGGCGGAGTTAGCGAAGAAAATGTTGTCTTATTTCCCGCATTAAAAATTGCCCTTAAGATTTTAAATAAACCGATTGCCAATACGACTTTACTTGGCGCTTTTTCTGCAATAAGCGGAGATGTCAGCATAGAATCGATTAAAAAAGAAATAGAAAACAGGTTCGGTTCAAAATTAGGCAAGCCCAATGCCGAAGCCGCTCAAGTTGCTTATAATTACATAAAAGGAGACAGGAGTGGATTTTAAGATTGGAATTATCGCCCTTCCGGGAGCGGCTCTTTCGAACAAAACAGGGTCTTTTGCAAATGAAAATCCTGTGTTTAAACAGGAAAAATGCACGGGATGCAATCTTTGTATTTATTTTTGTCCCGAAGGGGTTGTCTATGGCGACAAGAAAACAAAAATATACGATTATGATGCAGATTACTGCAAGGGATGCGGCATATGCGCCGAAGAATGCCCCGTTGACGATATAGATATGGTTCTGGTAGAAAAATAATCAATCGTGATTAGCATCAGATTGATATTAATATTCATTTAAATAAATTTTTAATCCGGTGAATATATTATGAAAAAGGTTCTTGAAGGATCGATGGCTATTTCGGACGGGGTGAGGATGGCCGAGCCCCATGTTATTTCTGCTTATCCGATTACCCCGCAAACCCATATTGTGGAACATCTTTCTCAAATGGTTGCCGACGGTGATTTAAAAGCGGAATTTATTATGGTTGAAAGCGAACACTCGGCGGCTTCCGTGGTTTTAGGCGCCAGCGCTTGCGGGGTTAGAACTTATACCGCAACGGCTTCCCAGGGACTTTTATATATGGAAGAGGTGATATACAACATCGCGGGCATGAGGCTTCCCGTTGTTTTGACTATCGCAAACAGGGCCGTTTCCGCGCCGATAAACATTTGGAACGATATGCAGGACGCAATGGCGATCAGAGATACGGGCGCAATTACGCTCATTGCGGAAAATAATCAGGAGGCGTACGATATGCACATTCAAGCGTTTAAAATTGCCGAAAATCCTGATGTTATGCTTCCGGTCACGGTCAATGTCGATGGTTTTGTTTTAACGCATACATTCGAGGTTGTAGAGACGATAGACAGTATCGAAAAGGTCAGGGAGTATTTGCCGCCCTTAAATATGGAATATAAGCTCGATGTAGATAATCCTTATTCCTTTGGAACGCTGGGCGAACCTTCCGTTTATATGGAATCGAGGTATAATCTTTCGAACGCCGTCAATAATTCCAAACGCTATATAATACAGGCAGCACAGGAATATAAGGAAATGTTCGGCAAATTTCAAGGCGCCTTGATAGACGCCTATAAAATGGATGACGCAAAAATAGTTATTGTCGCAATGGGTTCCGTGCTTGGAACCATAAAAGACGTTGTCGACGAATTAAGAGAATCGGGAAAAAAGATTGGCGTTTTAAAGGTTCGTTCCTTTAGACCTTTTCCTGAAGACGAGATTGCCGATGCTCTTCAAAATGCGCAGAATGTTATAGTGATAGAAAAGGCAATATCGCTTGGCAAGGGCGGGATTCTTTCTATGGAAATAAGGGATGTTCTTTATAAGCATAAAATGACCTCTATCAGTGTTAATGGATATACAATCGGGCTTGGCGGCAGGGATATAACGCCTAAAAATATACACGATTTGGTTTTGAGGGCGGAAAAGGAAGAAAATGTCGATGGGGAATTTATCGGCTTAACACAGCAATATCTTTAGGCTAAAGGACGGTTTTTAAATGGATTGCCGCTTGCCATGGAATCCGTTAGAGTTAAAATAAACAAAAAAATAAAATAAAAATAGGAAAATAAATTATGCTAACTAAAGAGGAAACACATACCGAGCTTTTTACGATGGGGCATACGGGATGCTCCGGCTGCGCTCAATCTATGGCTGTTAAGCTGATACTCGAAGTTCTCGGCAAAAATACCATAGCAACCGCTGCAACCGGATGCCTTGAGGTGTTTTCAACCCGCTATCCCGAGTCCTCATGGAGAATTCCGTGGATTCATTCTCTTTTCGAAAATTCTGCCGCGGTAGCATCCGGCATTGAAGCCGCCCTCAAGGCTATGGGAAAAAAAGACGACATAACGGTAATAGCGCAGGGGGGAGACGGGGGGACGGCCGATATAGGGCTTCAGGCGCTTAGCGGCATGTTCGAAAGAAACCACGATGTCCTGTACATTTGCTATGACAACGGGGCATATATGAATACCGGCTATCAAAGAAGCGGGCTTACGCCTTTCGACGCTTACACCACCACAAGCCCTTCGGGAAAAAAGTCGTTCGGTAATTCACGGCCTAAAAAATATATGCCGGAGATTGCCATGGCCCACAGAATTCCTTATGTTGCCGTTGCTTCTGCCGGCTATCCTATCGATCTTCAAAAAAAGGTTAAAAAGGCCAAATCCATAAAAGGCGCTAAATATTTACAGATAGATGTTCCCTGCGTTCCCGGGTGGAAATATGAACCGAGATATTCCGTTAAAATTGCCCAACTCGCTGTTCAGACAGGTCTTTATCCTTTATTTGAAGCAGAATATGACAGGATAATTTCCGTCAAAAAGATAAGTAAAAAGATTCCGGTTGAGGAATACCTTAAACTTCAAGGAAGATTTAAACATCTGTTTAAGGATGAGGCCGGCAAAACGGAAATAGAAAAGATACAAAAGATAGCCGATGAAAATATTGCCCGCTACGGTTTAATTTAATTAAATTTAAATTAATGACATCAAATAATTACATAAATAATAATAGTTGTTATGATAAATTTAAAGAAAAGATTATCGATGGCAGGTTAATAGCCGGAGAATTAGAATCTTCCGTAGCGCTTAAAGTCGGCGGGTTAAAAAAAGCGGGAATAGTGCCGTTAATCGCCGTCATTTTGGTTGGAGAAAATAAGGCTTCCGTTATATATGTCAGGAATAAAGAACGCGCCGCAAAAAGGTGCGGGATACTATCCCAAAAATTTATTTATGGGGAAGGCTTAACCGAAAAAGAGCTTTTGAACAAGATAGAGGAATTAAATAACGACTCTTTAGTCCACGGAATTTTAGTCCAGCTTCCCCTGCCGCTTCATATAAATGAAAAAGCCGTTATGGATGCAATCTGCCCCAATAAGGATGTTGACGGCTTCCACCCTTTAAATGTAGGAAAGATTTTTACGGACAATTCGCCTTTTTACCCCTGTACCCCGTATGGAATTATTAAAATGCTCGATTATTACGATATTTCGGTTAAAGGGAAAAATTGCGTCATAATAGGCCAAAGCAATATCGTAGGGAAGCCTCTTGCCATAATGCTTATGAACAGGCTTGCCACCGTCGTCTCGCTCAATATTTTTACAAAAGATATTAAATGTTTTACAAAGGGGGCAGATATTTTAATTTCAGCCGCAGGCAAGGCAAATCTTATCGACGACAGTTATTTAAAAGGCGATGCGGTTGTAATCGATGTCGGCATTTCAAGGCTTGATGGGCATATTTGCGGAGATGTAAATTTTGAAAAGGTTATAGGAAAGGTTTCCAAAATAACCCCTGTCCCCGGCGGCGTTGGACCCGTGACCGTTTCGGTTTTAATGGAAAACACCGTCAAGGCGGCAATGTTATCTAATAAGATAGACGAGACTATATGATAGTTACCAAACAAAAGGAGTTAGAAGATATAATTAAAAAAATCCGCGGTTCCGTTTTTATATTTGGATGCGGGATATGCTCCGATACCTCGAGGACGGGAGGGCCGAAAGAAGTTGCGGCAATGAAGGGGATTCTGGAGGATAAAAATATCTCCGTAAACGGAACCTATGTGATAGATGCAATGTGCCACCTCCAAAAGGTTAGAAAAGCGGTCAGGGATAATAAAGAATTTGTTGCCAAGTCTGACTCTATATTGGTTCTATCCTGCGGAAGCGGCGTGCAATCGGCGGTTAACGCGCTTGACGATTCAAAAATGGTAATCTCCGGCGTCGATACGATGTTTTTGGGCAATATCGAAAACCTCTCTTCTTTGAAGGAGATGTGTTCTTTGTGCGGGAAATGCGTTTTAAACGAAACAGGAGGAATTTGCCCCGTAACATTGTGCCCAAAAGGGCTTCTGAACGGTCCCTGCGGCGGGATGAAAAATTATAAATGCGAGGTTGATGAAAATTTGGATTGCGCATGGGTTAAGATTTACGAAAGGGCTGTTATTCAAAATACTACCGCAGACATAAAGAAGATAGCTAAGCCAAAAGACTATTCCGTTAAAAAACCTGCGGCTTCTGTAAAATTTACGGGTTCGCATAAGTAAGCGGTATAAAAAACAAGGTAAATTATATATGAAATCTTTTAATGTAAAGGCCCCAGATTATATCTATAAAATAAACCCGTATATTCCCGGAAAACCCATAGAAGAGGTGGAAAGGGAAAAGGGTATTAAGAATATAGTAAAATTAGCCTCGAATGAAAATCCGTCATGCCCTTCTCAAGGAGCGCTCAAATCCATTAAATCCTGTCTTAAAAATTTAAACAGATATCCTGACGGCTCCGGTTTTTACTTGAAAGAGGAACTGGTTCATTTTTTTAAGGCGGCCGGTATTAAATCGGATAAGTTAAAACCGGAAAATTTTATTCTGGGAAACGGCTCTAACGAGTTAATAGATATAGCCGTCAGGACATTTTGCAACAGGAACGAAAACCTGATTGCCCCGTTTCCTTCGTTTGTCGCATATTACCTTGCAGGAGAACAATTAGGTTTAAAGTTAAAAATAAGCAGGCTTAAGGATTATTCCTTGGATTTGGACGATATGTATAAATTAATAGGCGATAAAACCAAAGTTATTTTTATTTCTAATCCGAACAATCCGACTGGAACATTCTTTTCGAACGATAAGATTAAAGGTTTCGTTAAAAAGGTCAAGGATAACATTCTGGTTATAATCGACGAGGCTTACATAGAGTACATGGGAAAATCGCTGATAGATGAAACGGATATTGCAGATTTTCCAAATGTGCTTGTTTTAAGGACTTTTTCAAAGGTGTACGGGTTAGCAGGACTTAGAGTGGGATACGGAATTGGGCATAAGGATTTAATATCTCTAATGGACAGGGTAAGGGAGCCGTTTAATGTAAATTCCCTGTCCTTAGCCGGTGCGCTGGCCGCATTAAGGGATAAGGAATATGTTAAAAAGGTGGTTGAAACCAATGAGGTTGAAAAAAATTATCTTTATGCGGCTTTTAAGAGATTAAGTATAGAATTTGTCTTGACGGGCGCTAATTTTATACTGGTAAAACTAAAAGGACGGAAAGCGGCCGACATATACGGAAAACTTTTAAATATGGGCATTATCATAAGGCCTATGGATAGGTTTGGATATGACGATATGGTCAGAATAACTATCGGTACTCACAGGGAAAATATTAGATTAATTAAAGCCTTGGGCAAAGTTATATAATTTTTGGTTTACTAAAAGTTTTTACAATTTTGTTTCAATGAGGTAAAATAAAACGATAAACGAAAAATTCGGCTAAGCATATTTTAAAGCTAATGAAAAACAATTAAAATAATATAAGAATAAAATAGCACGGGGAGACGATAAATGATTTTAGTGTTAAAAAAAGGAGCTACGGAACAGCAGGTTAAGTATATTTTAGATAAAATAGATCAGGCGGGTTTAAAGCCGCATATATCCGAAGGGGCAGATGTTACGATTATCGGGTGTATCGGGCATGAGGACGCGGTTAAAGCCTTTTTTGGAGAGGCGGAGGCGCTTCCCGGAGTAGATAAAGCCATAAGAATATCAAAGCCCTATAAACTGGCTTCAAAAGAAATAGGAAAAGAAAGGACAGTTATTAAAGTCGGGAACATCGAAATCGGCGGCGATAAGATTGTCGTAATTGCGGGGCCTTGTGCCGTCGAAACACTTGAAAATGTTACGGAAATTGCCGAAAATATTAAGACGGCTGGAGCAGCGGTGCTCAGGGGAGGAGCATTTAAACCGAGGACAAGTCCTTATACCTTTCAGGGTTTGGGGGAGGAAGGATTAAAATATCTGAGCGAGGCAAGGAGAAAAACAGGGCTTTTAGTTGCAACGGAGGTTTTGGACCCAAGGGATTTGGATATGGTATGTTCTTATGCCGATATTATACAGATAGGCGCAAGAAATATGCAAAATTTCAGGCTTCTTCAGGAGGTCGGAAAGGTTAAAAAACCCGTTATATTAAAAAGGGGGCTTTGTTCGACCATACAGGAATTTTTAATGTCCGCAGAGTACATTATGTCAAACGGCAATCTGGATGTTATACTTTGTGAAAGAGGGATAAGAACATACGAAACATCCACGAGAAATACCCTTGATTTAAGTGCAGTTCCTGTTTTAAAGAGACTTTCGCATCTTCCCGTTATCGTAGATCCGTCGCATGCCGCAGGCGTCTGGTACTATGTGGAACCGCTTTCTCTCGCCGCTATTGCCGTAGGGGCCGACGGACTTATGATAGAAGTTCACCCCGTACCCGAAAAGGCATTTTCCGACGGCGCTCAATCCTTAAAATATGATACCTTTAGCGGACTGCTGAACAGGGGGAGATTGGTTGCCGAAGCCGTTAACAGAAGTATATAAACCCTTTGATTCGGGAATTTTAAATTTTCTATAGAAAAATAAAATCGCCTTCTTTTAATGGGGAGGGGACAGCTTTCGGCTGACGGAGTAATTTACCGATGTTTAAAGAAATATCTATCATTGGACTCGGCTTCATGGGGGCATCTATTGCAGGGGCGGTAAAAACTGCAAACCCGGAAATAAAAATAAGCGGATATGATATAATTCAAAAAAAAATCGATTACTGCCTTTCCGGCAGAATTATAGATTACGCCATGGATTTCAAGACGGATGCTCATAAAAATCCGTATTACGGCAACTCTCCGGACGATTTAACCTCCTTAGTGATATTATGTACCACCCCCAAAGCAATATTAATGCTTTTTGACCGGCATAAAACTTTCTTTGAAAACGCGCCTTTTATTACCGACATCGGAAGCGTTAAAAGCGTAATTACGCATAATGCCGAAATCAAAAACTTTAAAAATTTTGTAGGATCTCACCCGATATGCGGTTCAGATAAATCCGGACCGGAAAATGCCGATTTCAATTTATTTAAGAATAAAAATTGCGTTGTTATCAGGGAAGACAGCGATTTAGCCGACAAAACCCGTACCGATAAGGTTGAAGCGGTAGCTAAATTTTGGAAGATGCTTAAGATGAATGTCGTTTATCTGGCGGCGGATTTTCATGACAATATCGTCGCATACACGAGCCATTTGCCTCATCTGATTGCTTTTGTTTTATCCGATACGGTTTTATCTTTTATTCAAAAAGAAAAAGGAAGCGGGAACGGCGCATTCAGCCTTATAGGAAGCGGCTTTAGGGATTCGACGAGAATTGCCTCTTCTTCACCCGATATTTGGACAGATATATTTTTAATGAACAACGAAAATATAGCCGCCTCTTTAGAGGATTTTATCGCGTCTGCGAATATCTTAAAAGGATTTCTGGAAACGGGCGACGAGGAAGGCTTAAGGAACATAATTACAAAAATAGCCGATAGTAGAAAAAAAATATAAATCGGGCAGGAGGGTTTTTGATTAAATTAAAATCCGGCAGAGCGCTTGTGACGGGTACTTCAAAAGGATTTAATGCTACACTGGAGGTTCCCGGCGACAAATCCATATCTCACAGAGCTATTATGTTAGGAAGCCTTGCCTCCGGAATTTCGAAAGTCTATAATTTATCGCTTTCGCGAGATAATCTGGCAACTATTGCGGCATTTAGAAAGCTTGGGGTAGCAATAGCTGCGGCTAAGCCCGATAAAAACAATAAAGATTCAAAAGATTTTGTAATTAACGGCGTTGGCCTTCATGGATTAAAAGAGCCTAAGACAATTATTAACACCGCTAATTCAGGAACGCTTACGCGTCTTATAGCCGGAATACTTGCGGGAAACGAATTTTTTTCCGTGTTATCGGGCGATAAATATTTAAATTCCCGGCCCATGAGGCGCATAACGGAACCGTTAAGCCTCATGGGAGCGAAGATAACCGGGCGGGAAAACGGAAATTATCCTCCGATTGCCATTAAAGGAGGAAAACTAAAATCGATTTATTATGAAATGCCTGTTCCAAGCGCTCAGGTTAAATCCTGCATTATGCTTGCCGCTCTTTTTGCGGAGGGGAATACCGTAATATATGAAAAAAAGGCGACAAGAGACCACACGGAAAACTTTTTAAAGCTTCAAGGCTGCCGTATTACCGTTGAAAATCCAAAATTTGACGGCAACCTTATAACCGTGGAAGGGGGCGGCGAGCTTAAGCCTTTTGAGATTACCGTCCCCGGAGACTTTAGCAGCGCCTCTTTTTTCATTGCGCTTGGTATTTTGCGTAAAAATTCTGAGATTATCATTAAAAATGTCCTGTTAAACGAAAAAAGAACAGGACTTTTAAAGGTTTTAGAGATGATGGGCGCTAACATAGAAATAACCCTTGAAGACAAAAAATTGGAGAAGGTTGGAACTATCAAGGCAAAATATTCAAATTTGCAAGGGGTTGCCGTGCCTCCCGAATTAGTTTCCGATATGATAGACGAATTTCCTGTTTTTGCGGTAATAGCATCGTTTGCCGGCGGTATCACTAAAGTAACGGGGGCCGGAGAATTAAGGGTAAAAGAAAGCGACAGAATTAAAACCATTGTTTCTAATTTAAGTCTTTTTGGGGTTAAAATTAAAGAATTGGAGGACGGATTCGAGCTTACCGGAAATCCGGATTTAATTTTTACCGGAAATGGTGTAAAATTAAACAATAAGGATTTTGTGGCCGCGGATTCTTTTGGCGACCACAGGATTGCGATGTCAATGGTAATTATGGGGTTATTGCTTAAAAACATAGAGACCGAGGTTCGCGATATAAGATGTATCGGCACTTCTTTTCCCGAATTTTTTGACATCCTTTCTAAATTAATAAAGGAGGAAGGGGGCAATATGCCATGAATATAATTGTTGCGCCATCCGCAGGATTTTGTTTCGGCGTAAAAAGGGCGGTCAAAATGGCAGTCGATGCGTCAAAGACCTGCAAATTATCCGAAAAATTAAATACTCTCGGACCGATTATTCATAATCCGCAGGTGGTTAAATCTTTGGAAGAAAAAGGGGTTTATCCTGTAGATACTATCGAGGACAATGGCTATAATACCATTATAATCCGCTCTCACGGCGTTAAATCCGACATTATGGAAAGGCTTAAATCAAAAGGGGTAAAGACAATCGACGCCACCTGCCCGTTTGTAAAACAGGCGCAGAACTACATAACCATGGCCGCCTTAGACGGATATTTTATAATAATGGTCGGGGATAAAAATCATCCCGAGGTTCAAAGCGTAATTAGTTTTGCCGATAAAAACAGGTTTTTAATAATAAACGGTCTGGACGATTTAAAAAATATCCCCGTTTCCGAAAAATTGGCTTTAATTTCCCAAACTACGCAGGATGTTAATTTTTATAACTCCGTGATTAATGAGATATTTAAAATTGCTAAAAAGGAAATAGTTGTTTTCAACACCATTTGCGATGCGACAAAATTAAAGCAGGATGAATCTAAAGTCCTTGCTTCTAATGTTGATGTGATGATAGTCGTCGGAGGGTACAACAGCGCAAACACGAATAAACTTAAAAACATCTGTGCGGCTATCCAAAAAAATACCTATCACATAGAAACCGAAAAAGAGGTTAATCCTGAATGGTTTATAAATGCCGACATGGTCGGGATTACGGCGGGAGCTTCTACTCCAGACTGGATTATAGAAAAGGTGGTTAATACAATACGGCAATTAGATAATAATCAAAAAATAGCTATATAATTTTCAACTTAAGTTTAAAACAAACAAAAGATTTGCTTAATTTGTTTAAATGTGTTAGATTAGTTTTATCAATTTTAGGAGGGAGTACCAATATTTATGACAAAGCAAAATTTTAATTACGGTAAATCTTTAGAAAATCCCACGGAGTTCGAGCTTTTACTTAGTTCTTATGAAAATATGAATAGCAAAGGACTCGTGAGGCAGGGAAAGATTTTAAATATCGATGAAAATTATATTTATGTCGATGTCGGAGATAAATCCGACGGAATAATCACGATAGAAGAGTTTTCTTCGGGCGGCAATGTGGATATTACGGCTATTTCAACAGGCGACAGCATAGAGGTTTTTGTCGGGCATTATGACGATAAGGCCGGGTATTTAATATGTTCGCGGGAGAAAGCCAAAAATGTTTACGCATTGGATGATATCGAAAAAGCTTGCGAGGGGGACGAAATAGTCAACGGGACTGTCGTGGCGAAAACAAGAGGCGGGTTAATTATAGATTTGAACGGCGTTACCGCATTTTTACCGGGTTCCCAAATCGATGTTAAGCTTACAAAGGATTTTGACGCTTTTCTGGGAAGGAATCTTGAATTAAAGGTTATAAGCGTAAACAAAAAAAATTGCAATGTTATAGTTTCCCGGCGCAAGGTTATAGAAGATGCAATTAAAAAATTAAAAGAAAATGTTTTAACCGATATAAAAGAAGGCGATGTGCTTGAGGGTATAGTTAAAAATATTACGGATTACGGCGTTTTCGTCGATTTAGGCGGCATGGATGGACTTATCTATATTACCGACATTTCATGGAAAAGAATATCCCACCCTTCGGAGGTGTTAAGCCTTGGACAAAAAATCAATGTAAAGGTTATCAAGTACGATGAAGAAAAACACAGGGTTTCCCTCGGTTATAAACAACTCTTTAAAGACCCGTGGGAGGATATACTTGAAAGGCATAAACAGGGCGATGTGGTTGAAGGCGTTATAATAAATATTACGGATTACGGCGCATTTGTCGAGCTTGACGACGATGTCGAGGGACTCATACATATGTCCGAGATGAGTTGGGACAAAAAGTCGGTCGATCTAAAAACCTTTCTGACAAAAGGGCAGAGGGTTAAAACCGTAATTTTGAGCATCGAACCCGAAACCAAAAAGCTCTCCTTGAGCATAAAAAGGCTTACCGAAAGCCCGTGGAATAAGTTAAAAGATAAGTATCCCGTCGGCGCCGTTGTTGAAGGCGCCATTAAAAATATATATGAATTCGGAATATCCGTTGAGTTAGATAAAAATTTTGACGCATACATTAAACAAAGCGATTTTTCCTGGTCAAAAAGAACAAAACACCCTCAGGAGCTCTTCAAAATCGGAGAAAACATCAGGTGCGTAGTTTTAAACATCGATGAAGAAAGGCAAAAGATATATTTAGGCATAAAACAGCTTACGGAAAGTCCATGGAAAAATATTAAAGATAGATATTCGGTTGGAATGACAGTCTCAGGCGTCATATCCAATATTACGGAATTCGGTATATTTGTTTACCTTGAAGACGGTATCGAGGGATTGATTCATAATTCGAAGATTCCCGAAAACTTTATTGCAAAAAGTGATATTTCCGTGGGTTCCAATATTAATGCGGAGATAATTATGGTGGATTCTAACGAACAAAAAATCGGCTTATCGCTTCTTAATTCCGAGCAAAGTTAAGTAAAATCAATAAATCTAATAAAGCAAACATAAACATATGAGTACAGGCAAACATCCATTTTTAAGCGGTTTATTATTTTTAATCGTATTTATCGGAATTTTTGGACTGGGCATCTACTTAATTTTATTTAAATTTCAAGTAAAGTCGAATTATAATGTAGTGCAGGGTTCTTCCCCCTATGCGGTTGGAATAATAAACCTCACAGGCGCAATAAACAGCTCGTCAAATTTTATATCCCTCCTTAATCATTATAAACATGATTCCTACGTTAAGGCCGTTGTAATAAGGGTTAATTCGCCCGGCGGAGAAGTTGCCCCATCTCAAGCTATTTATGAACAATTGACCAAGTTTAAGAAATACAAGAAGGTTGTGGTTTCAATGGGTTCCGTTGCCGCATCGGGGGCATATTATGTGTCTTCCGCCGCAAACGAAATAGTGGCGGAGCCGGGAACATTAACAGGTTCTATTGGCGTCATAATGGAAATGCCCAATGTATATAAACTAATGAAAAAGGTCGGCGTGTCTTATAATTACATCGTAAGCGGTCCGTATAAAGACATCGGCACCCCCTTCAAAGAAATGACTCCAAAGCAGAGAGAAAAGCTTCAGGGCGTTGTTATGGATGTGTACGGCCAGTTTGTAGATGCCGTTGCAAAAGGAAGGGGCCTCAAAGTCGAATATGTTAAAAAGCTTGCTAACGGTATGGTTTATTCGGGACAGCAGGCGCTTAAATACCACCTTGTGGATAAACTCGGCGATTTTGAGGATGCGATTGATGCGGCAAAGGTATTAGCCGGCATAAAAGGCAAACCAACCATTATCTACCCTGTCAGAAAACAACCCAATTTATTCCAATCCGTTATAAAAAGGGCAGTAAAATCTTTTATCGATTATGTGGGCGGCAAAACTTTTTTAAAAGGCGGCGGACTTATAGCATATAATAGCGCAGGATTAAATTTCTAATTTCTAATTT
>JAJZXJ010000010.1:3258-26968 GCA_021802425.1 bacterium | reverse complement strand
AATTTCTAATTTCTAATTTATGGAAATTATTTATGCCCCATGGCGTATGGATTATTTAGTCAGAGACAAATCAAAAGATGAATGTGTTTTTTGCGAAGACAACACATGCTTTGAGGATAAGTATGTTCTTTTTAAAGGGAAATATTCGTATATAAAATTGAACACATTTCCTTATAATTGCGGACATCTTCTCGTTATTCCCGCTACGCATGCTAAAGAGCTTAACGGACTTTCATGGGAAGCCGGAGCCGAAGTTATGAAACTTTTATCTATAAGCTGCGATATATTAAAAAAGGTTTACCGTTGCGATGCTATCAATGTCGGGCTGAATTTGGGTAAAGCTGCCGGAGCGGGTATCGAGCAGCATTTGCATTTCCATATAATTCCGAGGTGGGAAGGGGATGTCAGTTTTTATACCGTATGTTCGGAACTGAGAGTTGTTTCCGAAATATTAGACGATACATATAGTAAATTAATAGGCGAGTTTCAGAAGATTAAACTTTAAATCGGAAAGATTTAAAATTATATAACAGGTAAACAAATGATTAAGATTATAAATCTGATACTTTTCATTATTTTTGTTGCCGTCGTATTAGTCTTTACGGCAGAAAATCCTGAGCGCGTAAGCGTAAAATTTTTGGGTTTCGAATCTATAAAACTTCCTATCTCCGTAATAGTATTTTCCTCCGTTATAGTGGGAATTTTAATTGCTCTCATATACCATTTTTATGCCGTGTATAAGATTAAAAAGGAGCAAAAAAGCGAAAACAGCGAGAAAAAGATAAACGGTAGCGCCAATTAGGCTGTTGTTTTTGATTCGGGATTTTATTCTACCCATGTCAAATCTTCAAAAAATAGTTATCATCGGAGGGGTAACCTGCGCAGGGAAAACGGAAACTTCTCTTAAGTTAACGGAACGCCTCCCCTTTAAATTTGAAATAGTTAATTTTGATTCTTTATGCTTTTATAAGTATTTTGATATCGGAACGGCAAAACCTTATGAAAGCGCCAAAAAAAGTGTCAAACACCACCTTTTTGATATAAAGTACCCCGACGAAGAGTATAATGCCCACAGTTTTGCGGAGGATGCAAGGCATACGATTAACGGCATAACAAAAAAAGGGAAGATACCGCTTTTTGTGGGCGGCACAGCCCTTTATATGAAGTCATTAATCTACGGCTTTTCTCCTATTCCGGAATTAAGCAAATCCAAATACAGACAAAAGACGGTTGAATTAATCGATAAATTGGGAACGGCCGCTGTTTACGAAAAGCTTAAAGAAGTTGATCCGGCGTATGCTAAAAAAATATCGCCGAATGATAAACAAAGAATTGCGCGGGCTTACGAAGTTTACGAAGCTACCGGCAGGCCTTTTTCGTCCTATCTCTCCGAAAATCCGTTTGGAAAACCCCTTTATGATTACCTGTATTTTATTTTAATTCCTCCCAAAGATTATCTGGCATCATGTATAATAAAAAGGACGGATGCTATTTTGAAAGCAGGTTTAATAGATGAAATTAAAGGTATAATTAATAAAGGCTGTCCCGAAGATTCAAAGCCGTTTAAAAGCATCGGCTATAAAGAAGGGATTATGTATTTAAACAAAGAGATTAATACGGATGAGGAATTGTTTCAAAGGATTGCGGCTGCGACGAGACAATACGCAAAAAGGCAGGCCACCTATTTTAAAAAGGCGGAAAACGGGATAATAATAACGCAGACCGATATGGAAGAGAGGCTGGAAATTATGGAAAAGCATTTGAAAATTTTTTTAATCAAAGGGGTTAACCATAAATAGTAATCTAAAATGCCGATGGATTTAAACAAAAATTTAATTAAACGCTCTTTGCTTGAAGTTTTTAATAAATATGGTTACGGCAGAGACGGGCTAGAATTAATTAAAAGGATAGGTATTTTTGCGGGAAGTATCGGATATAACTCCTTTTTGATAGGGGGATTTGTCAGGGATATTATAATATACGGCATGAAAATAAACCCTGAAACCTCTCCCCGCTTTGCCTCCTCAAAGGTTTTTAACATTTCTAAGAAAGAAAAGGGCCAAAGTATCTGCCTCGATATAGATATTGTATTAGAGGGAAACGCCGAACGGTTTGCAGAATTAATAAGAAAAAGAAACGATACCGGTTTTGCAATAAATTATATAAAAATTCATAAAAGATTTAGAACGGCATCCATTGAATTTTTAATTAATAAGAAACCTTTAAAAGTCGATTTGGCTTCCGCAAGAACCGAAACATACCTGAATCACGGCGCTCTGCCTGCCGTCAGCATAGGCGGGACAAGCCTTAAAGACGATGTCTTCAGGAGGGATTTTACTATAAATACGCTGTCTTTTAGCCTTAATCCTGATGGTTCGCAGAACGGCGCAGGACTGCCCCGTTCTGCCGAACTTGAGTTTCTTGCCGTAAAAGATTATGCAGGGGGGTTATCGGATATATTAAACAAAAAAATTAGAGTATTGCATGATTTAAGTTTCAAAGAAGACCCCACCAGAATATTTAGGGCGGTCAGATTTGAGAAAAGGCTCGGGTTCGGCATCGAAAGGCATACGGTAATCCTGATTAAAAAGGCTCTCGATGCTAAGGTTTTGGATAATATTTCGGGAAAGAGAATAACGGCAGAATTAAACCTTCTGTTAAAAGAAAAAAGTCCCGAGATATATTTTGCCAGGCTTGAGACCTTAGGTATTCTTAAGGGCATTTATTCTAAGCTGAGGTTTAATAATGATAACAAAAGGGTTTTTAGAAAAATTGCAAAAAGCCGCAAAACTAGTCAAAATACCCATATATTTTATATTGCCGAACTTTTGCATCATTTAAACCTTGCCGGGTTTAATGCGGTAATAGAAAGATTGGCTCTGGGGGAAAAGATTAAACAAATAATTTTATCGATGTATCTGGAAGAAAAAGGATTAGCTTCGCTGTCCTCCAAATTGGATGAAGTTAAGGAAAAATGCGCAAATAAATTATGTAAAAATAAGTTATTAAAATTAAAAAATAGCGAAATATATCTTATGTTTAAGGGGTTTAGTGAAGGCGGGATTTTATTTTATTTTTTTAAAAATATTAATAAAGGCGGGTTAGATTTGAATTTCGCAAAATGGGCTGCAAAATATATAAATAAAATAAGATTCATAAAGCCTGTAATCAGCGGAAACGACATTAAATCCTTCGGTATATGCGAAGGTCCGGTATGCGGTTCTATATTGGAAGAGATTAAACTTTTAAAGATGGACGGCAAGCTTAAATCAAAGGATGCCGAGATTCTTTATGTTAAAAATAAATATATCGTTAAAAAAATGGAGGGGGTTAAAAAATGATAGAGTTTAACTTTAAGTACGCCTTAAAGTCGGCAATCGGAGAAAACGGACTGGAGGTAACGGAAATTCGTTCTTTAGAAAACGACCTGGTTCAGGCAAGAAGAAATCTTAATGAACTAAGAAGGAACGGGGATATCGGTTTTTATGACGAGATAGGCGACGCAGGGATGGTTACGGCCGTGAAGGAAACTGCGGATAGGCTGTTTTCAAAAGATTTTAACACTCTGTATGTTTTTGGAATGGGCGGGTCTTCGCTTGGCGCAATATTTTTAAAAGAAGCATTAGACGGAATATTTAGCGATAGCTATAACAATGGAAATATAAGCGAAAAGGCAAAATACGGCGGGGTTTTTCATAAAAAGGTAAATGTTATTTTTTCCGAAAATATCGACCCCTGTCGTATTCATAAGAGCATGCAAAACATCGATATAAAAAAGACCCTGTTTTGTTTTGTTTCGAAATCGGCGGATACTATCGAGGTTGTATCCCAGTTTTTTATCGTTAAAGAGATGCTTGAAAATGCGGTAAAAAATTATAAGGATAATCTTTTGTTTATAACCGATAAAAAAAGCGGATTTTTAAGGCGCTATGCCGATGAAAGCGGCATATCCACTTTAGATATTGCAAAAAATGTCGGCGGGAGATATTCCATTGTAACGGCAGGAACACTTTTTCCCGCTTATGCGATGGGGCTTAATATAGACAAGTTTTTACATGGAGCAATCTCTTACAGGGATAATATATTAAATAAAGGTGTTTTTGAAAACAACCCCGTTTATTCCTTAGCCGCCATCATTTATCTTTATTACAAACAGAAAAAAAGAAATATTTTTATAATTAATGCTTACAGCGATTATTTAAGAGAGTACTCAAGATGGTTCAGGCAGCTTTTCGCCGAAAGCCTCGGAAAGGATTTGACATCGCCTACCCCCGTTCCCGCGGCAGGCGCTACCGACCAGCATTCACAGCTTCAACTTTATATGCAGGGGCCGCAGGATAAGCTGATAGGCTTTTTTTGCTTAAAGAATTTTTGTAAAGATTATATAATAAACCCATCGGGGTTTAAAGAATATGATTATTTAAAAGACAAAAAATTATCCGAACTTCTTCTTAATGAACTTACCGGCGTTGAACTTGCGCTTGCAATTGGCGGAAGGCCGTCATTCAGGGTTACAGTAGATAAAATAGACGAGTTTACGCTTGGAGAGTTATCCTTTATGTCTATGGAAATGGTTCCCGTTTTGGGCATGCTTCTCAAGATTAATCCATTCGACCAGCCGGGCGTTGAAAAAGGGAAAAAATTTGCTTACCTGTTAATGGGCAGGAGAGACGATTCTATGCCTACGGAATTGGAAGAGTTAAACAGATTGAATAATATACCCGATTTAATGTATTAACGGCAAAAGATAAATAATAAAAATAATTTAATTAATAAATTTAACTAATAAATGGTTCAAAGGGCGATACTTATCGGGATTAATAGAGCCGATTCGGAGAGAGAAAAAAGCGAGGATTTACTTGAAGAGCTTGCTTTGCTTTCAGAAGCCGCCGGCGCCGTGAATGCGGGCAGGGTCTTAAAAACGGTTAAAAAGATTGACCCCGCTTATTATCTATCAAAGGGAATGCTTGAAGATATTAAAGGGCTGATACTTAAAGACGCGGCGGATTTGGTAATAATAGATGTCAATCTAAGCCCTGCCCAGGAAAGAAATATGTCCGAATATGTAGGCGTAAATGTTATCGATAGAACAAGACTTATTTTAGACATATTTGCAACGCGCGCAAGAACGGCCGAGAGTAAATATCAGGTTGAGCTTGCAATGTTAAATTACATTTTGCCAAGACTTAAGGGAAGTGGTATAATGCTTTCAAGGACAGGCGCAGGCATAGGAACGAGGGGTCCCGGAGAAACCAAGCTGGAAACCGACAGGAGAAAGGTAAGGCAAAGGATTACCTACATAAAGGATAAGCTTAAGCTGGCCGAAAAGACAAGGGGTTTGCACAGGGCCACAAGAAAGAAACAGGGCTTATCTACGGCAACCCTCGTAGGCTACACTAACTCCGGAAAAACGACGATGCTTTCCGCTTTAACGAAAAGGGGCGGCAATGGAGAGAACAAACTCTTTGCCACACTGGGAACAAAGATGGCCGGGGTTTATGATAAAGACAGCAAAAGGAAAGTTATAATATCCGATACGGTCGGGTTTATCCAGAACCTGCCGCTGTTTTTGGTGGAATCATTTAAGTCAACGCTTGAAGAGGCGGTTCATTCGAATGTTTTAATACATGTTATAGACCCGACTCAAGAAGACGCTTTGCGCAAGTCTGAGGAAGTCATAAAGATATTAGATTCTATCGGCGCGGGTGAAAAAAAGACAATAGTGGTTTTAAATAAGATAGACCTTTTAACTTCGGCGCGGGTGAGATTTTTGCAAACAAAATTGGAACAATTAACGGGGAATTCCGTAATACCGGTTTCCGCAAAAACAGGCGATAACATCGGCATGTTGAAAGAAAAAATATTTAACAATGTATAGTTTATAGTTCTTATGATTAAGGCTAAAGGGAAAAGAGATAGGATTTTCCGGCCTGCCGCCGTCTTTGCCTGCATAAGCGGCATGCAAAGGCAACCCCTTCGGCAAATATATGCCGGCGCGGCGATGTTATTTTTACTTTTGATTTTACCTGTTTTTACCTCCGGATGCGCTTATAATTCTGCAAAAAACAGCGTGGCGATCAAGGAACCGCTTACAAGCTTTAAATATAAAATGTTCGGAATAGACAGGCTCATAAAAGATAATAACCTCGATATTGCCAAGGTTTACCTTAAAGAAATGATTAATGAGGGCGTTCATCCCCTTTTCGCTAATTTGCATTTGGCGATAATTTATACGATGCAGGGTAAAAGAAAAAAATGCGCTAAATATCTAAAGGCATCTAAAAGCCTCATTAATTCAAAACAAGATAAAGCAGAATATCTTTTCTATAAAATAAAAATCAATTTGATAAACAGGCAAAAGGGGTATTTTGATTCATCCATGAAAATTATTTCAAAATTAAAAAGGGAAGGCGCAAATAGAGAGAGGCTTTATTATTACAAAGGTTTGTTGTTTTTTTATCACGGGGACTCGTTAAATGCGTTAAGATGTTTTAAAATAGTGGCAAAACTAAATTCAAGCTATAAGAGGCGCGCTAAAGATGCGATTAATAAGATTTAATAAATTTTTACCTGTTCTATTTTTATTTGTTTTTTTATGCGGATTTTTGAGTTTTTTTTTAAAAAGCGCTTATGGACTTAATATAAATATAGAAACTTATGTCGTCGTTTCAAAAAATAATAGCGGCGCTTTGCAGTCTTTAGCGGTAAAAAAGGCATTGGGGCTGTCTTTAAGAAAGGCTGTAGAGGAATTAACGGGCAAAAAATTTAGTTTAAGGAAAAATGGTAAAAATGGCAAAATATTAAGTAAAAATATTTATTCAAATGGAATGAAATACATATATTCCTTTAAAGTTATTAAAGCAAAAAGTTATCTTAACCTTTATTACATTAAAATAAATGTTTTAATCAGGGAAAAGGAGTTAAGGAATAAGCTTAAAAGTTTAGGATTTAAGGTCGTTAAAAATGTCAGGGTATCTCAAAAAGTAAAATATCATGTTTATTATATCAAGTTTATCGGCAAGTACAGTTACGCCGAACCGAATAAATTACAAAAATTAATGATAAAATATTCAAAACATTTAAAAAACCTCTATGTGTCATCTTTTTCGATTAATTTTGTGGAAATCAAAGTTTTATATTACGGGAGCATCATAAGGCTGTTAAAAAGCGTAAAAGGCATGGTCAAAACATATTTAGATGCGGGGGTATATTCTGTAAAAGGCGATACGATTATAGTCGATGTTAAATAATCTTTGGCGATTTTTGGCTAAAAATTTAAATAATATGGAATATCTTTTCTAAAGAAACGATTGTTATAGTATTTAAATATAAATTAAAAACGGCATAAAGGAATATACTGATAAAAAGCGGAAGGAAGAAAAATAAAAACACATTCTTATCCCTTGAGCCTCCGCTGTTCTCCGAATCGTATATAAGCCCCAGCGCAAGCGCAATAGGCGGCGCTCCGATAAACATCTGACCGACAAAAAGACCGATAACGGGGCCGTATTTTACGATATAGTTATGGGCTTTTTTAGTCTTTTTTGCGCCGAATAATTTACTTAACGATTTTAACGACCTCAGTTTTATTCCAATGTAGAATAATACCGAACACAACAGTGTCTCGGATACCGTTATGAGCGCGATGCTTATATAGGGGTTTAATTTATTATAGACAGCGTATGCCGTCGAGACATATTTCCCGCCGATTAAAGGAGTTACATTTATCGCAACCATTATAAGATACTTGTAAAAAACTGGTTTTAACACAGGTTTTAAAACTGGATTAATAAGAATTTAGATTTCATTATTTTAGAATGTATTTTGTTTTTAAAATTTATTTTGATATAATTATAAGTATAAATCATATATTTATTAAAGTATAAAATAAACTAAAATTTTTGAGATTGTTAAAAATGTATTGTTTTACTCCAATTTCCGATATGTTTGAAACAACCGGCTCCGTTGTTATACAGATAGAGCTCGCAGGGGTCAGAAAGGAGGATATAAATATAGAGCTTACGCATAACTATATTGAAGTCAGTGGAATAAAAAGGCACGAAGGGCTTTCGGGAGAAGAAAGTTTTCAAAGAATGGAAAGGCCGTTCGGCGTTTTTAAAAGGACTTTTAATTTGCCGAAAGCCGTAAGCAGGGATTCTATATCCGCTTCGTTTAAAGAAGGGCTGCTCGAGATAGTTATCCTTAAAAAAGGGAAGGACGATAGTTTTACATTGACGAGTATCGACATTAAATAATTAATTAAACAACCCTTGTGAACGGCAAATATATTAAATATATAATATATGATTAAAAATGGAGAATAAAATAATTTTATGGAAGGTAAAAACTTATTATGTTTAATTTAGATAATTATGAGGACAAATTATCGGAAAGCGGATACAGGGTTCTTACTATATCGATAGAAGAATCTAAACGGAGAAAGCATTACTATTTGGGGCTCGAACATGTGCTTTACGCCTTAACCGTGGTGGACGAAGAGCTTCTGAACGAGATATTTGCCGATTTAAAAATCGATAAGAGAAAGGTTTTAAAGCTGTTAAACGATTTTATGATGTCGTCGGAGCAGTATGTCGGCGAAGGGCTGAAGATACCCATTCAAACAAGAAATTTATTTAAAAGCGCTTATGATTACGCGCAAAGTTCTGGCAGAAGCCTGATAGATTCTACCGATTTTTTAATGGTTATGTTTCAGGAGCCCAGCTCGGTTCCGGTTAAGGTTTTTAAAAGCCTTAACATCGATTCCGTGATAATTGCGGATAAGATTTTTCAAAAAATCAGGGAAAGAAAAAACAGGAGCGACGAGAATAAAAGGAAATATGATTTACCTTACACATTAAGGCAGCATGCCATAAACATCAGTAAACTTGCCATAATGGATAAGCTGTCCTTAGTTTTTGGGAGAGAGGAAGAAATTACGAGAGTTATGGAGATACTCTGTCATGTTGACAGGCCGAATTCCGTTATTATCGTCGGTGAACCCGGTGTGGGTAAAACTGCGATAGTAGAAGGTCTCGCGAGAAAAATAGAGCTTGAACCTTACAATGTTCCTCCAAGGCTCAGAAATAAAATTATCGTAAATCTTCAAATGAATTCTTTAGTTGCAGGGACGGTATTTAGAGGTATGTTTGAAGATAGAATGGAAAAAATTATCAACGAGTTAAAGTCTAGAAAAAATATAATAATTTTTGTCGATGAGGTCCATTCGATTATAGGGGCAGGCTCCGCTATTGCCGTTCCAAGCGATGCCGCCAACATATTAAAGTCTTCTTTAGCAAGGGGAGAGGTGCAAATAATTGGAGCGACGACGCTGTCGGAATATAAAGAGTTTATTGCGGAGGATGAAGCATTGGCGCGTCGTTTTCGGCTTGTCAATGTCAAAGAACCCTCGATTGACGATACCAAAAGGATACTTTACGGATTAAAAAGAAGGTTTGAGGATACTTATGATGTGGAAATAGAGGAATCGGCAATAGAAGAATCCTTATCGTTATCCGCCCGCTATTCAAAATCCTTAAGATTGCCCGATAAGGCTATCGGGTGGATAGATTCCGGGTGCGTTAAAGCCGAGATTTACAACGAGGACAGGGTCGTTAAAAAGGAAAATATTTATCAGGTTATTTCCCAGGAAGCGAATATACCTATAGATTTAATTAAAAGAGATGTGCTTGAAAGATTTCAGGATATGGAGGACTTTTTCTCTAAACGGATCGTCGGCCAAAAAGAAGCCATAGACTCCCTTGCAAAGCACATAAGGCTTAACAAAGGGCCGCTCAAAGGAAACTTTGACAGGCCGGATGCCGTACTTCTTTTTCTTGGCCCTACCGGGGTAGGTAAAACAGAGACGGCAAAAGCAATGGCAGAATATTTATTCGGTTCCGCTAAAAATATTGTCAGAGTCGATATGTCCGAATATAAAGACGGCTCTATCGCGGTGGACAAATTAATAGGCATGCCCCGCGGCATTGTCGGATCGACAAGGGGAGGGATTTTAACAAATCAGGTTAAGGATAATCCGTATTCCGTTATTTTGCTTGACGAAATAGAAAAGGCGAGCGATCAGGTTTTTAATCTTTTCCTTCAGGTTTTTGACGAGGGTTTCCTCACGGACGGCAGGGGAAAAAGGGTTTATTTTTCCGATTCGGTCATTATCATGACTTCAAATTTAGGTTCCCATGAATTTTCAAGGTTTACTAAGCCGTTAGGGTTCATCGAATCCCTTGATATAGTTAAATCTATAAGGACGACCATAAACAAGGAAATCGAAAATTTCTTTTCGCCGGAGTTTATAAACAGGATTGACGACATTGTCATATTTTCGCCTCTTACAAAGGAAGAGGTTAAGCGGATAGCTGAAATGCACATAGATTCGATTAACAAGACTATGTCGGAGCACGGGAAAGATTTAACCGTTACGGATGAAGCGTTAAACAAGCTTGTCGAGAAGGGTTATAGCTCAAAATTTGGGGCAAGATTTTTAAAACGCTCCATAGACGACATCGTTAAGGTTCCCCTGACGCTTAAGTGGAAAGACGGCGACAGCTTTATAGCCGATTTGATAGACGGCGAGGTAAGCGTTGTCTTAAATAGCAAATATAAAACGACGACGATAAAAAATAATAAAAATAACAAAGAAGAATATGGAGAAGAACCCGACTATGTTTGACGATAAGAAAGGTAAGGGCACAAATGAACAACAGGAAAAACAGTTTAAGTTCATCGACAAAAGAAAGTTTTCGGAAGATTTCGCGGAAGGGCAGGGGGATAATGCCCCAACAGAAGACAAAGGAATAAATACCGCCTACACGAACGACCCGGGCATTAATAAAACGGAAGATGCGGTTAATGAAACCTCCGGTAATGCCGTAAATATGGAGGAGCCTTCAGAGATGCCGGCGTTTGAAGCCGATTTTGCCACCTTTGTTTATTCATTAAATACGCAGGCTTTACTTTTTTTGGGGAAAATACCGAATCCTATGACAGGCAAATATGAAAGGGATGTCAATATGGCAAAATATCTTATCGATACCATAGATATGCTTTCAAAAAAGACTGCGGGAAATCTCGATGAAAACGAAAAAAAGCTTGTCGAAAATATATTATACGATCTAAGAATGGCATATATTTCCGAGAAAAAATAATCACCGTGAGAGAGGTATATTTGTGGATTTGAATAATTTTACGATAAAATCGCAGGAAGTTATAGAGTTGACCGTTAACACGGCAAAGGAGGCTAAAAACCCGGAGGTAACGGATTTACATCTCCTTTACGCTCTTTTAACTTATGATGAAAACAGCATCGCCGTTTCTTTATTAAAAAGGATAGGTATCGATTTAAAGGTTTTTTCAGGCGAAGCCGAAAATGCCCTATCCAAACTTGCGACAGTCGAAGGAGGGTTTGAGCCCGGTTTTTCTTCATCCTTAAAGAAGGTATTAGGCGCCGCCGAAAAGAATAGAACGGCTATGAAAGACGACTTCGTTTCGGTCGAGCATTTTATACTGGCGCTTTTGGATGTGAAAGATACAAAATCTTATGCAATTTTTGCAAAATTCGGCTTAAGCAAAGAAATAGTTTTAAAAGCGCTTATGGAAATAAGAGGAAGCGCAAGGGTTGCAGATCAAAATCCTGAAGACAAGTATCAGGCATTGGAAAAATATACCCTCAATTTAACGCAGCTTGCAAGATTAGGGAAGATTGACCCTGTTATCGGAAGGGATAGTGAAATTAGGCGGATAATGGAGGTTTTGTCGAGGAGAACCAAAAATAATCCCGTTCTTATAGGAGACCCCGGTGTCGGTAAGACCGCAATTGTGGAAGGATTGGCTAAAAGAATTGCCGACAGCGATGTTCCTGAAATTTTAAAGGATAAATCCGTTTTGTCGCTTGATCTGGGTTCCCTTATTGCGGGGGCTAAATACAGGGGTGAATTTGAAGACAGACTTAAAGCCGTCGTAAAAGAGATAAAATCCTCGGAGGGAAAAATTATAATATTTATAGACGAACTTCATAATCTTGTGGGGGCAGGCAAATCGGAAGGGGCAATGGATGCTTCCAATTTATTAAAGCCCGCTCTTGCAAGAGGCGAGCTCAGGGCTATCGGCGCTACGACAATCGATGAGTACAGAAAATACATAGAAAAGGATGCCGCTCTCGAAAGAAGATTTCAGCCTATATTTGTAGATGAGCCGTCCGTTGAGGATACAATATCCATTTTAAGGGGATTGAAAGAAAGATATGAGGCTTATCACGGCATAAGAATAAAAGACTCGGCGTTAATTGCAGCGGCAACACTCTCCCATCGCTATATTACCGACAGGTTTTTGCCGGACAAGGCTATCGATTTAATAGATGAAGCATCCGCAAAATTAAGAATCGAGATAGATTCCTTACCGACCGTTCTCGATGAAATTCAGAGAAAGATTATAAAGATTAAAATCGAGCAGGAGGCGTTAAAAAAAGAAAAGGATGCGGAATCAAAAAAGAGATTAAAGGAGATTGACGAAGAACTTGCCAATTTAGAAGAGGATTTTAATCAAAAAAAGGCAAAATGGCAAAATGAAAAGGATGTAATTAAAAAAATAGGGGAAGTAAAAAAGGAAATAGATTCCTTAAGGGTTGAAGAGCAAAGGTTTGAAAGGGAAGGAAAATATGACAAGGTTGCAGAGATTAGATACGGCAAACTGGGCGGGCTCGAAAAAATATTGGAGGATTCAAACAAAAAGATAACCCAAATGCAAAAAGGGGGCGGTTTTTTAAAAGAAGAGGTCGATTCCGACGATATTGCAAGGGTCGTCGCAAAGTGGACGGGAATTCCCGTTACGAAACTTATGGAAGGCGAGAAGGAAAAGCTTTTGCTGATAGAGGAACATCTGCACAACCGCGTCATATCGCAAAATGAAGCAATAAGCAGCGTTGCCAATACCATAAGGCGTTCAAGGGCAGGCTTGTCCGATCAAAACAAGCCTATGGGTTCCTTTATGTTTTTGGGTCCGACAGGTGTGGGAAAAACGGAGCTTGCTAAAGCGCTTGCCGAGTTTTTGTTTGACGATGAAAACAATATAGTAAGAATAGATATGTCGGAGTATATGGAAAAACATACTGTTTCGAGGCTGATAGGCGCCCCCCCCGGCTATGTCGGCTATGAAGAAGGCGGGCAGTTAACCGAGGCGGTTAGAAGGCGGCCGTACAGCGTCGTGCTTTTTGACGAAGTGGAAAAGGCGCATCAAGATGTGTTTAATGTGCTGCTGCAGCTTCTTGACGACGGACGCTTAACCGACGGGCAGGGAAGGACGGTGGATTTTAAAAATACTATCGTCATTATGACTTCAAATATCGGCTCCGATATTATACAGAGTTATGCCGGCGGATACTATGAAGAGATGAAAAACAGCGTTACAGGGCTTTTAAAAAATTACTTTAGACCCGAATTTCTTAACAGGCTTGACGATATAATTATATTTCATGCTCTTACCGAGGATGATATATTAAAAATAGTGGAGATTCAACTAAACAGGCTTAAAAAAATATTGGAAGAAAAAGGGATCGGGGTTCGCTATACGGATCCGTTAGTTAAGTTTATAGCTATGGAGGGTTATGACCCTATCTATGGGGCAAGGCCGCTAAAAAGGGCTATAAAAACCTTTTTGCAGGACAGGATAGCCACGGATTTACTTTCAGGCGGAATTATAACCGGCGATTCCATTGTTCTAGATTATAACGAAGGGCTAAATGATGTTATAATCGAAAAGGCCGTGACGGTTTCAGCCGAAGATGTATAAAATAATTAATTTGTCAATTTGACAAATATTAATATTAAAATTCAATTATTATTGTCATAATGACAAAATGTTCAATGTTAAAACGGAAAAATTTGTTATTCCGAAGGAAGCGATATTTTAGCCCATGTTTATCAAAGCATGTCTTTGATGTGGGCTAAAATGCCATTTTAACCATTGCATTAAGGGTTGCCGGGTCAATTTTAAAAAATAAAATATATTTTGGCATAATTATTGCTTCTTACATATATAAATAACTAAGGTATAATTTATCGGAGGTTTTTAAAGCTATGGGTTTTAAATCTGATTCCAAAATAATCGGCGCCGGCGTGGCCGTATTGATAGGTATAATTGCAGGAGTTATAATTACGGCAAATTTACATTTATTTAAAAAGTCCCTTGCCGAGCCGGCTTTGCCGGTAATTCATACGACTACGAATTCGGAGATGCCTGCCCAAAACGGTCCCAGTAATTTTATCGCATTGATAAAACAGGATAAGCCGTTTGTCGTAAATATCAGAACAACCCAAAAGGTAAAGGGAGGACCATTCCAGATGTATCAAAATCCTTTCGGCAACGAGCAAAATCCTTTCGGTAACTTTTTTAACAATTTCTTTCATAATGTGCCTCAAAGCACCTATACCGAAGAAAGCCTCGGTTCAGGCGTAATTATCAGCAAAAGCGGTTATATAGTTACAAACAATCATGTTATAAAGGGAGCAACCAAAATATATGTTAAGCTTTATAACGGCAAAACTTTCAAGGCAAGGGTCATCGGGAAAGATCCGCAGGTTGACCTTGCCCTTTTAAAGATAAACGACGGCAATAATCTTCCCGTTGCGACCCTTGGAGACTCAGCCAAATCCCAGATAGGAGAGTGGGTTTTAGCCATAGGAAATCCCTTTGGGTTGGGTTGGACGGTTACTAACGGAATTATAAGCGCTAAAGGCAGGGCTATCGGCGGACCGTATGAAGATTTTATACAGACCAATGCCGCAATTAATCCGGGAAATAGCGGCGGACCCCTTATTAATATGAAAGGCCAGGTTATAGGAATAAATACGGCAATCATTAAAGGCGCCCAGGGGATAGGGTTTTCGATACCGGTAAATGTTGTCAAGCAGGTTCTTCCGGAGCTTGAGACCGGTAAAATCACGAGGGGCTGGCTTGGAATAGAAATTCAAAAGATAACGCCGGCGCTCAAAAAAGCGTTTAATCTTGAAACTTCGCAAGGCGCCCTTGTTTCTTCGGTGCTTCCAAACGGTCCGGCGGCGCGTGCCGGATTAAAAAGCGGGGATGTTATAATAAAATTTAACGGGGAAAAGGTTAAAGAAATGTCGCAGCTTCCGTGGCTCGTGGGAAATACGAAACCCGGAAAAGCTGTTCCGATGGAGATTATAAGGCACGGCAAGAAAGAAACCATTATGATTACGGTTGGCAATTGGAAAAGCCCTAAAAATACCTTTAACGAAAAAACCCAAAAGGTTTCTGCTAAAAAGTTAGGGATTGTCGTTGTGCCCTTAACAAGTTCTAATATGCAGGGATACGGCATACAAAATGTTCATCACGGCGTTATAGTCTCAAAGGTCATACCCGGCGGAATAGGCCAGAGAATCGGAATAATGCCCGGGGATGTAATACAAGAGATAAATCATCAACCGGTTAATAATATAAAACAGTATGTTAATCTTATAAATCAGGCTGAAAAATCCAAACAGTTCCTTTTCTTTGTGAGAAGGGGAAATATGAAATTATATCTTGCATACTCGGAATAATGAATTTTTAAGTTTCAAATTAAATATATAAAGTTTATAAAGTTTTCCTAAAACCAAGACAAACTGTAAGCTTTCCATCACTCCTCCTAAAGGTGGCCCGGTTCCCGTAAAAAGGACCGGGCTATTTATTTTTTTGCCCTCTTCATTCCGCAAACCCATTTTTTGTTGTATAATACTACGATATATGGAAAATTTTATTTTAGGAACGGCGGGACACATAGACCATGGAAAATCGTCGCTGATAAAAGCCTTAACGGGCGCAGAAACAGACAGGCTAAAGGAAGAAAAAAGGCGCGGGATCAGTATTGTGCTCGGTTATGCCAATATAACCCTTCCTTCAGGAATATCCGTCGGAATTGTCGATGTTCCGGGACACGCGAAATTTATCAAAACTATGGTTTCCGGCTCCACGGGAATGGATGGAGTCCTGCTTGTAATTGCCGCAGACGACGGCATAATGGCTCAAACTAAGGAACATCTTCTCATTTTAAAACTGCTGGGCGTGGGCGTTGTTATTCCTGTTTTAACCAAAATCGACACTGTGAACGATGAAATCATTTCTATGCGGGAAAACGAGATAAAAGATTTCTTAAAATCTTACGGTTACGATAAGGCATCCCAAAACATTATTAAAGTATCGGTTAAATCAGGTACGGGCATTGATGAATTAAAGAACGCAATAGAAAAGGCCATAAAGAATGAGGATGCGAAAAATGTAGCAGGGCATGCATCTACAAAGGTCTTTTTGCCCGTGGACAGAGTTATTTCTTCTAAGGGTTTTGGAACAATTCTGGCAGGAACTTTGAAATGCGGCAGTTTTTCGGTTGGAGACGAAATACAAATAATGCCGTCCGGCTTAACCGCAAAGATAAAAAATATGGAATCCCACAATAAGAAAGTGACCGCGGCGCATAAATCTATGAGAATATCGATAAATGTTCCGTCCATAAAAAAGGAAAGCGTAAAATACGGGGATATAATATCGTCAAAATACGGCCTTCTGGCAACGGACTCCGTTTTTACAAAGTTTTATTATGATTTTGACAATAAAAAAGAGCTAAAGAGCCATCTGATATTAATATTTATGACCGGAAGCATCAGTATCGGCTCAAAGATAATCGTTCTAAATGAAAATAAAAAAGTAAGCCCCGGAAATTATTCATATGCCATATTCAAATTGCAAAATAAAATATCCACAATGTCTAAGGAAAGATTTATTGTAAGGGATGCAGGGGCGGGAAGAACGATAGGCGGGGGAATTATAATAGACCCCTTTATGGATTATCGTTATGATGAATCACTGGAAGGCGTTTACAGGGGAATGGCTTCGGAAAATCCGCAAGAGGCTGTTTATAGCTTTATTAAGCTGACAGGTATCGCCGGCTTAGAAGAGATTTATAAAAAATTAAATTTTGATTATCCCGGATTTACTGCATTTATAGATAAATTAAAGGGGGACGGAAAGATAATAACGGATAGCAAAGGAAAATTTGCGGTTTTAAAAGAAGATTTTGATACGGGCAGATCTATACTAATCAAGACAATCAAGGAAAATCTCGTAAATGAAAAAAATGCTCTGAAAAGCGGGATTGGCAAACCGGAGCTGTACCGCCTGTTTGAGAATAATTTTAATAAACAAACAGATGCCCTGTTCGATATTATTTTAGACGATTTGTTGTCGAAAAAAGAGATTTTGAACGATAACGGAAATATAACAGTTAAAAGGCAGGGAGACGAGGCGGCCGCTCTTGAAATTCCGGAGGAATATCGGGAGATTATTAAGAAGATCGAAAATTTATTAAAGTCAAGCGGCAACAGCGTTCCCACATTGGATGAACTCGAAAAGAAAATTAAAATAAATAAAAAGATGTTGAATTACGCCATTACGGTAATGGCAAAGCAGGGGAAGTTAGTTAAGATAAAACACGATATTTATTATTTAAAAGAACAAATGGATAATATTAAAAAAGGCCTGGATTTATTTTTTCAATCCTCGGAAAGACTTGAACCAAAGGATATGAAAGAAATCGCGGCAGTTTCTAGAAAATATGCCATACCGCTGTTAGAATATTTTGACTATACCGGATATACGGTCAAAACAGGCGATTATAGAATCAAAAAGTAACTTTGTCGTTTTATTTTTTTAATTAATTTGATATAATATAGACATTACGGATAACAAGCAGCAATAAATAATAAATATCATAAAATTCATAATGCCTTATAAAGACCTCCACGAATTTGCCAAATTTTTAGAAGAAAACAAAGATTTACACAGGGTTAATGCCCCCGTCGATAGATTTTTAGAAATAGCTGAAATAGCGGATAGGATGGTAAAAAAAGAGGGACCGGCGCTTTTATTTGAAAATGTCAAGGGCTTTAATTTTCCGGTCCTTATAAATATGTTCGGCTCGAATAAACGGATTTTACAGGCCTTTGAGGTTAAAAGTCTTGACGATGTCGCAAAAAGGGTATCGGAGATAATAGACCCTGAGATACCGACAAATTTTTTCGAGAAAATAAAATCCCTCTCAAAACTGAAAAAACTTGCCGATTACATGCCAAAGATCGTCAAAACAGGGAAATGTAAGGATGTTATTATCGACAAACCGCCCATGCTCGATATTTTACCGGTTTTAAAGACATGGCCCGAAGACGGCGGACCGTTTATAACCTTGCCGCTTGTTTTTACAAAAGATCCCGAAAAAGGATCCACCAATGTAGGAATGTACAGGATGCAGGTTTACGACGATACATCGTGCGGTATGCACTGGCATATACATAAAGACGGGGCAAGGCATTTTAGAAAATATAAAGAATTAGGCAAAAAGATACCTGTTTCCGTGGTTATAGGTTCCGACCCTGCGGTGATTTATTCCGCCACCGCGCCGCTTCCTCCAGATATAGAAGAGATGATGTTTGCAGGGTTTTTAAGGGAGGATGCCGTAGAGCTTGTAAAATGCGAAACAAACGATTTGCTTGTTCCGGCAAATGCGGAGTTTGTGCTGGAAGGCTATATAGACCCGGCTGAAGATTTCAGGCTCGAAGGCCCTTTCGGCGACCATACGGGGTATTATTCGCTTGAGGATTTTTATCCTGTGTTTCATGTAACCCTTATAACACACAGGAAAGATGCCATATACCCGGCTACCATCGTCGGTAAGCCGCCCATGGAAGACTGCTATATAGGAAAGGCTACGGAAAGGTTTTTTCTGCCTGCCATAAAAAAGATATTTCCTGAAATTGTCGATATGAATTTACCATTTGAAGGAATATTTCACGATTTAATTTTTATAAGCATTAAAAAAAGCTATCCGGGGCATGCAAAAAAAATTATGCACGGAATATGGGGGCTTGGGCTTATGATGTTTACAAAAATAATCGTCGTACTCGATGAAGATGTCAATGTTCAGGATAAAGGCGAGGTTATCTGGAGAATATGCAATAACATAGACCCAAAACGAGATATAACATTTGTGGATGGACCTATCGATGTATTAGAACATGCATCCGATATTCCGAACTACGGTTCCAAAATGGGGATCGACGCCACAAAAAAATGGGCATCAGAGGGTTATAAAAGGAGATGGCCAAACGACATCGTTATGTCTGCCGAAATAAAAAAATTGGTTGACGATAGATGGAAGGAATATGGTTTAAGTTAAAATGCTTAAAAAAATAAAAAATACATTAGAGTTAGTCAAATTTTCTCATACGATATTTGTTTTGCCGTTTGCCCTTAGCGCTTTTTTGCTTGCTTTTTACGATAAGTATCCCGCGGATTTCGGCGCCCCCTTTTTTTATTATAAAATAATATGGATTATTGTTGCTCTTGTCTCGGGGAGAAGCGGAGCAATGGCTTTTAACAGGGTAATAGACAGAAAAATAGACGCAAAAAATAAAAGGACTATGGGCAGGACGCTTCCGAAGGGCGACCTTACCGCTCTATATAGCATTGTTTTTGGCATCATTGCATACTCGGTTCTCATTATTGCCGCATATGAGTTAAATTTTATATGTTTTATCTTATCCCCGTTTGTAATTGCCTTTGTTACATTTTATTCATATACAAAAAGGTTTACCTTTTTTTCCCATCTGGTTCTGGGAATAAGTATGGCTTTAGGACCGATAGGGACATGGCTTGCGGTAACGGGAAGCCTTAATTATAAAATTTTAATTCTTGGCCTCGCGGTAGTTTTTTGGGGAACGGGGTTTGACATTTTATATGCCGTGATGGATTACGATTTTGATGTCGCAAACGGATTATTTTCTATTCCAGCAAAATTTGGAATAAAAAACGGGGTAATTATCTCAAGAATATTTCATTTGTCAGCCTTAATCTGTTTAATATCCCTGTATTTCATCTTTAATCTTAATTTTTTATACATTACGGGGATAATTTTAGTAGTCGGGTTTTTTGCTTATGAACACTATCTTGTCTATAAAAGTTTAGACAATATAGATATGGCATTTTTTACCATGAACGGTTATATTTCCGTGACATTTTTTATTTTTATTTTTATAAGCGTGATGTACGGTAATTTTTACCTCAAGTCGTAATTTATAATTATTAGAATATTAAAATGAAAATGAAAGAAAATTTAGAGGTAGGAACCGGAAGACCTTCCTATATTATCGCCATAACCGGCGCATCCGGAGCGATATTTGGATTCAGCCTTCTTAAAGCCTTAGTTAATAATTCCTATTTTGTTTATCTTATAATTTCTAAACCTGGTTTTAAAGTAATTAAAGACGAATTAGGAATGTTTGTCAATCTCGATACGGATGGAAATTTAACAAAGCTTGAAGGTAAAATTAAAGATGAAATCCTGAATAAATTTGAGCTTCATAATGACGGATTTGCTTTTCTGGATGAAATGTTTCTGGAGGCAAAGATTGCGAGCGGGTCGGCAAAGCAGGTTAAAGGTATGGCGGTTATTCCCTGTTCTATGGGAAGCCTCTCTAGAATTGCCTGCGGAAATTCGGGGAATTTAATCGAACGCGCAAGCGATGTTATGCTTAAAGAAAGGAAGAAGCTTATCGTATGTCCGAGAGAAACCCCGTTTAACGATATTCACCTTAAAAATATGCTCTCGTTAATTAATTCCGGAGCAGTCATTCTTCCCCCTATTCCCGCTTTTTATAATAAACCGCAGGGAATAGACGATATTATAAGTTTTATAACAGGTAAAATATTAGATAGTTTGGGGATAGATAACGATATGTATATAAGATGGAAGGGTTATGATTAATCAAAATATGAATAAGGCGATAGAAAATAAAACTTTTGATTTAATAAGAGAAAAAGTTTATAATAATATAAGGCTTTCAGCCGATGATGCTTTATTTCTATTTAAAGCCGATGATTTGATTGCGTTAGGCGAGCTGGCAAATTTTAAAAACCATCAAATCAACGGAAACAGAGTATATTATATAGTCAATATTCATATAAATTATACCAATATATGTGTAAACAGGTGCGCCTTTTGCGCCTTTTACAGAAATGGAAAGGAAATAGACGCATACACTATGAACACCTACGAAATAATTGAGTATATTAAAATCAATTATAAAGCCAATAACTTCAGGGAAGTTCACATCGTCGGCGGTCTTCACCCTTCGCTTCCTTACAGTTTTTATACAGGTATGATTTGCGGGATTAAAAAAGAATTTCCCAATCTTCTTATTCAAGCTTTTACCGCGGTAGAAATAGATTATTTATCTAAAATTTCGGGATTATCGGTTGACGAAGTGCTATCGGACTTAAAAGATAGCGGCTTAGACAGCCTTCCCGGAGGCGGGGCGGAAATATTCAACCCTGTTATAAGAAAGCGGTTGTGTCCGCAAAAAATCAGCGGAGAAAGATGGATTCAAATACACAAAACGGCGCATAGTCTCGGCATACCGTCCAATGCCTCGATGCTGTACGGAGTAAAAGAAAGCTATGAAGACAGGGTTAGCCATTTAGAAAAGGTAAGAAACGCCCAGGATGAAACTAACGGCTTTAAATCTTTTATTCCGTTTGCCTTCCAGCCTAAAAACACGGCAGTTAAAAATTCTAATTTAACCTCAGGATATGATGATTTAAAGATGATAGCGGTGTCCAGACTTTTTCTGGATAATTTTAAACATATTAAAACCTTCTTTGTCAATTTGGGCATCAATCTTGCCCAGGTGTCCCTGTCTTTCGGAGCCGATGATTTTGACGGGACATTAATAGAAGAAAAAATATCTCATGACGCAGGTTCAACAAACCCGGCAGGGCTTAGCGTAAAAATGGTAAAGAAGATTATCGAAGAGACTGGTAATATCCCAACCGAAAGGGATACTCTATATAATGCAGTGTTTAGCTAACGCATCTATTAAATTAAAAAAATCTAAAAGTTTAAAGTTTAAGGAGGTTAAATTATGTTAAACCTAAGCAAAACGGAGTTTAGCGTTAACTCGTTTGTCTTTTATCCCAGTTACGGAGTCGGTATTGTCGAATGTATTTCCGCGCAAAAAATTGGTTCGGCGGACATTTCTTTTTACAATGTTAAGATTTTAGAAAACAATGCTAAAATTATGGTCCCCGTGAAAAATGCGCATGAAGTTGGACTTCGTCAATTGATTAAGGAGAATGAAATACAAAAAGTTTTTGATGTATTGGAAGCCAGATGCATTAAAAATCCTTTCGCAAGAAAAGAATCATGGAATAAGCGGTTTAACGGCTATAACATAAAACTATGTTCGTCGTGCCTTTTTGAGGTTGCCGAGGTTTTAAGAGACCTTTATATATTAAAGGCGGAAAAAGAACTATCTTTTGCGGAAAAAAAGATGTTCGAAAAAGCAAAACATTTAATAATCAAAGAATTATCCACCGTTATGCACAGGCCGGAGACATTTGTAGAGGACAAAATAAAACGGATATTCGTTCAGTGATGTGATAGGCGATAAAAAATAAAAACCTGAAATCCTAATTACTTACTAACTAATTAGCTAATATATAAAATAAATTAAAACGAATTTTATAAAAATGATAATGATTTAATTCAATGGTGAATTTTAATGAAAATTTTTAATAAAGAGCCGATTCTTTTTGTAAGAATATCTCTTGTTTTGATTTCGGCAATTTTGGGTTATTTAATCGGCAAGGAGTACTGGCACAACGACCTTCTGTCTTATGTCGGGCTTTTATTTGGTTTTACGATAGGTTTTATTGTCGTAACCGTTGAAAAAAGCATGGAATCCATATCCACCAAAAAGATATTAGCGGGTGGAATAGGGCTTTTTATAGCTCTTTTTATAATTAATTATGTAACATATCAACTGTTTAAAGGATTTTTTACCGGCAATCTTTTAGGTTATATAACCTATGCTTTTGTCAATTTTGTTGCGGGCTATCTCGGTCTTATCATCGGGTTGAGGGTAAGCGACGAGGTGAGCATCGGAGGTTTTGCCAATAAGGCTCACCATTTAAATCCAAAAGATATGGAGGGTAAACAGGATAAGTCCGAGTCCTGCCGCAATTATAAAGTAATAGATACAAGTTCCTTGATTGACGGACGCATACTCGATGTCGCAAAAACCGGTTTTATCGACGGCGTTCTTATAATACCCACATTCGTTCTCCATGAACTTCAACATATCGCCGATTCCCAGGACCCGCTTAAAAGGGTGAAAGGAAGAAGGGGTCTCGATATATTAAAAGAGCTGAGAGAGGATAAAAATATCAATATCGAATTTGCCGACGTCGATTATCAGAATATTAAAGAGGTTGACGCAAAACTAATCGCATTTGCAAAAGAAAAAAACGGAAAAATTATCACAACCGACTTTAATTTAAACAAGGTGGCGCAGGTCAGAAATATTAATGTCTTAAACATTAACGACCTTGTTAAAGCCCTTCGGCCGATTTTGCTTCCGGGAGAGGCTATAACCGTTCTAATTGCCAAAGAGGGAAGGGAAAAGAATCAGGGTATTGCCTATATGGATGACGGAACTATGGTAGTGGTCGAAGATGCGATGAAACTAGTCGGTTCGGAACTCGATGTTACAGTTACAAGCGTCCTTCAAACATCGAGCGGCAGAATGATATTTGCAAAAATAAATTACGATAGAGAGACGGTTTAGATTTCTAACGCGGTATCGACATTCCCGCG
>JAJZXJ010000010.1:0-3158 GCA_021802425.1 bacterium | reverse complement strand
AATCCAGAAAAATAATTTTCTACCCGCAATTTTGAGCGTTACGACAGCCTTGCCATGACCCTTTGTTTGCCTAAAATGACGGCGATTTTAATTATAGACGGTCCATCTAATTTACCCGTGAGGAAAAGCCTTAATGTTTCGTAGCAATCCTTGACGGTCTTATTGCCGCCCGCGGCAGTTTCTTTTATTGCGTTTTTAATTGAAATTTCGTTAAACTCCGCCGTTTTTTCAATGTTTTCACGCAGGATTGTTTTCAGGCTTTTAAGGTCTTCAAAGTTATATTTATTATTGTTAATGTTATCCGCATTTGCTTTTATTTTAAAATCGTCGAAAAATATTTTTAATTCTTCCAATATCTCCTTTACGGTTTTAAATTCCTGCTTTAAAAAATCTATTATCTTCAAAGATGTTCCTGTCGGATAGGTTTCTTTAAGCTTGGACATAAGGGACTTGGGACTTCCCGAAGGCGCCGCCTGCACGGCGTCAAGCTGACCGAATTTTTCCGTAATAATATTAATTAATTCGGAGGCAGGCGTGTTAATAAGCCATTTTTCGTTGACGAATTTTAATTTTTCTTCGTTAAAGATGGCGCTTGAACTCTTTGTTCTTGTTATATCAAAGTCGGATGCCATTTCGGATATGCTTGAAAATATCTCCTTTTCAGTTGTGTTTTTGCCGGCTTTGTCTTTGCCGCCGTCTTTATGCATTACAAATGTATTTCCCGTTATCGCAAGGTAGTTTAATATAGCGTCCGGAAGATACCCCTCGTTTTTATAGTAAAAGATATTGGAAGCCGAATCCCTTTTTGACATTATCTTGCCGTCCTTGCCGTATAAGAGTGAAATGTGCGCAAAATCTGGTATATTTTTTTCTAAAGCCTTAAGGAGTAAAATCTGTTTCGGCGTATTGGAGATATGGTCTTCGCCTCTTATTACATGAGTTATACCTAAGTCGCTGTCGTCTATAATGGAGGCAAAATTATATGTGAACCTGTTGTCTTCGGTCTTAAGGATAAAATCGCCGATTAGTTTTGGGTTAAAGGCGATGCGGCCATGAACGATATCGTTGAATTCGATAGAATTTAACCCTATTTTAATAATATTCAGGCGAATCGACGGATAAAGCCCTTTTTCTTTAAACTTGGAGCGGAATTCTTCTTTTTCTTCCGGCGAAAGATGCAGGCATCTGCCGCTATAAATGTAAGGTTTTTTTGACCTTATCGCTAACTCTTTCGATTTTAAAATATCTTCTTCGTCGCAGAAGCATTCATAAATCAACCCCTTTTCCTTAAGAATATCGAGGTAGTTTTCATAGACGGCGGTTCTTTCCGACTGCCTGTAAAATTCATCCCATTTAATACCCACCCATTCCAAATCGCCTACGATAGAATCTTCGTATTCTTTTTTACTTCTAACCCTGTCCGTATCGTCTATCCTTAAAATAAGCCTGCCTTTGTTTTTCAGGGCAAAAAGATAATTAAACAAAAGCGTTCTTACACCGCCTATATGGAGGTTTCCCGTAGGGCTTGGGGCAAAGCGGACGCGAACCCCCGAGGAATTTTTATCTGTATGCATATATGCCGGAAAATTGTTTATTGTTTTGTTGTTTGCCGCGTTTGTTGTTTTGTTATATTGACAATTATTGCATTGTTTTTAAAAAAAGTAAATAACGGGGCCGATTTTTATTTAAACTTATCGTAGAGCAATTCCGCAATTTCGATATCTAAGGCAGAGGTTATTTTTATATTAAAGTCTGTCGATAATATCGGCACGACCGCCAACCCCAAATTTTCCGCCAAAGATATGTCGTCGGTCGATGTAAAGCCTGTTCGGCGGGCTTCGTGAAGAGCCTTTTTTATAATGTTAAACTTAAATACTTGAGGAGTTTTTGCGGATATTAAATTATCCCTTTTAATGGTTTTAAGTTTGACGGGATTCGGCAATATTAATTTGACGGGATTTGTTTCTTTAAAATTTATTTCTTTAATCGTGTCCGTTGCCGGCGAACATAAAAAAGCGGCGCCGTGGGCTGCGGTTTTATCTAAAAGCAGGGTTAATTCTTCATCCTTTATAAACGGCCTTGCGGCGTCGTGAATAAAGACGACAGCATTTTCCGCCTCGGAGGCGGGTAAAATACTTTCTAAATATTTTATGGAGTTACCCACGGAATCCTGTCTTGCCTTCCCCCCTGTTATTATGTGTAATTTTTTTGTACCTGTGCCCCCGGTATTTTTTTTGAAAAAATCGCTCCAGTTAAAATCGAAAACGGAGGAAGGCGGCGTTGCTATAACGACGGCATCAAAATTAATACTCGATTTTGTAAATATTTCAAGGCTGTGGAGTATAATTTCTTTATCCTTGATTTTTACAAGCTGTTTTGGAACCTTAAGCCCCGTTCTTAAACCTGCTCCCGCGGCAAGCAATATTGCGTATGATTTCATTTTATTAAATAATTTATTTATATTGTTTATTATATCATAATCATACCTTAATCCCGCAGTAGAAACGCAGGGTAAAAGTGGAAATCAGGCAAGGAAAAAAGAAAGAATTTACTGCTGTGATATAAGGCAGACGCTAAAAGCTTCTATCGCTTTTTGTTTTCCCACAGAGTCAAGCCCTTCTTTGGTTTTTCCTTTAATATTAATGCAGGATTTATCAACGCCCAGCGCGGCGGACACCGAATTTATCATTTGCTCTTTATACGCGGATATTTTAGGCGTCTGGGTTATAATCGTAATATCGGCATTTACCAGCGCGTACCCCTTTTCCTGAACCAATTTATAGGCATATCTTATTATTTCTATACTGCTTATTCCTTTTGTCGATTTAAGGTTGTCGGGGTATAGAACGCCTATATCGGGCAGGCTCAGGGCGCCGAGCAGAGCATCGGTAAGGGAGTGAAGAACGACATCGCCGTCGGAATGGGCGGCAACGCCGATATGTCCCTCGATTAACACCCCGCCGAGATAAAGCCTTTTGGCTGCCTTTTCAAAAAGCGCAACCTCTAAAAATTTATGGATGTCGTAGCCGCACCCTATTCTAATGTTATTCATTATGCTTATTATGCCGCTTATTAATCTTTTGTAAATTATAGCAGATTTTTATAATCTTTGTAAGTTTGAAAATGGTTTAATATTAAGATATAATTTCTTTATCGAT
>JAJZXJ010000038.1:0-3008 GCA_021802425.1 bacterium | reverse complement strand
GCGTATCGGAGTTCCACATTATCGTAAGGTTGCCTACCGGCTTAAACTTTAAAAGGTTTATGGGGTTAACCGCCGCAGCGCCCGCAAGAATAGCCGTGCTTTTTATAAAGTCCCTTCTGGTAATCTTTCGTAAATCCATTTATTATCAGCCTCCTGTTTTTGAAAGTTTTATATAAGTTTATATAGGAATGTAAAGACCTTTAAAATCCGGTCTTTACGGAATCCATAATTTGAATAATCTGTTTCGTTACGGTTATGATAGTTTTTTTCTGCTCGGCGTTATTCTTAAAAAATTTAGAGAAATAAGAGGGCAGGAAAGAAATCATCACCGTGTATTTTCCTTCTTTATAGATGGCAATCCTGCATGGCATAAACGCGGCATAGTTCATATTGTATTTTAAAAGTTTATAGCCGTCTATCAATTTGCAAAAATCTATCACCTTCAGGTCGGGAATCTTGTATCCTATTCCTTTTATACCCGTGGATATAGGGGCAATCGCAAGAATGCTGTAGTTTGCATTTTCTATTCCCTGTTTCAGATCGAACAGGGTGCTTTTAAAGCTCTTCTTGAC
This sequence comes from bacterium, assembly GCA_021802425.1. Lineage (GTDB taxonomy): Bacteria > SZUA-79 > SZUA-79 > Acidulodesulfobacterales > Acidulodesulfobacteraceae > Acidulodesulfobacterium. The sequence goes on along the minus strand of JAJZXJ010000038.1, from coordinate 2,436 downwards.
CTTGACGATATAAAAGGGGCCCTTGGGGATTTTTGTAGCAAACGAGTTTACGGGAAAAAAAACCGCGATAAAAAGCGATAAACCGAAAATAAACGCCAGACCGGCAACGGCAGGCATTACGACAAGCCTTCTTTTCTTCATCTTTACCTCTTGATATATATGTATATATTATATTTTCACACCACATTGACCATTACGGTCTTTTTATAAACATTATGATGGGTATCGTACATAACGAACTCTAACGGCGCTTTTTTGTCGGCTTTTAAATAAAAGGCAAGAAAAGGATTTGCGGATACGGCTATGCCGTAATCACAGGTGGTTACTAATTTTTTATCGTAATAAATATCGACTTTGTTAATAATCCACATAGGTATTATTTTTCCTGTTTTTGGGTTTTTAACAAGACCGGTATCCATGGGATGCTTTGTTATCGACATAACTTTAAATATCTGACCCTTTTTTACCTTTCTCGGGACTCTTACAAGAATTGTTCCTAATTTCATATCAAACTCCTTATTATATATTGATTCTAATAATAATTTTAATTGTTATGGTTAAGTATTATGATGCTATAAGTTTTTGCTAGCAGCCGCCGACAGTCACTTTCACGAATTCACGATTGCCGTAAAGCGACCCGTTCGAGTATTCGGTTATAACCTGAACATAGGAATCCTGCTGAAGCTTAATTCTCGTCGCAATAAAAGCCCTGCCGTTATCAGGCGTTAAATAAAACGAAGCAACATGGGGAACAGGATTATTAAAATCAAAGACATGGAATGCGCTGATATAATCCCCTTTTTTCATCGGATATTTAGAGTCGATGGCGAGCGGGACAAGACCGCCGTTTTGCGCAAGCAAAGGCAGGTGTATCTTGGGAAGCATTAATTTTTTAAATTCGGCGGAATTCTTTTCCAGCCATGTAATCTCTTTCCCCTTAAATTTTTTTAGTTTTGTTTTAATGATATGAATCTTTTTGGCAGGCTTACCTGCTTTCGGCGCCGCAAGAGCTGTAGCGGCATCGGAAACTACGGAAACGGGGACTAATGCCGCAACGGTGATTACGGCAGTTTTCTTAATAAAATCTCTTCTCGAAACATGATCGTTCATTCTAAAAACCTCCATTGTTTTTAATCGTTAAGCTATTTTAAAAATATAACATAAGGTATATAATACTTGCTGTATTTCTCTATATCATTAGGCGGAGCCGGCAAATTTCCTCAATGTTTCCACTTTATATTTGCCGCTGCCTACCCATTTTGCTACAAGCAAAAAGTCTTTTACATTCCAGTACCCCGGCAAAACAAATATCTTTTTATAAGACGGGCTGAAAAAAATATCGTGAGGAACTCCCGTAACATGAAAAAGTGCCGCAATCTGCGAACCGGACATCCTCTTTCCGTTAAAATATTCCGTCGTCTTATTACTGTATATGTCAACCATAACGGGATGAAAATGCTTATTAATATAACCTATAAAATCCTTGTCGGTAAAAACATGCTTATCCATTCTTATGCAGTAGGCGCATGTAGGGTAATAAAAATGGACCAAAAAGTATTTTTTATCCATCTTATTGTGTTTAATGGCGGCGCCAAAGCTCTCCCAGTGAATTTTACCTGCAGCGGAGGCTATCTTAGGCAAGATTAATGTTAAAATACATAATAAAAGTAAAAATGCCGTTAATAATCTTTTTTGTTTCATAATCTTTTTAAGTTATAAAGAGTTTATTATATGCACAGAAAGCAATTCAAAATTTCCGGTGATAGTGAGAATGCCCATTAAGATTAAAAATATTCCGGAGACTATCGAAAATAGTTTTAAATAGCCCTTTATTCTTTTGAAAAATGCCATAAAATATGCCAGAAATAAGCCGGCCAAAATAAACGGCAGTCCGAGTCCGAGGCTGAAGACCGATAAAAGTTCGACCGCCCTCGTTAAAGACGAGCCGATAGAGGTATAAAGAACGATGGAAGCAAGGATAGGTCCTACGCACGGAACCCACCCCGCCGCAAACGCAACCCCCAGAAATAATGCCCCCAGTATATGCCCGCCCCTTTTTTTCCATGGAAGAATATTAACCTCCCTGCTTAAAAAACCCAACCTAAATAAGCCGAGGCAGTATAACCCGAAAAGAATAATGACGATGCCGCCGACTATTCTTACCGTATTTAGATTAGATTTAAGGAGGCCGCTGAATATCGTAACGGAACCCATGCCGAGGGCTACGAAAACAATGGAAAATCCTATTACGAAGGCAAACGATGCGGTAAAAACCGCTATCATATTCTTGTAATTTTTTTCGGAAGTAATAGTTTCAACGCTGACGCCGCTTATAAACGCAATATATCCGGGTATTATCGGTATGATGCACGGAGAGAAGAAAGCCAATAACCCGCCGAAAAAAGCAATGCCGTAAGTTAGATTAAGATGAAACAT
>JAJZXJ010000009.1:0-68004 GCA_021802425.1 bacterium | reverse complement strand
TCAGGACAGGCATTTTTCGATTGTTTCGTTAAATGCGGAAATGTCCGGACTTACCCCTTCATAAGGTGCTGCGCCCGCCTCTTTTAGCGCATTAACAAAATCCTCGCCGGAAACATATATTGTATTTGACGGTTCCACAACCTTTCCTTTGATTATAACGCAAGGGCCGGCGGGATCGTTTTTGTCTTTAAACTCCTCAGGGATTACCGAAATTTTAACATTTCTAAAAGTGGAAATAATAAGCCATATGATAGAGGAATACATTTTACACCGGCCGTGCGGGGGACATTTTGTAATGATTTTTACTTCGATTGGTTCCATTTTGCCTCCTACGTTTTTATTTTGCCTTCTTTTTCCGCTTGCTATTTCAAATTAGTTAAATTTCTGTTATTATATTAATAAGATATGAGGTCACGGCAGATGCATTATAACATAAAATAAAAATTAAATAAAAATATCATATTCGATGTTTAAAACATTAAAAGAAAACATAAACTCGGTTTACGAAAGGGACCCTGCGGCAAGAAGCACATTAGAGGTATTATTGTGTTATCCCGGCCTTCATGCCGTTTACTTTCATAAATTATCCCATTTTTTATGGGAACATAAGCTGCGGCTTTTGGCCAGATTGATATCTCAATTTGCAAGGTTTATAACAGGCATAGAAATTCATCCGGGGGCTAAGATCGGCAAAAGGTTTTTTATAGACCACGGAATGGGAGTCGTTATCGGCGAAACAGCCGAAATAGGGGATGATGTTACCATATACCACGGAGTTACGCTTGGAGGAACGAGCTGGAAAAAGGAAAAAAGACACCCCACAATCGAAAATAATGTTATGATAGGAGTAGGGGCTAAAATATTAGGGCCTCTGACGGTTGGACATGACAGTAAAATAGGGGCTAATTCGGTGGTCGTAAACGGGGTTCCTCCTCATTCCACGGTTGTCGGGATACCGGCAAAATCGGCAAAAAGAGACGAATCCGAGGTTCATGACCATATCGACCTTGAACACAACAGGTTATTTGACCCTGCTTTTTACGAGATTTCGCTTTTAAAGTCTAAAATATCTGAGCTTGAAAAAAGGATTCAAGGAATTGAAGCCGGAGACAGGCAGAGTTCAAACCTGCAAAGCGGGACCGCGGGAAAAAATTCGCCGCAATAAATTAAAATTATAAATATTTGCAAAGAGGTGTTAAAATAAAATGAGGCTTTCATCAAAGGGACAATATGCGGTCAGGGCTATAATCGATTTATCGTATTATTCTAAAAATAACCTTATACCCATCAGTTTAAAAGATATAGCCGAAAGAGAATCGATTTCTATCCACTACCTGGAGCAGATATTTTTTACATTAAAAAAAGCGGGCATCGTCAGAAGTTTAAGGGGTCCGAACGGCGGGTATGTGCTTAACAAGAAACCATCGGAGATCCTGATAGGCGACATAATAGCTTCCGTAGAACCCATTGAAATAATCAGCTGTATAAGTAAAGCTAAAAATAAAAAGGAATGCGAGAGAAAATCTATCTGCCTTGCTTTCGATATGTGGAATTCAATTTCTACCAAAATAACCGGGTTTTTAAATTCGATTACGATAGAAGATGTTATAAATGAATATAAACAAAAATCTAATAGGGAATTACTGGAAAAAGCTGCAAAGATTAATGCAAAAAATTGCTGAATATGCTTATTAAATTTAGGTGCCGTCTGAATACTTTAACGAATAAAGGGTTAATGTTTATTTAAAATTTTAATAGATGCCGAGAATTTATTTAGATTATAATGCTACAACGCCGTTAGACCCCGTAGTTTTGGAAGAGGTGATTAATGTATTAAAAAACTTTCAGGGAAACCCTTCAAGCGTATATGAAGAGGGAAGGGCCGCACGGATTTTAATAGAAGATTCGAGGGATTTCGTTAAATCTTTTTTGGATGCGGGCGGGGAGGGTGAAATAGTTTTTACCTCATCCGGTTCGGAATCGATTAATCTTGCAATCATCGGGGCGGTTTATGCGTATAAAAGGCTTAATAAAAATAAAACTCCCCATATAATTACATCTCAGGTGGAGCATCACGCGGTGCTTAATACATTTAAATTTCTGGAAACCCAGGGGGTCGAGGCAAGCTACATCGGCATTAACGAATTTGGCGAACTCATTATAAACGACCTTATTTCAAGTATCAAAGAAAACACTATTTTGGTTTCCGTTATGGGGGCGAATAATGAAACCGGCACCGTATTCCCTTTAAAACAGATACTTAAAGCGGTAAAAAATGCAAAAGATAATATCTTATTTCACAGCGATCTGGTTCAAATTATCGGAAAAAGCGGCTTTAGCCTGAAAGATATTCCTCTCGATTTATGCAGTTTCTCGGGACATAAATTTTATGCACTCAAAGGGTGCGGGGCATTGTACATAAAAAAGGGGGTAAAAATAGACCCTGTAATATACGGCGGACATCAGGAAAGAGGCTTAAGGGCCGGAACGGAAAACACGGCAGGGATTGTTTCTATTGCGAAAGGGCTCGGCGTTTTTAAAAACGGCATGGATGATGAACTAAAAAGAATAAGCGTTTTCGGAGGCGTTTTCTTAGACAAACTTTTTTCGGCTATAGAAGGAATCAAGTTAAACGGCCATCCGGTAAACAGGCTCAAAAATACCGTAAATGTCTCTTTTGACGGCGTTAAAGCAGAGTCTTTATTGTTTAACCTCGACCTTTACGGAATAAGCGCATCGGCAGGTTCTGCCTGTAATGCGGGGGCTATTTCTTTGTCCCATGTTTTAAGGGCGCACGGCTATGATATAAAAAGAATAGAATCGGCCATTAGATTCAGCATAGGGAGATTTACGACTATGGATGACATAGATTACGCGATAAGCGCAATAAAAAAGGGGGTATTAAAACTTAGGGCAAATCCCTCATAAAAATTATTAAGTTTAATGGTATTTGATTATATAGATTACCGCTTCGCTCTCGTGTCTGACGACACTCGTGAAGTTTCTTTGAAACTTTCCAGCTGGAGCGGGTGGGGACAAGCCGATAAAAATGTTTATAAAATCCAAAAGAACGGTTGCGGTGGCGATGTCGGGAGGCGTTGACAGTTCCGTCAGCGCAATGATACTTAAAGAAAGGGGGTACGGGGTAATAGGGGTTTCGATGCACCTATTGAATGCCGGCCAAACCGAGGCAAAAACATGCTGTAGTATAGACGATATTCTTGATGCCAAAAAGGTATGCGTCAGGCTCGGCATACCCCATTTTGTCATAAATCTTGAAGAAGAGTTTAGAACCTTCGTTACCCTTCCTTTCGTCTCCGAATATATTAACGGGAGAACCCCAAATCCCTGTATTTCATGTAACCGCATTCTAAAATTCGATATTTTATTAAAAAGAATTAAGGAATTAGGCGCGGAGTTTTTAGCGACTGGACATTACGCACGGATAACAAAAAATAAAAACGGGCAATATTTCCTTTTAAAGTCAAGGAACGTTCTTAAGGACCAGTCTTATGTTCTTTACAATTTAACCCGGAACAGCCTTAAAAGCATTATTTTCCCCGTGGGCGGCTTTGACAAGGAATATACAAGGAAAATCGCTTTGGAAGCGGGTTTTAGCCAAATATCAAACAAAAAAGACAGCGTGGATTTATGCTTTATTTCCGAGGGAACCTACTCCGGATTCATCGAGAAACAGATTAAACTTTCTAAAAATAAGGGGCTTATAAAAAATTTAAGGGGCGATATTGTAGGCGAGCACAACGGCATTTTTAACTATACGGTCGGGCAAAGAAAGGGGCTTGGCTTACCTTCAAAATCGCCCTTATATGTCGTAAAAATATCTGCGGATACCAATGAGATAATTGTCGGAAACTTGGAAAATTGCTATAATAGCGAATTATATATAAAAGATTTTAATTTTATTAACCCGTGCGGCGGGGCGGAGCTTAATAAAATGGATTTAACCGTTAAAATAAGATATTCTTCGCCGGATTATAAATGTAAAGCCTTTGTTTTGGAAAATGAGGATGTTAAAGTATTATTTGACGAACCCGTCAAATTTATAACCCCGGGACAATCCGCAGTTTTATATTCCGGGCTTAAGGTTGTCGGCGGCGGAATAATATCGTAAATAGTTTTATTAAATATGGAAAAAATAGAAACTAATAACATAACTGACATAAAAGACGGAATACTCGAATCGTTCAATTTAAATCTTGATGACCTTAGGGGCATTCAAGACGGTAACGGCCCCGTCAATTGCGCTTTTATCTCCTTAGGCTGCAAGCTTAACCAGTTTGAATCGTCTCAATTCGAGGAAATGTTTAAGCAATTAAACATAAATATCGTGGAACCTGATTTAACCGCTCAAAATATGCATTTAAACCTTAAATCCAATCCAAAAAATATTCAACTGTTTTTCTTAAATACCTGTTCCGTAACCGAAAAGGCCGATACTTATACAAATAAAATCATACGAAAGATTAGAAGAAATTATCCCGAAAGCCGCCTCATATTAACCGGATGCTCGGCAGAGCTTAATAAAAAAGATTTCTCAGGGCGTCCGTTTATAAAATTAATCGATAATATCAGGAAGGCAGGATTGTTAAAAACTGCCTCGGAAACGCTCCCCAGTACTATATTAAATCAAAAGAGGGTAAGACCCTACCTGAAAATACAGGAGGGGTGCGAAACGGAATGTTCATTTTGTATTATACCGAAAGCAAGACCCGTAAAGTGGTCTTTAGATATTAAAGCCGTATTAAATTCCGTTAAGGAATTTAATACCCTCGGTTATAAAGAGGTTATACTTACGGGCGTAAATATAGGCTCATACGAAAGTAAAATCCGGGCGGACAAAAACGGAAAGGGGCAGGGATTTAAGGAATTATTAAAAAGAATCGAGGAATTAAATATCCCGATAAAAATCAGAATAAGCTCTATCGACCCGATTTATATCGACGACGAACTAATCGAAATTTTTGCAAATAGCAAGAAAATACAAAACCATTTTCATATTCCCCTGCAAAGCGCTTCAAACAAAATACTTGCGCTTATGAACAGGCATTATAATTTTGAGGACTATATGAAAATTGTCGAAAAATTAACAGATAAAATCAAAGATGCGGCGATAGGCACCGACATTATAAGCGGATTCCCGGGCGAAACGGAAGAATATTTTTTAGACGCCGCGGGCAGCCTGAGCAGATTGCCGATATATTACATTCACGCTTTTTCATATTCGGACAGGCCCGGCACCAAAGCCTATTTAATGAAACCGAAGATTGACGGACGGGTTATAAAACAAAGAACTAATAAAATTATGGAAATTTCTCTGCAAAAGAAAATAGATTTCCACCTTAAATTTAAAAATAAATCGCTGGAATTTTTAAGTCTTCCCGGCAATAAGGCAGTGAGTTCAAATTATATAAAGGCAAAGCTGTCCCGGGCTAATTTAACGATACCTCCAGGCAAATTGTTTAAAGGTAAAATTATAGAAACCGAAGATTTATACGCTAAAGACGAAGTATTAATCGCATTCGAGGATTTTATTTAAAATATGATTATGGGGACAGATTTCAAATCTGTCCCCTATACGATACAATATGAATTTTGAAGATATCGAAAAAAGGATAGGTTATTACTTTAACGACGAAGAGCTTATCACGCTGGCGCTGACCCATAAATCTTATAACCCCGAATATAATTACGAAAGGCTTGAGTTTCTGGGGGATGCCGTTATAGGCGCAATTGTCTCCGAATATCTTTATCTGAATTTTGAAGATTTATCGGAGGGCGAGCTTTCGAGAAGGCGTTCTGTAATAGTCAGTCTCGAGAATTTATACAAAATTGCCAATAATTTAAAAATTCCCGGATTTATATTAATGGAAAATATCGAGGAACAAAAAAATAAAAGGATTATCGGCAATGTTTATGAGGCTGTAATGGGGGCGATATTTTTGGACTCGTCTTATAATAAGGCAAAAGAGGTATTTTTAGAACATTTATCCCGGTTAATGCCAAAAGTAAACGAAGAAATTTTTAAAAATAAGGACTTTAAAACAATATTGCAGGAACTTGTTCAAAAACAGTACAATACCGTGCCAAAATATTATACAATAAAAAAAGAGGGGCCGGACCACCGCGCTATTTTTACGATATGCGTTAACATAAATAATAAAATATTAGGGTACGGAAGCGGCTTATCCAAAAAATTTGCCGAACAGATTGCCGCATCCGAGGCTTTAAAGACATTGCAAACCCAAACCCATACCCAATCTCAATCTCAATCTCAATCTTATGATAAAAAATAACGATTCTCTAGTAATCCTCGTCGGAAGGCCTAATGTCGGCAAATCTACTATTTTTAATAAAATATTGGGAGGTTCGCACGCGTTAACTTCAAAGATTGCAGGCACAACACTCGATTTAAACATTAAACCTGCCTCATATAACGGGGTCAATTTTTTCGTTTCAGATAGCGGCGGGTTTAATCTGTATTCTTCCAATGAAACGTCGTTAGAGCTTCGCTCATTGGAAAAAAAGGTACGGGAGCGCGTCTTTAATTACGCCAAAAAGGCGAAGGTTATTCTTTTTGTCGTAGATTTTAAAAACGGCATGATACCCGAAGATAAAGAAATTTATCTTCACCTTATTAAAAACATTACTCCGCCGCCTGAAGGGAAGGGAGGGGCGATTATCCTTGTGATAAACAAAGTCGATTCTTTAAAAAATATTGAAAACGCATACGCCGAATTTTCGTCCCTCGGCATTAAAAAAGCTATTGCGATAAGCGCCGAAAACGGGTTTGGCATAGACGACCTTTTAGAGCAAATCGCCAAGGAAATAAAGGGTTCGAATAAACCGCCAAGAGATTTTTACGAAAGCGGCTTAAAGATTGCAATCGTCGGCAGACCCAACAGCGGCAAATCAACTTTTATAAATTCAATTATAAGGGAAGATTTGCTGTTTACCGATGAAAAACCCGGCACAACAAGGGATTCAATCGATACTTACCTTAAATATAAAAACCTTATAATAACTATAATCGATACCTCAGGGATAAGAAAAAAATCAAAGCTGGATATTTATTCTGAGGGCTTTCAAAAACAAAGCTTAAACCAGATAAAAAGGGCGGATGTCATAATTGTCTTTATAGATATTACGGCAGGAATAACGCATGACGATTTATCTTTGTTAAAAATGATAAATTTAGAAAAAAAACCGTTTATAGCCGCCTTTACCAAATGGGACTTAAGAAACGAAAATATTCAAGTTTCCGAACTCAAAAAAGATATTAAGCTAAGGTTAAAAGAATTTTCGGAAACGCCCTTTATTTTTATATCTTCTAAAACAAATAAAAACCTTAACAGGCTGATAGATTTATCCGTTGAAATAAACGATGCGAAAAAGGTAAAAATCAAAACAAAAGATGTCAATAAATTTATAATAGATTCAAAGAGCAGCGAGAAAAGAGGGCGGCTCTTCAAATATATAGCTTACGGCGCCCAAAAGGCCGGAGAAAACATACCCACTTTCATTTTTTTCACAAATAATAAGGGAAAGATATTTGGAATGGAAGATATAAAGCATTTACGGTCAAGTATAAGAGACTACTTTGAAATAAAAACCAATGTCGAAGTACTTATAGAATATAAAAAATACTCTGCTTAATTTCCGCCGTCATTCCACGGAGGAAGCGGAAATTAGGAAGGGTTTTAACCTGAAACGCAAAAATACTCTACTTAATTTTATTGGATAATTCGTCTAATTTGCTTTCTAATTTTTGAATCTTCCTTGTTAATTCTTCAATATCATAAGTTGAAGCAAAATGCATTTCGTCAAGTAAAATGTCGGCTAACTTTTCTTTTATAGACTTAAATATAACGCCTGATTCATATTTTACGGTTTCAATAATTTGGTCGGCGGCTTCCCTGCTCTCCTCATCCGATATATCCACATAATCGTCCAATTTTTCCTGCGCTATAATCGAAAGACCTTTAAGGGCTTTAAGAACTAAATTTATATTGTCTGACATCTGAACCTTCCTTTTTTTATTTATTTTTAAGGGGGCAGACTTAAGTCTGCCCCCTTCTATTATATTTATATTAAATTTCGTTTTGTCTAACTTTTGCCATTACGGACCTAAGCGAAACATTATGCCGTGAGAACCCCATTTCGGCATAATCCCCCCCTAACGCAATCCCTATCAGCTGCGGAAGGTGCGTTATCGGCAGCGATAATTTTTTATTGATACTTCTGGCCGCAACGGTCTGATATGTGTCGAGGCTTAAATGGCATAATGGACATGGGGTAACCATAACATCCGCCCCTTTCTCCTGAGCTTCAAAAATGGCGTTTCCCGCTAAGGAAGTGGATGTGGCTTCGTTGACAAGTATCGTTTGAAAACCGCAGCATTTTGTTCTTCGAACATAAGATACCGGTTCTCCGCCCAACGCCTTTATTAATTCTTCGAATCCCTGCGGGTTTTCGACATCGTCAAATTTAACAACGCTTGAGGGTCTCAATATATGACAGCCGTAAAATGGGGCGATATTAATCCCTTTTAAACTTTTTACCGCTTTTTTCTTAAGATTATCAAAACCTATGTCGTCCCTTATAGCATACAACAGGTGCTTTATTCTAACCTTGCCCGAATATTTAAGGCCGATTTGCGCAAGATATTCGTTTGTCTTATCTAAAGATTCCCTATTATTTATAAGCTCCTCGTTAACTTCGCTAAGGGTTAAAGTGCAGGTATTGCAGATGGTTAATATGTCAAGCCCTTCCTTTTCCGCCAAAGCCAGTGTTCTGCCGTTTATAAAAAGCTTCAAATTTTTATCGAATCCGTCGATAACGCCGCCGCCGCAACATGAAGCCTCGGGCATAGGAATTAAATTAATATCCAACTTTTTTGCGACAAATTTGGTTGCGTTATCAAGTTCTTTTCCGCTTTCCTGCGCCACACAGCCGGGATAATAAGCATAACTTATCATTTTTCCTCCAGATCTAATTCTTTATATGCAAGTCTTATGTCATCCATATCTTTGATTAATTTAAGCCTGATGGGAGGTATTTTTCCTTTTAATCCCGCGCCGAAAGCCATAGGCAAATCGTTGATAAGCCCTGTTATTCCGCCGGTATCGAATGCAACCTTAACTTCGTCTAGCCTTCCTGTTTCTTCGATGGATTTGGCTATCGAAATAATGTGTTTTGCGCCGCTCGAAAAATTAATGGAATTTTTTATCGCCTTCTCGTGCATTTTAACTATTCCTTTCACCGGCGAAATCCCTTTTGGACAGAACTCTTCACATGCCTGGCAATGAACGCAGTCCCACATGCCGTCGGGTTTTGAACCGTTTACTAAGCGGGAGCCGTTCCTGTCGTTGTCTCTCGGGTCCTCGCTATACCTGTATAGCTTGGCAAGAGCGGCAGGTCCCAAATAATTTTTGTTTCCTACGACGCCGCCGCATTCGGAATAACAGCATTCGCACAAAATGCAATTCGGGGTATCGTTATTTCCCGTTAAATTTTGAAATTCGGATTTATAATAAACAGGTTGTATTATCTTTTCGCCTTCCTTTAAAGCATGAAACTTATGATGTTCTTCGTCCTCTCTTTGACCTAACAGGTATGGCCTGATCTCTTTGATTTTATCGAAAAAACTTTCCTGCTCGACGATAAGGTCCCTGACGACGGGCATATTGGCAAGAGGTTCCACATTAATTATGCCGAATTTTGTGATTTCAGGGTTTACCTGAGTCTTGCATGCAAGCTTGGAAATGCCGTTTATCTTCATGGCGCATGAACCGCATATAGCGCTTCTACAAGACCTTCTAAAGCTTAAAGTCCCGTCAATCTCGGATTTTATTTTCATCAAGGCGTTCAAAACGGTCATGCCGGGAAAATCCTGTACCGCGTATTCTTTATAATACGGCTTGTCAGAAGTCTCGGGATTAAATCTATATGTCCTAACCTTAAATTCCATTATATTACCCCTTTATATAGGACAGACTTAAGTCTGTCCTATATCTATATTTAAAATTATCCAAAAATATCAATATGTTCTCGGTTGAGGCTTAAACTTCGTAATAGAAACTTCGGAAAAATCGAATTTTATATTTCCGTTATCGCCTAAAGTTGCCAGAGTATGTTTAAGCCAATTTTCATCGTCCCTTTCCGGATAATCGTTTCTATAATGCGCCCCTCTCGATTCTTTTCTTAATATGGCGCCATTTGCGATAACTTCCGCAATCAATAATATGTTGCTAAACTCAAAAGCCTCGACAATGTCGGTGTTAAACAGTTTTGATTTATCGTCCACCCCGATATTTTTGGCGCGTTCTTTAAGCTCTTCAATCTTTTTAACGGCTTTTTTCATAGCCTTCTCTTCCCTGAAGACCCCGACATTAGCCCTCATCTCCTCTTGAAGTTCCGCTTTTAACAGCCCGTGTCTTTCTTTTCCGTTTGATTTTTTAAGTTTCTCGAAAATTTCCTCGTCCCTTTTTATGAGCGACTCGTCAAATTTAGTAAATGCGGCGCCTTTTAAATATTCCGCAATATCGATGCCTGCTCTTCTTCCAAACACGACTGTATCTAATAAAGAATTGCCGCCGAGTCTGTTTGCCCCATGAACGCTGACGCATGCAGACTCCCCTGCGGAATAGTAGCCTTCTATTGCGGTTCTACCGTTATAATCAGTTTTAATACCGCCCATGGAATAATGCATGCCCGGCCTGATCGGAATCGGCTCGTAAATCGGGTTGACGCCTTCAAAATCTATCGAGAGCTGCATTATTTGGGGAAGCCTCTCCATAATCCTTTCTTTTCCAAGGTGGCGGACATCCAATAAAATAGCCCCGTCAACGCCTCTTCCTTCGTTTATCTCGGTCTGTTCGGCTCTTGCTACGACATCTCTGGGGGCAAGTTCCATTGCCTTAGGAGCGTATTTAGACATGAACCTGACGCCCAATGAATTTAACAGGTAAGCGCCTTCGCCTCTTGCACCCTCGGTGACTAATATTCCTGTACTTTTAAGGGTTGTAGGGTGAAACTGGACAAATTCCATATCCATAAGCGGAACGCCTGCCTTAATCGAAACAGCCATTCCGTCTCCGGTATTTATAAGCGCGTTTGTGTTGGACGAATAGACCTGCCCGTAACCGCCGGTAGCAAATAATACGGCCTTTGCAGCAATGCCTTCGAACTTCCCTGTTTTTATATCATAAGCAACTACGCCGCTGATCTTACCGTTGTCAACGACTAAACTTGTAACAAAATATTCATACAATATTTCTGTTTTGTATTTAAGAACATTGTCAAAAAGCCCGTGAAGCATCATATGCCCGACCGCATCGGCATAGTAGCATGAACGGGGAAAACTCTGCCCGCCGAACGGCCTCTGTGCTATGCCTCCAAGGTCGTTTCTATTGAAAACTACGCCCATCCTTTGAAGCTCTAATATATTTGCGGGGGCTTCGCTTGTTAAAATTTCGATGGCATCCTGGTCTCCAAGATAGTCGCTTCCTTTAACCGTGTCAAAAAAATGGGACTCCCACGAATCGTTCTCGTCGAAAGCGGCGTTGACTCCTCCTTGCGCCGCTCCGGAATGAGACCTTGTTGGATAAACCTTGCTGACTATTATTGCGTCTATTCCTTTTTTTCTAAGCTCGACGCAGGCCCTTAAGCCCGCAAGTCCAGCCCCTACAATAACTACATCATGTTTTAACATTTATAACCCCTATTTTTATAATCATTCCAAATTAAACAGTTTAGTCCGGCAGTTCGGCATAGTATCAATTCGATACCGAATAATTTTTCTATTTTATTACGATTTTTAAGACAATATAGATAAAATATTATAAATTAAACTAAGATAATATTGCAATATTTTTTTTCGAACTAAAGCGGGATTTAGTTCAATTTGATTATTTCATTAAATAATGATATAAATAAAAAAAGGAGATTAAATGTTTACCGTAACGAAAGAAGCTATAAAAAATATATTTTACGCCAATTTATTTTATGAGATTCATAAAACTGAGGGGATTATTTCGCTTTTCCAGAAAAAATACGGAAAAAATTTTGAAGAATTTGAGAAAGATGTAAAAGGCGGCAAGGAAAGTTTTGAAAAATGGGATGATTATTTACAATGGAAGGCATATAAAAAAACCTTGGAAAAACTTAAAAAAGACGAAAAGGATTTAGCGAGTGGAAATATTAGACTGCCTCAATAAATCAAAATCGGTAAAAAGTTATGAGATTTTAGATTTTAAATCGTTTGATAACGGTTTTTATATAAAAATTAAAGCTATAATCGCTAATAATACCGAGCTATTTATCAGGGAATATTCGGACGAAAAAGAAAGAAGCTATTCATATCACCGGCAGGACGAAAATCAAAGTTTAATATTGCGATGGGATAATGCCCCGCACCATAATCATATTAAAACTTTTCCTCACCACAAACATACAAAAGAAAAAACTCAAGAAAATTTCAATATAGATTGTTTTTCCATTTTAAAAGAGATTTCCTTTCTGATTTAATAAATCCGATGATTTTTAAAAATAAAATAAAATCCGCATATATTTGGCCGTTTATAATTATAATCGCATTAGCCGGCATTTTTGCTCTGATTTTGCACGCGAAATTTTTCCATAAGCCGCAAAACATATCGCGGGTAAACAATATCAATCAAAACAACGGCAAAAAGAATGCCTTGATTATCGGACTGCCTGCGGATGCCACCAATCTTATCGGCAATATGGCCGCCGACGCCCCTACGGCGGAAGTTACCTCTCAAATTTACGACGGACTCGTAAGGTATAACAGGAATTTTAAAATCGTCCCGGATCTTGCAAAATCGTGGAAAATCGGAAACGGCGGAAAAACTATAACATTTTACCTTCATCATGATATTTACTGGCAAAACGGGCAAAAATTCACCGCGAAAGATGTGCTGTTCACATATCGTTTAATGGTGAATCCAAAAACTCCAACCCCTTATTCCGCGGAATACCTTAAGGTTTATAAAGCAAGAATTATCGGCAGGTATATTTTCCGGGTAACTTATAAAAAACCTTATGCTCCGGCTTTATCTTCATGGGGACTAAGCATTCTGCCCGAAGCCCTGCTTAAGGGGAAAAACCTTTTAACCACAAAGTTAAGAAGCCGTCCCGTTGGCACAGGCCCTTACGAGTTTTATAAATGGATTCACGGATATGAGATAATATTAAAAGCAAATCCGCGTTATTTTATGGGGGCGCCCCATATAAAACGGCTAATTTATAAAATAGTTCCCGATTCTTCCACAATGTTTCTGATGCTTAAATCAAACGGCATAGACTATATGGGTTTAACCCCGCTTCAATATAGATATGAAACGGGCGGCAAAAAATTCAATTCACGCTATAAAAAATATATCCATCCATCCTTAAGCTTTACTTTTTTAGGCTATAACCTTTTAGACCCGCTTTTTAAAAGCGTCAAAGTAAGGCGGGCTTTAAGTTATGCGATAAATAAAAAAGAAATAATCAAGGGGGCGCTTCTGGGATTGGGCATAAAATGCTACGGCCCGTTTATGCCGGGAACATATTTTTATAATAAAAATGTTAAAAAATACGGATATAACCCTCATAAAGCACTGCAACTTTTGAATAAAAAAGGATGGCGCCTTAAAAACGGAATTCTGGAAAAAGGCGGCAGACCTTTTAAATTTACCATATTAACCCCGCAGGGAAATTCGGAGCGGTTAGCGGCTGCCGAAATTATCCAGCAAAATCTAAAAAAAATCGGCATCAGCGCAGGCATAAGGGTGATGGAATGGACATCTTTAATATCCGAATTTATTATGAAAAAAAGATTTCAAACCGTTCTGCTCGGGTTTACCATTACGCCAAACCCGTATGACAACGCATCCATATTTATGGGTTCTAATATCGTCCCGAAGGGATTAAATTTTACGTCGTTTAACGACCCCGAAATAGACGGTTTATTCAGAAAAGCGCGCGGGACATTTAATTTAAAAAAACAAAGAAAATATTACTTCAAAATTCAAAGGTTAATTGCAAAAGAAGAGCCTTACACATTTTTGTATATCCCTTACGCAATGCCCGTAGTAAAAAGGGCGGTTAAAGGAATAAAACCCGCCCCCGCAGGCATCGGATATAATATAAGGAAATGGTATTATGCAGGGCAATAATTTTAAACTTTAAGTCCGGCCGGATATTTTAACCCCGTTTTTCCGATTAATTTTTTGATCTCCAATAAGCCTACAATGAAAATTGTTGCCGAAAAAATCGTCATTAATTGAACAAAGCTAATTTGAACAAGATTGAATCTTTCGCCAAAAACAGGAATATAAACCGCCGCCATAAGGAAAGTTATCGCTCCCGCCCCCCATATGTCTATGGTGCCGTTTTTTAATAACCCTAAAGAAAATACGGATTCTTTATCCGAGCGGGAAACGAAAGCTAAAGAAATGTGCGCAAAAATCCAGGCGGAAAATGCAAAAGTTTGAATTTTACCAAGTTCAAAGCCCTGTATTCTTGCCCAAAAATACGCAGCCATTACGGCAAAGAATAACACCGTGCCTTTTAGCAAGATATCCCGAATAGATTTACCGTCAAACATGTTCTCTTCCGACTTTTGCGGCGGCCTTAAATATATCCCTTTTTCTTCGGGTTCGGCCACAAAACCGGCGGATGCGCCTAAATCCACAAATAGTTCCAGAACAATAATCTGGATTGGCGAGAACGGCAGCGGCAAACCCAGCAAAACGGCGGTAAAAAAAATCAATACCAGGCCTGTTTTTACCGAAAGATAATATTTCACAGCCTTTAAAAGATTGTCAAAAAACTTTCGCCCTTCAAAAATTCCGTGGGTGAGCGTAATATAATTATCATCGGCTAAAACAATACCTGCTGCGTCCTTAGCGACATCCGTCCCTTTTTGCCCCATTGCAATACCGATATCCGCGGCTTTAAGCGCCAAAACATCGTTGATTCCGTCGCCGGTCACGGCCACTACTTCGCCCATTTCCTGCAATATCTTCACTATACGATATTTATGCCCGGCGGTTGTTCGCGCAAAGACAGAAGTTTCCTTCAGAACAGTTTTAATATCGTTATCGCTTAATTTATCTAAATCATCGCCGGTCATTACTTTATCTGTTCCAAAAATGCCTACTTTTTCGGCAATATAACCCGCCGTTAAAGGATGATCTCCCGTTACCATTATTGTTCTGATACCCGCTTTTTTAGCAATACCGATAGTTTCTTTTACTCCCTTCCTCGGCGGATCTTCAAAGCTGATAATGCCCGCAAAATCCATTTCTTTCTCCATAGCATCAAAATCAAAATCATTTTGATGAGGACTCAGCTTCTTCGAAGCTGTTGCAATAACCCTTTTCCCCCGGGAAGTCTCTTTCTCCAGCATCGCTTTTGTTTCATTATCTATATAGGAAGATTTTGAAAAAACTTCTTCGGGAGAACCGCTTACATACAATTTAATAACTTCTTTGTCCTTTCTGACGATTGCTTTCGTTCTTCTGTTATTATCTATATTGCTTTGGGCTAAAATTTCACCGGGAGAAAAAAGGAGTCTTTTTTTCACTGCCCTTTCTTTAATGGATTGTTCTATATGGGAAAAAGAGTATTCGGTCGTTGCCCCGAGAGCATTTTTTAGAATTTCGTCTTCTTTTGCCTCAGGATAAATTTTGTCGATATTCATCTTCCCTACCGTTACCGTTCCCGTTTTATCGGTAACAATACAGGTGGCATTGCCAAGAATTTCTGCCGATTTTATTTCCTTGATAAGGAAATTGTGCTTGGAAAGGGCATATGTGCCTAACCCCAACACCATGGTTATGATAATCGGCAACTCTTCCGGAATAGTTACAAAAGCAATCAGAAGCCCTGTTAAAACCATCCGGCGCAAATCCTCGCCTTGCAAAATTCCAACGACAGGAATTAAAATAGAGAAAAAAAGAGCCAGATACACCAGTTTTCCGGCTAATGATTTCATCGCTTTCTGTAGAGCCGTCTTAGGCGGCTTTAACTCTTTGAGGGTTGCGGCAATCCTGCCCATCTTTGTTTCTTTGCCTGTTCTTACCGTTTCCGCCTCGCCTTCGCCGCTTACCAATATCGTGCCCGCAAAAATTTCATCTCCGGCAATTTTTCTTTGAGGAAAAGATTCCCCTGTCAGAGCGGATTCGTCGAGTTCCGCTCCAACCGCTTTTTTGAATAAGGCATCGGCGGCAACCTTTGTTCCTGTGGTCAATACCAGTATATCGCCGGGCACAACCTCTTCCGAGGCAATTTCTTGAATTTTTCCGTCTCTTTTGACTTTTGTTCTGGGAGCGGCAATTTTTTCCAGGGAAGCAATGGCTTTCTTTGCGCGAAATTCATTGTAAACTTCGGCTAAAACCATGAGAAAAATAATGATAAAAATTACGAGTGCGTCGTGTAATTTCCCCCAAAGGGAATAAAAAAATCCCACCGCAAGCAAAAGCAAAATCATCGGTTCCCGAATTTCATGCCAGACAATTTTAAAAAAACTAATTCTGCCTGCCTTAAAAATTTGGTTATGTCCGAACTTTGCAAGCCTTTCTTTTGCTTCTTGAGCGCTAAGCCCGCTATTGAGCGATTGATTCATTAAAGCACCATTGCGCCGGCGTTCCAAGTGAATAAGCCCTGCAATATATTTAGATATTATTAAGAGATATAAACAATATAAACCGAAAACGAAAAGATTATTTGGGGTAGTCTAACCAGATAACTTTTAGTATAATTTAATTAAATTATTTGCCTTGTTATAATATTATACATTAAAAAAAATATATAAGTATGAAGGGATAACCTATGAGTTTCTCCGATACGGGGTTGAGTTCCGATGAGGTTCGCAGGCGGATTGAAGCCGGACAAGTCAACCGGACGGATCGTTTCACGACGCGAACTATTTCCGCAATTATTCGCAATAATATTTTAACATTGTTTGCCGCCATATTGACAGCAGCGGTAGGCGCTTTATTGCTTATAGGCGCATACGACGATGCGGTTGTCCTTGGCGCCGTAACGGCGGCTAATATTCTTGCGGGTATAATTGGAGAGCTCCGCGCTAAACGAGCCCTTGACCGATTGGCTATTCTTATTCGGCGAAAGATTGCCGTTATTCGCAACGGGAGCGAAGAAACCGTCTGGTTAGACGAAGTAGTTAAAGACGATCTGGTTGTGCTGCGTTCGGGGGACCCCGTCATCGCAGACGGCGTCATCGCAGAGTCGTCAGGCCTCTTTCTTGATGAATCCCTGCTCACGGGGGAAGCCGATTTGATCGCAAAACATAACGGCGATCCGGTATTATCAGGCAGTTATTGCGTATGGGGGGAAGGCAGATACTTTGCTGCCGGGGTCGGCGCGGCTTCAAACGCCGGCGCACTTACCGCTCAAGCCAAAACTTACAAGATATTTCGATCGCCTTTAGAGCGGGCTATCGGTCAAATAATCAGGGTTCTTATTGCAATTATGATACTGCTATCCTTTCTGATAGTTATGGCTAATTACATTCAGGAATTGCCGGTTGTGGCGAGCATTCTTGAGATAGCAACAATGATCAAAGCTCTGGTGCCGGAGGGTTTAGTACTGGTTACGACCACGGCTTTCGCACTCGGAGCCTTTCGCTCAGCCAGACGGCATGTGCTGGTTCAGAAGCTGAATGCGGTCGAGTCGATTAGCCATTTAACCGTACTCTGCCTCGATAAAACGGGTACGCTTGGAACAAACCGTCTCATATTCGATGGACTTGAGGTTCTCGATGCAACGCACGGCGATGTAGCTGACCAGCTGCAAGCATTTGTCGGTGCGGTACGCGAGAAGAACGAAACATTGCGGACCATAGAGGCTGTATTTCCGGGAATTCCAAGTAATCCGATCGATGAACTCCCGTTTTCGTCCAAAACCAAATTAAGCGCCGTACAAATTCTATATAGGGATGCGGAAGTCTCTCTGTGGCTCGGCGCACCGGAGAGTCTTATGCAGGGGCGCGCTGCAAAGGCACAGGAAGATAAACTTGCCGAGTTACGCCGTTCGGGATTGCGCGTGCTCGCATTTGCAAGCGGTCCGGCCTCGTTAAAACAGCGGGGTGATTTAAATATTCTCGCCTTCATTATACTGCGTGACGAGCTTAGGCCTGATGTCCGGGAGGCTGTTAGTTTTTTTGGGACGCGTGGAATCAAACTGAAGGTACTTTCCGGCGACCATCCCGAAACCGTAGCGGCTATAGCAATGCAAGCCGGCTTGAAGATTGCGGATCCGGTTTATATCGGCGCAGATCTTGATTTGCTCACTCCTGACGAGTTTAAAACAGCGGTAATGCGGGGTCAGATTTTTGGCCGCCTCGTACCGCAGCAAAAACAAAAGATTGTCAAATATCTACAGGAAACAGGTGAATTTGTCGGAATGGTGGGGGACGGGATTAATGATATTCTGGCGCTCAAACAAGCCGACATCGGTATTGCAATGAAGTCGGGAGCGGCAGCGGCCTTAGATGTCGCGGACATAATTCTTCTTAAAAATACTTTTGCGCACCTGCCGACACTTGCGCGGGAAGGAGATCGTATCATATATAATATTAAACGGGTTGCCAAACTATTCCTGACAAAAAATGTTTATAGCCTTTTCTTCGTGCTTTTTTCCGGCTTTGTCGGGCTGCCGTTTCCGCTGAGTCCAAAATTTATTACATGGATTGATTTGCTCACCGTCGGTACGCCTGCATTTTTGCTAACTTTGATGAGCGCCCATGTTCCAAAACAGACGGTCAACGATTTCTTGCGGGAAACACTGGGGTTTTCCCTTATCGCAGGACTGATTATTGCACTGGTCTCACTGATAGTTTACACAGACTTTTTCCTTTGGCAGAACCAGATGGCAAACTACGATAAAACAGCTGCCCTGTCGATAGTCATATTGATGGGTCTTTATATCGTCTATTATGTTACTCCGGTAGAAAGGAAAAGCGATTCTTCGCTGATGCAAAAGGCGGTAGTCTGGGCTATACTGGCGGTTGGCCTGATTTTGAATGTCCTTGCCGTCTATTGGGGCAGACTAAGCGGCTTCATCGGACTCGTGGCGCTCGATGCAGTTTCATGGCTCATAATCATTGCGGCAGCCGTAGTCGGCAGCATTGCCTTTCATATTTTGCTTAAATCGTTTCGAGGTATATAATTTTATTTTTTTTATTATTTTTGATACAATTGTTTTAAATTATTTTAAAGAGATGCAAGCAAAAACGAAGGTTATTTGGTATCATTAAATAAAATTAAAGGAACCGTATTTATGAAAAAAGAAATGAAATTAACCCATCTCGATGAAAAGGGAATGCCAAAGATGGTCGATGTTTCTCAAAAAGCGGACACCGTCAGGATTGCTTACGCCCATGCAAAGGTATCGATGTCGAAGGAGGCATTTAACCTTGCGGTAAGCAAAGGCGGCAAAAAAGGAGATGTGTTCGGAACGGCTAAAATTGCAGGCATTATGGCTGCAAAACAAACCTCGGGGCTGATTCCGTTATGCCATCCGTTAAATATCGAAGATTGCGATATTACCTTTGAACCGGATGAAAATGAAAGTGCGATAAATATAAAATCCACCGTTAAAATATCCGGTAAAACAGGGGTGGAAATGGAAAGCTTGACGGCTGCGTCCGTTGCCGCGTTAACTATTTACGATATGCTAAAGGCGGCGGATAAATCAATCGAAATATCGGAAATTTATCTTACCTTGAAAGAGGGTGGAAAAAGCGGGGTATATACTAGGAAAAAGGGTGTCCGAGAAAAAGGTGTCTGATGGACTGGATTACCGCTTCGCCATCTTCGCCCGCGTTTTCGACATGCAAAAACAATCGTGCGGGCGAAAATATGTGTCTGACGACACTCATGAAGTTGAGCTTCGCTGAACTTTGTTTGCTTTGAAACTTTCCCGCCATATCTTTTGCCCGCGTTTATCAAAGCATGTCTTTGATGCAGGCAAAAGATGCGGGTTGGGACAAAGAACTATGAAAAAGGGTGTCGATTTTAAATCGGACACCTTTTTCCCACAATTACGGAAAGGGCGAATATCCGGTAATCCCAAAATCCGGTTCCAGATTAAACATAAGGTTCATATTCTGGACGGCTTGAAGCGAAGCACCTTTGCCAAGGTTATCTATCACGCTAAAAATCTTTAAAAATCCTTCTTCACCCTTATTTTTGCCCGCTTCAAATGCTATATGGCAATTATTAGAATAAATAACATTTTTGATATCGCAGTTTTGAACGCTTTCTAATATGGAAACAAACGGGCTGTCTCCGTAAAAATCATTATACAGGGTAAAAATCTCTCCTCCTTCAATACCGTCTTTTAATTTTAAATATATCGTGGTCAGTATCCCCCGTGCGACGGGAATCCTATGGGGGGTAAATAAAACTTTGGGTGAAATACCGTCTTTATATTTATTATTCTTATTATTCGCTAAAAAAGCGGCGGTTATTTTTTCCTTAATTTCCGGCATATGCCTGTGCGACCAAATATTGTACGCTTTAACGGAATTTTCGACCTCGCAGAAAAGGTTTGATAATTTTAAGCCGCGTCCGTCGCCTGAAATTCCCGATAGAGCATCGATTATAACAGGATTTTTTAGGTCAACGGCGTCTTTAAAGAAAAGGGGGAGCAAGGGTAAAAGAGCGCCTGTCGGATAACAGCCCGGGTTGGCGACAAATTGAGAGTTTTTTATTTTTTCATAAAAAACATCGCTAAGACCGTAAATAAACTTAGAATTTAAGCCGGCAAAATTGTGTTTCCCGTAAAATTCTTCATAAATCTTTAAATCGTCAAATCTGAAGTCTGCGCCTATATCCACGATTTTAACCCGATTATTTTTTTTTAAAATATTCGGAATAAATTTAGAGCTTTCCCCATGCGGCAGGCAAAAAAATACTATATCGGATGATGAGGAGATAATATCCTCATCGTAAGCGCTAAATAATAGATTCGAAATTGGATTTTTTTTAAATGCGGGCTTTATGAATAAAGGAAAAGCCTCCGAAAGCTTTTTACCGGCAAAACTTTGGGATGTTATAAAGGATATGGAAACATCCTGCCTTAAAGAGAGCGCGTGGATTAAGTAAATACCGCTATAACCTGAGGCGCCTATAACAGAGACTTTTATCATTAAACATTAAAATCTTTACAAGCTGAATTTAAAAGCTAAATTTAATAAAGATTAAACAAGATTTGGCTAAAATAATAATAAAATTATCTTTTTGAGAACTGGAATCTTGCACGGGCACCTTTTTGGCCATATTTTTTCCTTTCTTTCACCCTTGGATCTCTTGTAAGCATCGAGGCTTTTGCAAGAGTTTCCTTTGTGTCGGGGTTAATTAAAAGAATCGCCTTTGCAAGAGCAAGTTTTATGGCGCCTGCCTGTCCGCTTAACCCCCCGCCGGCAACATTAATATAAATGTCGAATTTATTTTCTATGGGATAAAATGCTAAGGGTCTTGTGGCAATCACTCTTAAACTTTCAAGCGGAAAATATTTATCAAAATCTTTTCCGTTAATCAAAATTTTGCCTGTTCCTTCTTTGAAATATACCCTTGCAATCCCTGCCTTTCTTTTGCCGACTGAATGTATAACACTTTTTTTTGCCATAATCAGATTACCTATTATTTATTTTTATTATTTAATTTAACGCAATTAACAAAAACTTTGGATCCCCGCAAAGGCGGGCTGGAACATTGTTTACTTAGCTATTTCAATCTTTACGGGCTGTTGAGCCGTATGCGGATGATTTTCATCGGGATACACTTTAATTTTTTTAAGGAGGGCATCCGAAAGCCTGTTTTTAGGAAGCATTCCCTTTACGGCCTGTAAAATAGGATATGAAGGGTCTTTTTTAACCATATCTTTATAATTATAAGACTTAAGCCCGCCGGGATACCCGCTGTGAAAATGGTATTCCTTATCCGTTGTTTTTTTACCCGTCAACTTAGCCTTTGCGCTATTTATAACGATAACAAAATCTCCGTTGTCGGCATAAGGCGTCCAGTCAGGTTTATCCTTGCCCATGAGCTTGTTGGCGGCAAAACCGGCAACCCTTCCCAAACTGACACCCTTTGCATCTATCAATACCCATTTGCTTTCCGCCATATATATCCTCCCCTGCGCTTCCTTACTTACATAAATATAATTTTAACCAAATTAAGTGTAGTTTAATATTATTTAATAAATTTACTTTTTTGTCAAGGATTTTTTTGGGTTGGATGGTTGGGTTGTTTATCCTGCTTTTACTACCACCAATATTCCGGATATTTTCGGTATTTAGAAAGATTGTTAACGAGAAGCGCCACTACTAAAAGAATAAAAGCTCCCAAACCTGCAGGCATTAAAGCGTAAAGGAAACCAAGTTTGTATATTCCTTTTCCGCCTATAACGGCTATAAGCGCGGTAGCCCCTCCGGGAGGGTGAAGCGTTTTTGTCGCATGCATAAGCATAATCGCGAAAGAAACCGCAACGGCGGAAGCTAAAGGCATACTGATATGCCCGAGCAGCTTATAACTTGCCACGCCTACAAAGCCTGAAAGTATATGTCCCCCTATAAGATTTCTCGGCTGTGCAAGGGGAGTTTTTATCGCGCCGTATATAAGAACGGCGGAGGCGCCGAACGAACCTATAAGCAGAGTCAGGTCGTACGGATTGAAAAATTTTGCCGATAAATATGCAACTACGCCTATACCTATGATAGACGCGAGTCCCGACCAAAAAATTACGTGAAAACTTACGCCGGTCGGGCTCTGCCCTCCGCCTTTCATTCTGCTTACGTATTCTTTAAACCACATTTTTAAAATCCTCAAAGATAACTTAATTTACTTTGTAATTTTAATTTTTCCCGATATATTTTATTATATCGGTCATAGATATTACCCCTGCCAGTTTTCCGTCTTTGCCTATAACCGGCATATTTTTTATTCTCTTTTCGTTAAATATTTCCGCCGCCTTTTTTATACAGGTATCGACGGATACGGTAATTGCCGGCGACGTCATTATGTCTTTAATATTTTTTACGTCTATAGTCCTGTGAAGATGCGGGGTAGGTTCGCCGATAAGATGCCTCACCACATCTCTGAAGGTATGTTTCTTTACGACTCCCGCGCTGGTTAAAATATCCGAATCCGAAATAAACCCCGTAACAAAATTTTCGTCGTTAACTACGGGGGCGCAGGTCAACCCGTTTTCCGCAAGCAAATTCATCGCCGAATTTATACCTGAATCCTCGGATAAGGAAATAAATTTTTTGGGCATCACCTCCCCCACGGTAACACTGTAAACCCTCTCTATCGCTAAGTCGAATGCATGCCTGTAAATCTTCATAAAATCGTCGATGGTTATATCTATAAAGGTTTTGTGTTCTTCAAAGGCTTCTCTGATGTCTTCTTCCGTTATTTCGACACAATTTTTCTCTTTCTTTTCTCCGTTTTCCATAATGATAATGTAAATTTGATTAATTAAATTTTTATTAAGTTATAATATGCGGCATATAAAAAATATGTGACTTTTGTCATATATTAAATTCAAAAATTTATTTCGAGCAAAACTCTTTCTCCCGAAATCTCTTTTAAGTTTTTAGCCTTATACATTCTTACTGCCCCAAAACTGCATATATCCTTACACAGGTTGCATCCCGTGCATAAAAACGGCTCCAGTAATATCTTGCTTTTTTTACGGCTTAAAGCGCCTGTCGGGCATAATTCCCAGCAATTTCCGCAAAAAACACAATTTTTATTTAGTTTCGGAAGCCTTATATTTAGCGGCGACACTAAGTCTTTATTGTTTTTTAAAAAAAGAAAGATGCTCCTGCGCTTCTCGAGGAGATGTTTATTGATTTTTTTATCGTTTTTATCACCCAAATCTATATAATTAGAATAAAGCTCGGAAAAAGGCAAATCGTCAACGGATAAGTCCTGCGCAAATTTTTTCGCGTTATCTTTAATACCTTTAATGGAATTTTTAAAAAACTCCCTTCTGCCCAAACTTTCATCTTTACCGTTACCGCCGTCATTTTTACCGCCTGTTTTTATGCCGCCGGTCGTCCCCCCTGTTTTATTATCGTCATTTTTTAAGGCATCCAAAAATGAACGGGCATCGAACTCGCTAATGTTTATCTCTTTGAAATTTTCCTCCGCATTCAAAAATCCGGCTATTTCTTTTATCCTTTTAATAGTTTTGCCGTGGAAATAATTATATTTGCACGAATTACAATCTCCCGTAATAAAAAATAAATTATTCCCCTCTTTCAGGCAGGTAATTATATCTAAGGTATCCGCCTCATAAACACATTCGATTTTATCATTAATTTTTTCTATGTTTGTTTTGGAGCAAAAATAGTATATGCCGTCCGCAACCGCCAGATATTTTTTTGGCTCTTCTCCGGTTTTTTGTTTAACGCCGAACACATAATTGGGGCACATATAAAGGCAGGCATTACAATTTGTACAGCTTTTAAGAATTTGAATATCGGTATCGGTTATTTTTATCGACAAATCGGGGCATCTGTCTATGCATTCATAACAACTCGCCATCGGGCTTTTCAGCCTGACGCAATAATCCCGGCTGACGGATATGCCGCTGCTTCCGCTTCCGTTATTTAAAAATTTTTCCAATAAATTAAAAAGGCTTACGGGATTCATGGTATTTAAACGCCTATTATCTCTTTTTCAATGAAATCCGCAATCTTTTCGGCATCGTTTATATTTATTTGGGGCACTTTTAAATCTTTAATAAAATTGTCCCCGCAAACAAGGATCAAATTAGGGTCGTTTTTATATTTAATATCCATATCCGGAGAAATTTCTTTTCTCAAAAGTTCTATCTTGGGTATGTTTAAATCTTTAAATCCTTCTATTATAACTATGTCGGAACCGGCGAAAAATTTTAAGACAATATCTTTAACTCCGTGCGGCTTTTCCGCCTCTTTTACATCGCTAAAAAACGCCATTTTTTTCTCCGAAAGAAGCATAGTCGAGTAGGCGCCCGCGTTTTTATGCCTCCATGAGTCTTTTCCCTGAATATCGGCATCGAAATCATGGTCGGTATGCTTGAGGGATGAAACCTTGTAACCCCTTTCCGCAAGTATTTTTATTATCTTTTCGATTAAGGTAGTTTTGCCCGTACCCGATTTGGCGATAAACGAAACGATTTTAGGGGGGTTTTCCGCGTTATTAATATTTGCGTTATTTTTTGCCATAATCTTAGTTTATAACATTAGTTTCAGGCGAAATCACTCTCGTCTGTTATCGTTTTCAATATGCTTACCAATTCTTTTTCATTTTGGGCATTATTGACCCCGCTTCTTAAACCCTTTGATCCCTTAAATCCCCTTAAAAAACTGTACAGATGAGGCCTGATGAGTTTATGCCCTCTTTCTTTTCCGTAAAACAGGTTCATTTCTTCCATAAGCTCTATAATTATGTCTGTTTTTAGCTTAATATCGATTAAATATATTTTTTCCGGGAGCGTTCCCGCGTTCAAATATTCCGCAAATATCCACGGCTTGCCGATTGCGCCCCTTGCAAACATGATTCCGTCGGCAGAGGTAAAATCCTGTATCCTCAAGGCGTCATTTACGGTAAAAATATCGCCGCTTGCATATACCGGAATAGCAATTTCTTCCTTAAGCTTTTTTGTCAGCGAGTGGTCTGCCGCTCCTCCAAACATAAGCGGCCTTGTCCTCGGATGAAAAAATACCGCATCGACGCCGTATAATTCCGCAGTTTTACCGATTTCCAAAAAATTGACCGAATTTTCATCAAATCCGCTTCTGATTTTAATCGTAAAGATAGAATCTTTAACTGCCTGCCTGACGGCTTTAACTATAAGGGAAAACAACTTTACATCTTTCAAAATTGCGCTGCCCGCCCCTGTTTTCACAACCTTTTTGACGGGACACCCCATATTCACATCGATAACTTTAAAACCGTTATCGGCCGCCTTTTTTGCGGCTTGAGCCAGAATAACCGGGTTGCTTCCAAAAAGCTGGATCCCGGTTTTATCTATGTCGTTTCCGGTTTTAAGCAGTTCCAGCGTCCCTCTGTCGTTATGCAAAAAACCGTCAGCGCTTATCATTTCGGTAAAACAAAATTCCGCCCCGTATTTTAATGCCATTTTCCTGAAGGGATAGCCTGTTATCCCGGCCATGGGGGCAAGAATAGAACTTCCTATATATGGATTCCCGCCTTCGCGGGAATGACAATTTCCCATTTTATATGATAAGTAATGAATAAAGGATTAATTCTTTATATGAATTATCGCTTCGCTCTCGGCTTTCAGCCTCGTGAAGTTTCAAAGAAACTTTCCCGCTTTTTCGGGAATGACAATTCTTCATTTTATATGATAAACAGCAAATAAATATTAATTAGGAAAGCTTGCGGTATTGTCCTGCGGATATAAGCTCACGGCATAATTAAGGTATTTTATAAATTCTTCTTTTGTAGGCGCTTTTCTAATTCCTATGTTAAAAACTTTCCTCTTTTTTTCGTACCATTTGCCGAAATCTTCTTCGCTGACATCCCTGACCTCTAACAGCAATTGTTCTATTATTATGCGGAGTCCCGTTTTATTGTCAAAGCTTGCGCTATTTTCGTCCATAAACCTTATCTCCAATTTGTTCTTGAAAACTCCGGCAGGTCTTCAAAATCACCCCTTATAGCATACCCTTCGTTTATATTATATATTTCGAATTCGTTATCGATGACGAAGGAATATATGTTCCCGTTTAAAAATTCATCTTTATATTTGAGGCATTTTAACCCCTGCCTTATAATAGCCGATAATATTCCGCTTCCGGCAATATCTCCGAGTAAAATTGCCCCGACTAATACCTCTCCGTCATAAACAAGCTTTCTATATACCTTTTCGCCGTCCTGAAAAATATATACTTTTTGCGACTCGTCGGCAGGATTTGTAAGGCCTATAGTTACTATAGGCAATCCGTATATTTCAACCGAATTTAACCCCATCCCTCCGGGATATTCCCTGTAAACCCCCGCCATATTTGTACCCGCCACCCTTCCTTCTTCGCACGCGAGCGGAACAATAGCGATAATGTTCGGGCGTTTATTAATAACATCGTAAATAACTGCGGCATCCCCTCCGGCGTAAACATCTTTTACGCTTGTCATCATTGTTTTATCGACAATAATACCTCTGTCTATCTTTACGCCGCTTCCCTCGAGAAAACCGACATTAGGCCTGACGCCGACGCCGACCACGACAATATCCGCAACAAGTTCTTTCCCGCTTTTCAAGATAACGCTCACAGGGTTGCCGGATTCATCCAGATTGATTTTTGTAACGGTTTCGCCCGTTGCGGTATCGATTCCATTCTCGTTTAGCCTTTTTGCCGTCATATTTCCGGATATTTCATCTAATGCCAAACCTAAAACGCGGGGTAAAAGTTCCACAATGGTAACATGAAGGCCTAATCCCCTCAAACCTTCCGACGCCTTTAAACCTATTAGCCCGCCCCCGACAACGATGGCTTCTTTATGTTTAGCGGCTTTGGCCGCCCTTTCCATCTTTTTCGCGTCATCGAACCTTGTAAATGTCCCCATCATGGGGGACTCGGGATTAAATCCCTCAGTCGGCGGAACAAAAGGGGTTCCCCCCGGTCCCACAAAAAGTTTATCGTAATCTACTTCAGTTCCGTCCTCAATAATAACTTTTTTGGAAGCGGTATCGACAGAAACTACTTTTTCCCCCAGCATCAGTTTAAAATTGTTCTTTTCGTAGTAGTCGTCATCCTTGTACCAGATAGTTTCATCCGTAGTTTTTCCTTCTAAATAGTAAGAAATTAAAGGCCTCGCGTATGCCCTATAATTCTCATCCGATATTATTGTAACCTCTCCTATTTTATCAAACCTTCTTATAGCATCGGCACAGGATAAACCTGCGTACGAATTTCCGATAATTACATATTTCATAATCTAATCCCCTTTTTTTATCCTTTTATGTTGGATTTTATATATGGACCGTAAATTTTTTTTGCAACCATAAGTCTTCTTTCATAAGAATAGTTTTTAATCCCAGTCCGCTTTAACGCCCCTTTTTTACATGCGAGGGCGCACTTTGGGGCATCTTCGTCAATGCATCCGTCGCACTTTGCGGCAAAATGATCCTTCCCCACCCTTTCAATGGCCCCGAACGGACATGACATCACGCACATCCAGCAGCCGACGCATTTTTTATAATTGGTAACAGTCCAGCCCGTCTCCATGTCCTTATATCTTGCTCCGGGCATGCAGGCATCCACGCATGGCGCTTCCTCGCAATTATGGCATATTATCGGAAAAAATTTATCGGCCTTTTTCTTTATATTAATCCTTGCCCCTGCATATTTAGAACCGTATTTCTCTCTCATATGCGTTTCGCATGCCTTAACGCAGGCCATAAATTCTTCGCCCTCGCAACCGTTGCATTTCGAGGGATAAAGCATTATTTCGATCTGATTTTTCTTGAGATCTTCTTTTAGGTTGGTAAGTTTATTTTTATTCATAAAAACCTCTTATTATATTATTATAATGTTATTATATTCTTCAAATCCGGCAATATTTTTATTAATTTATTGCCCATAAAATTTAATCCGTTTTTAAGATAAACGGCGCTGTCCTTTTTAAAAAAACCGATAGATTTTTCAAAATATATATAATTCTTTGTTGTAGCATAAACCCACCAATAATATAGCGCCTTTGCCATAATACCGTAAGGTATGTTTTTAGGGTTTTTGACATCAAAAAATTTGTTTACTTTTCTAATTTTAACACTTTTTGCATTATCTTTCATTAAAGATTTATTATATGCCGAAAATACTTTTTTATCTTTCGCCATTTTATCTAAATCCTGTTTATTATTTATATTTATAAATATATAAGGCGGCAGATTTGGGCTATTTTCGGCTATATCCAAAATAGAATAATAATACACGGATGGCAGAAGCCTTAAAATATTTACCGCATCGTTAAACAAAAAATCATCTTTTAAGCTGAGAGAATAATTATTGAGCAAGTCTAATATATGAATAACATCCTTTCTTTTATAGCATGCAAGCAAAGGTTCGACAACGGAATCCGGCCACAGCGGCACAACAGCCCCGGCCTTCTCTGCTTTAGCCTTGCTTATCAGCGCCCTTGCAGCCTCCGTATTAAAAAACGGGGCATCGCACTCCATGACCAAAATAAATTCGCCTGTCAGACTCTTAATGGAACTAAAAATACCCTTGACGGGACCCCTGAGTCCGCAATTTATATCATCGGAAATTAACTTAATATTAAATTTTTCTTTTTTATTTTTTCCGCATCTTTTTTTAATTATTTTATCTACCGCCAAGCCATACTCTTTTTTTTGTATCTCTTCCCTGACGGATATAACTATATCGGCGCTGACATCCAATGCGACATTTAATGCCCTTTCAATAAATGCAAGTCCTGCAAAATGAAATAGCGCCTTATTTTCCCCAAACCTTTTGGATTCGCCGCCCGCAAGAATAAGGCAGCTTAATTCCTTATGTTGCTTAATCATTTCAAATCCAAACGCAATTTTCCGCGTTGACCGTGTCCTTCGCTGAGTGTAACCTCAACATAGTTAAGCGTTTTAAATAATTCGTCTTCCCTCAGATCGCGGGCAAGCTCTTGAGCGAAGTAAACCGTGAGGTCTTCGATGTTCAGAGACGGAATTTCGATTTTAAAAATATCGGCTTTAGGAATCAGGTAAAGTTTATTATTTATTTCTATCCTGTAATGCGAATCTTTATCCTCAATGCGCTGAACACTTTCGGGATAATTTGCAACCAGAATTCTATCTTCAAAAGCAGCGCATATTCTTTTAATCGCGGCTTTCAACTTATATAAATGAACAATCCTTCTTTTATCGTCAAACTCGCCGTCAACCAGAACATCGACATAATGAAAATGGGGATGTATCCTTGAGCAATCGCCTTTTCCCGGCACGATGTGCATGCATTCGAATGTTAAATCGGCCTCTTTCCCGATTAGTTCTACTATCATAGCCTATAAACCTCTTAAATTATTCATAAAAAAAATCTTTTAGACAGCCGTTTGGAAGAAGCCTTAAGCCTGAGCATCTGCCGCTGGAAGATTCGCGCAAATTTTTTATGTTTTTGCAAAGGGTTGCTTTAATTCCATTTATTTTAAAAAACTTCCTGTCGTTTATTTTTTCGGCATTAAAATCTAAACCGATTTTTCGTAATGTTGTAATCGGGTCGGCATAATATTTTTCGTAAATATCTGCCGTTGTTTTATCCGATAATTCGATAAACTGCAGGTCAAATTGATTTTTCGCGCAGTAATCTATAATGTTTTTTAAGCTTCGTTTATCCGTATTTAAACCCTTTAACAACAGGTTATCTATCTCGACCCTGTATCCGTTTTTTTTTAAAAGATCAAGTCCCGATAAAACATCGTTAAGCAAGTTTTTACCTGTAATGAATTTATAATTTTCTTCATTCAGCGTATCGAGGCTCACCGATATTTTACTTATTATGTTCGGGCTTAAATCTTTTATTCTTTTTTTTATAAGCGTTCCGTTAGTCGTAATAAATATGTCTATGTCTCCGATATGCTTCACGCCGTATAAGAGATTCTTCAAATCCTTAAACAAAAGCGGCTCTCCGCCGGTAAGCTTTACCTTTCTCAACCCGTAATCTTTTACCGAATATATCGTGTTGATTATGTCCCCTGTTTGAATAACCTGAGGCATTTTTGACGAAATCCCCTCGTTATGACAATAAAAACACTTCTCGTTGCAATTACCCGCAAGAGATATTCTCAAAGAAGGTATTTTAAATTCGAATTTACCGGTTTGAAATTCTTCTTTGCCGGTAAATGTCCTGAATAAAAACGGTCTCATTTTTACCTGATAATATCGTAAT
Organism: bacterium; assembly: GCA_021802425.1. Taxonomy (GTDB): domain Bacteria; phylum SZUA-79; class SZUA-79; order Acidulodesulfobacterales; family Acidulodesulfobacteraceae; genus Acidulodesulfobacterium. Next base: position 37,034 of record JAJZXJ010000009.1, on the reverse strand, counting down.
CGTTTAATGTGACTTCTACAGTGCTTCCAGCCTTAATAACGGTTGTATTTTCATCCATAACAAAACTTCCCGCCGCCTTGATCATAGGACTTAAAGACCTTGCCGCTGAGGGGGGTTTGGGAGACGGTATAACGGAGGCAAGCAAAACGCCATCCTCCTGAGCTATTTTAACCTGAAAATATTTCCTGACGCCCTCTTCGGATGACGCATCCTCCGTAAGTTTGGCAAAAACCGCCGGATATTTTTTATAAATATTTTCGCTATTCATCATCTTTTGTATATAAGGTCTTACAAAGATATCAAATGTTATTATAGCCGAATACGGCCAGCCTGCAAGAGCAAATATAGGCGTTCCATAATTTAAAACCCCGAAAGATGTAGGCTTGCCCGGCACAAGCTTAACTCCATGGAACAGAAGTTTTCCCGTCTTTTCGATAGCGGACGGCATCAAATCATAAAAGTTGGTAATTTCTTTATTTTCTAAAACTAAAAAACTGGCGCCCGTGCCGCCGGTTGAAATTATCAAGTCATATTTTTTGGATTTATCGGAATAGGAAAGGGTATCGATTAATTTATCTAATTTATCCTCCATCACTCCGATAACCTCGGGAATACCGCCGGCATCTTTAATAAGGGATTTAAGAACCGTCGTATTTATATCATAAATTTTATTGCCGCTTATGTCTTCTCCGGGGGATGCCAGTTCATTTCCGCCGGATAATATTCCCACCACAGGTTTTTTGTAAACGGAAACATATTTCAACCCGATGCCGGATAGCGCCGCAATATCGCAAATTCTTATCTTATGTCCTTTTCTAAAAAGTAATTCTCCCGCTTTAATGTCGTCGCCGACAGGAGATATATAGGAACCCTTTTCTATTTTTTTTCTATATATCATTTGTCCGCCGGAATATTCATCGGCGTCTTCGATTAAGATTACGCTGTCTGCATTAGGAGGGACAGGGGCGCCCGTAGTCACAAAGGCCGCTTCGCCTGAAATTAAAGGCTTTAATTCACCCGGGTAACCGGCGGTGATTTGACTTTTAACTTTAAATCTGTCCAATTTTTTTTCGGAAACATCGGAATACATTAAAGCAAAACCGTCAACCGCAGACCTGACAAACGGAGGAACATTATTCGCAGGAACAATATCTTCGGATATAATCCTGTTTAAGCTATCCTCAACAGGTAATTCTTCCGATAATTCTATCCTTTTTATATTCTCAAAGGCTGATTTTAATAAATCCTGCGTTATTTTACCCTGCATATTTTTATGAATAAAAAGCCGGCATAAAATAACCTGCCGGCATAATAGTTTAATTTTAATCCAAGCTATAGTGAAACAGCGAAATCAAGCTTAATTAAAAGTATGGCTCTACCGCATAAGTCTTAATGCCTGCTTTTTTAACTAAATTTATTGCCTTTTCTTCATCTTTTAAACCAACGAATATAGTAGCATGATAAGGCGTCACGCTTGCAACATTCCTTCCTACAATATGAATATCGGCTTTTTTTAGAATTTCTTCGGCCTTATCGAAGTCTCCGTTAATATATTCAACCCTTATCGGCGCGTTATAAATGGTTCCAACAACTCCAATATCTGCCATATAAAATCCTCCTTCTTTTAAGTTTCAAAATAATTAATCATTAAAATTAAAAATCCGGCGGCTGCGACACGAGCCGCCGCAAAGAATTTTAGCCGACCTTGACGGTGTTTTCCGTGTCCTGTACACTGGAAGTACCCATCGTCGAATGAGGCGTAACAAATCCAAAAAGATGTTCGGTCAGTTTCCTTGCCGTCTTTTCCCTATCGATTGTCGATATCCTGTTTATATTGCCAAACCATAATGCATCGGTCGAACAAAGCGTAACGCATGCCGGCAAAAGCCCTTCGTCAACCCTGTGTTTGCAATAATCGCACTTTGTGACCTTTCCCGTTGCATCGTTAAACTGGGGAGAACCGAACGGACAGGCATGGATGCAGGATTTACACCCGATACATGTATTCGGGTCGTTAAACACGATACCGTCGGCGCGTTTTTGCATAGACCCGGTCGGGCAGGCTTTTACGCAGGCTGCGTCGTCGCAATGAAAGCAGTTCATAGGCAGATACACTGTTTTTAGCTGTCCTTTTTTTACGAAATAAGGTCCGACCTGAATGACTCTCATTCTGCGGGGACCAACGGGAAGATTGTGCTCCTTTTTACATGACACTTCGCATGACATACAGCCTATACACCTATCCACATTTACTTTCATTGAATATTTTGGAGTGGAAGATTGAAGCGTAATCCTGGACGCTCTTTCCTCTCCAAGATGAAACCTATCGAATCCATATTCTGATGACATATCTATACTCCTAATTTTAATTTTATTTAATTAATTTAATCGATGTTTTATATTTTTATAAATAAATTTATAAGAGCCGGGCTGCGGCAGCTTTCATTGCCGCAACCGGGCGTATTATTTTATTTATAATGTTAATATCTGCGGACATCACAGGAATCAGGCGTACATTCTACGGGTTCTTTGAAGTTTACAAGCTTCTTCCACCCTATGCTAAGCTCATGGTATTCCTTCCAGTGATCCTTCCATTTTCCGACGATAACATTTTTATCCTGAAACTTTGGATCCCAAACCTCCGGGAATTTCTTTTGCAAGAATTCCGTGACCCTTTTGGCAGTCTCATCAGGATTAGAGTCGCCCTTTCTATAAACCCTGCAAAGGATAGCCTTAAATTGTATCTGGCTATAAACAGGGTCTTTTATTATATCGTCTATAACGGTATTAATAGACTCGTACGGATGAAAGGGCTGATACCTGTCAAACCCGAAGTTTGCCCATATCCCGTCTTCAGGAACCATCTCCGTAACCCATGCCGGACCCTCTACCCAGCCTCTGTCATTTTCTACGATAACCATGTCTCCATCCTCGATACCCATAACAGCGGCGGTTTCAGGGTTTATTTCGATATTCCTATCGGGTTCGAGTTCGTCGTTCCAAGGCCACCAGTGTCCGCCTTCATGGAAGGACTGAGCAATACGCGTTGTATTTAACACCAATGGAAACTTTTTGGCCCTTTCGAGATTTCCGAGGGGGGATTCCGATCCCTCAACCTGGGTTGGGACGCTATACCAGCCGATTTTTTCCAATGCCTTTGAGGCAAGTTCGATTTTTCCTGACGGGGTTGGAAACCTTTTATCGGATTCGGGATAGTTTTCTCCCTCTTTATACATTATCCATTTTCCTCTTAATACCGCTTCGTCATCCTGGAACACGGCCTCTTTCTTTGAGAGGACAGGCCACATAAGCCCGCCCTTGGGATTTTTTTCAGGATTTAAAACATCATAAGTAATACCTCTTGTAAGCGGCTCCTGCTCATTAAAGAAGTCGGTCATCTTAATTTCGTTAACCCTTCCTTTATCTGGACCATCTTCATAATAGCCCCATGGATTGAACTCGACCTTATCAAAATGTCCTATTTGCCCTTTGAGTCTTTTTGCCAGACCGTCAAAAACATCGATATCAGCCCTGTGTTCATGCTGATAAGGTATTATTTTGTTGTGCCACTGTAATAATCTGTTATTGCCGTGATGGCAGATACTGTCGGTTTCCACGGAAATCGCTATCGGAAATGCGACATGGCTGAACATGTATGTATGGTTCGGGTATATAGAAAGATGAATATTTATGATATTCCTCTTCATCGCCTCTTCCATTTTCCATGAATTCGGAAACTGGGGCAGATGATCGCCGTTCCATATTATGCCTTTAACCGGATACGGTTTTTCATACATCATCGCATTTATTATGGCTGGAACGGAACTGTCCCCCCATGATATTAATTTATCGGTTATCTGAGGCCTTTTAGACTCGGGCAAAACTTTTAAATCGTTTCCGTAATTTAGCGGAGGACGGCAATTATGAAGCCAGTTCCAACCGCCGCCTTTAACGCCTATAGAACCTGTAAGGGCTAAAAGAGCCGCGATAGATCTGTTTACATTGTTAGAGTTATAAATCTGCGCGGTGCCTAAGTTGCCGGTAACCGATGCAGGCCTTGCAGAACCGAATCTTCTTGCTGCCTCTATAATCATTTCTTTAGGCACATATGTAAGCTTTTCCGCCCTTTCGGGTGTCCATTGAGCGCATTCTTTGGCGTACTCTTCAAATCCGGTAACCCACTTATCGACAAACTCTTTATCGTAAAGCTTTTCTTTTATTATAATATTCCCCATTGCAAGGAACAAAATTGCATCCGAACCGGAACGAATTCTCATTCCAATATCGCACTTCGACAATGTTGCGTTAAAGCGGGGGTCAACACCTATTACGAACGCTCCGTTATCTCTGGCATCTAAAAGATGGGTCATAGTTATTGTTTCCTGAGCCGCCATATTTGTTCCCACGACTAAAATGCATTTTGAATTCTTCCAGTCCTGGGACGGATTCATAAGCCTGCCAAGACCTTTTGCGCCAAAGACATAGTTCATCGATACGCCGGGACTTTCGCAGCAAATAGGACCCTGTCCGTAAACATTAGGAGTGCCGAATATTTTTCCAAACCTTGCACCCCCCTCTTTGTTTCCAAAGGAAGACCTTCCCGTTCTAAAAACCGTCAAGGCCTCAGGTCCGTATTCTTTGGTTAATTTAATTAACCCTTCGGCGGCAAAATCGAGGGCATCATCCCATGAGACTCTCTTAAAATCATCGGTTAACGATTTTCTCATCACAGGATAATGCACCCTTAAGGGGTCATACCACCATTGAATCTGCCCGACGCCTTTTGAACAAAGCCCGCCCCTGTTCTGGGGATGCTCCGAATCACCCATTACATCGACAATCTTACCGTCCTTTAAAAATATTTTAAGCCCGCAGCCGCTTTCGCACATATTGGTGCAGGTGGAATAACGAACGGTATCGTAATCTTTGGATGATTCTTGCGGACGATGGTCAGGTTTTATTTTCATCAGCCTGTTATCTTTGACGCGCAAAAACTTCTCACTTTTTAACTCCTCAAAATCCATTTTTTACCTCCATTTTTAGAATTTTTTAAAATTTTATAAGCAATATTGTTAAGTTAGCTGAGCAACTTTACCTTCTTTGGCTTCGTCGTTAATTATCCAATCGCCGCAACCATCCATGCCGAACAAAAATCCTATAAACTCGATAAGTCCGATTACCGGGGCAAAAACATCGAGGTCTGATAATTCGACGCCATCCTTAATATTTTTTTCGCACATAGAGCATACCGTAACTATATAATCGGAATCGGTCTCATCCGCTTTTTGGTTGATTAATTTAAAAAAGGTGCTGATGCTGTCGGCATTTTCAACCCTTTTTGAATGCACCGGGGTAGTATTCTGTAATTTTTCGCCGCCGCAACATTCTCCGTATAAATTAACGCTTGCGCCAAACGAATTCAGGATATTTGTTAAAATATCAATTTTTTGTCTGTCGCGATAACAACCTGTATAAAGCAGTATTGAATGTCCTTTTAATTTCCTTGCGGCGTTGTTTAAGAGATTTTTAGATATATCCGGGCAGGCGATAATATCGATAAGATGAACGGCTCCCGCAGAGCCGTTCGTAATTTTTTTCAGGTTTGCATTGAAAGGTTTAAGGCTATACTCGGCTTGATTTTCGAACATTGAATTTGAGTTTATTATTTTAAGGGCATCGTTTACCTGCTTAACGCAAACCCGGCAACCCGAATACAAAAAGTCACCGCCTCTCTTCTGGGAAATACCCAAATTTCTAAGCGGCATTACAACTTTATTAAAAAAACTCGGCTTATAATGGGATGGCGGGGCTCCGCAACAGTTCCATTCAGAAATCAATTCAACTTCAATACCTAATTGTTCGAATATGACTTTTAAATTTTTATTGGGGGATTCTACGCAGCCCGGGAAATATGTAATCTTTTTATTCATTTATTCAATAGTATCAAACCCTTATTTTATTTTTAAGGCAAAAAACAACCTAAGAATATACGCTTGATTAAATTTTAAAAATTAGACAGCAATATTGTAAGGATTCCATTGTAATATAAAACAGAAGTTGAAATCAAGAATTTTTTTTATGATTCAAAAATAAAAATCGGTTTTTATTCAGCCGGCGTAAATTTAGCGCACGGATACCAATTAAACAAATGAATAAAATGACGTTATTTTTGCATAATAGCGGGAAGTAAGTGGTGCCGAGAGGCGGAATCGAACCGTCGACACGAGGATTTTCAGTCCTCTGCTCTACCGACTGAGCTATCTCGGCATAATAAATACTGTCAAAATCACCAACTGCGAAATGCGGGTTTAAGTTCAATAATTTTAGCATAAAAAATTTTATAATTCAAACAAAAAAACCGCTACGACAAAAAACCGCTAAAGCTATTTTAAAAATATTCCCTTAAACGGATTTGCGTAGAAAAGAATAAATGTGATTAAAAGCGCGTAAAGAGCCAAAGACTCCATAATCGCCATACCCGTAATCATCCATACTATCAGCTTTTTTTCCATTCCGGGATTTCTTCCCATCGATTCCAACGCGCCCCTTACGGCATTACCCATGCCGATACCTGCGCCGATAACGCCCAGTCCTATTGCAAGACCGCCACCTAAAGCCGATAATCCGAAAAATAAACTTTTCGAAAATAAAACGGAATGCGTAGGTATAGCCGATATATGATGCTGAACCGCCGGCACGTTATTCAATGCTTTCTCGGCAAAAGCCTTAACGCTGAACATAACCACCGTTATAAATGTAAAAATTGAAATAAAATACTTAGACATCTTAGACATTGGGCCTCCAACTATTATTTTATTATTATAAATTTTAATGCTCTTCTTCCAAAGAAAGCGCAATATAGATAATTGCGAGCAAATAAAACACAAACGCCTGCATTAAGTCTGTAAAAACTTGCATGTACATCATTATAACAGGAATTACCCATGGAAGTAAGAACAGCAGAACCGTCACCATAAACTCTTCCGCAAAAATATTTGCAAATAGCCTTAACGCATGAGAAAAAGGGCGCGATAAGGCGGACATAACTTCGATGATTATCATTATCGGAGCAATTATTATAAGCGGACCGAGGAATTTTTTTATATATTTTGCTCCATGTTTTTTAATTCCTACGATATGCGAAAGAAAAAATACGATTAATGCCAGCGTTGCCGTTGTGTCGATAGTAGCCGTCGGGGAGGTAAAACCGGGAATGCTGCCGATTAAATTAGAAAAAAGGATAAAGATAGCAAAGGATGCTATTAAAGGTAAATATACGCCGCCTTCCTCGCCGATTATTTCTTTGAGGAAATATTCTGTCATAATGAATATTAATTCAAAAAAGCTCTGGACGCCGTTAGGGATAACCTTTAAATTCCTTCCGACAAGAAAAGCGGCCAATAATATTAGGCACATCACAAGCATAGTCATCGTCCAATATACCGGTATGCCTGGAATACTAATGAGTATAGGGGCCTTTAACATATGCGTACGGTTTCGTTAATCTTTTGCATTAATTAATTTTAATGGGAAAAGCAGCCAAAGGATTACCATAGAAACAGGGGTTATCGTAATTCCGACAGCCTCAAAAATAAAATTCGGTTTAATAAATTTATAAGATATTATAAAAAAAAACAAAATGACGAGCAAGTCTTTTATTAAGGACAAATTAATTTTAATTACGCTTAATTTCTTTATATTTCTGAATACGTACATGGCCGTATCGATAAATAAAAAATAGGAAAACGCAAAGCCTAAAAATATGCTTATTAGAGCGTTATTTTGTTTAAAAAACAGTTCCGATGGAATGCCCGCAGTTAAAATCAAAATTAAGCCGATTATAAATTCCCATAAAATTAAGTTAAACTTTAACGATTTTCCATTAAAGTTTTGTATTAAGTTCTCTTTTAATTGCCCTATATATTTCATAAATTCCCGCCGAAAAACCTAAAATAGAAAAAATTACCAAAAAAAGATATTCGTAACCAAAGTATTTGTCGATTTCAATCCCTATAAAAATTCCGATTAATACGGATATTATTAAATTTAACCCTAAAGAACTCATTCTGGCTATCTGCTTAATAAACTCTTTGTCCATTTTTAATTCCAAATAAAAAAGGCATTTACCCGATATTATTATATCTTAATTATATAAGATAATAAAATGGTAAATGCCTTTTTATTAAACAATTATCAAATATTTACGGCAATATTTATTTAAGCGATTCTAAATACTCGGCTACTGTTTTCAGCTGTCCCTGATTTAAGTTATGGTCAGGCATCATGGTTGACGGGCTATGAACCTTTGGCGTATTAATCTGCACTTCGAGCCAGTGCAAACTATGTCCTTTGGTTCCTTCGTTCGAAAGGTTAGGTCCAACCGCCCCACCCTTGCCGTTAATTGTATGGCAGCCTAAACACCCCTGCGCATCAATTATTTTCATTGCCGCCTTTTTGATATTTGCATTACTCCGGGCGGCCGGTTTCTTAACAGGCTTTCCTGCCTTTTCCGGCGCGGCTGTTTGGGATGCCGATGCAGGCTTTCCCCATGGAAGAGAAACAGGCGGAACCCATTTTTTATGTTCCTTTGCAAGGTGCAGGTTGTAGGCGATAATATTTAAAGAATCTAGATAATGAACGACTTCTTTGCCTTCGGCAATCGTTATCGGACAGCCGTTTACATCTTTCATTTGATGTAAGACAAGATTATCCCATGGTCCGAAAGACTTTCCGTTATACCTTTCGACCCTGTTCAATGTATGGCAGATAACGCACTTGTCATGCAGCAGGCTGAATCCTTTTTTAACGGGCCACGGATAAACAACGGGCGGAACATATTTCGTTCCGTTCAAATTCATTGTTTGATATATAATCCTGTCGGTCCCTCTTGCGGCAATCTTCATATAACCCATAACGGGAACATTGACCGCAACGCATAACCCGCTGAATATTAAAAGGATTTGCGGAAATTTTGAAATATTTCCAAATTTGAAATTCGGGGTAAGGTCCTTTAGATAATATCCAAGCACTAAAAAACCTGTTACAAAAAGCCCCGCCAGCGATAGATATTTAACCGGCTGCATATTTCCCAAAATGCCTATGGACAAAGGAAGCATCCCGAAGACTAATGAAACCATTCCTGCTATAATCAGGAAAAGTATCAAGCCCACCGAAACGGTAGGCCTTTTTTTGTCCCTGCCGTTAATTAATTTCCACAACATATAAATATAATTAAGAATAAGGGCGCCGCCCATTGTTCCCATAAATGTGTACATAATCCACTGATACTTGCCGAGCATTATCCTGTTGAATCCGCTATCGGCGGTAGCCCTGAAATGTTTAAACCATCCAAAATATATTATTGGATACATTATTAAAAACATTAAGGTTATAATACTGGCAAATGACCCAAGCCAATCGTAATACTCTTTGTCCGATTGTTTGGAAGAAGCTATATATTTAACTCCTGCCCATAATGCCAGTAAAGCGCCGGACAGGGCAAATATTTCGATATTTTTTTCTATTATTAAAAGCAAAACCATGGGAGTCCTGATAGCGGTATCCGGCGTCGGTCCAATAGTGTAACTTTCGGAAATGGTATAAAATACATCCGAAGTAAAACCAAATAGAAATGCCATAATTCCGATAAATACATTCCATCCGTGATGCTTATTCGATGCCTTGCCGTCAAACCCGTAATAATATACCGCGCCTAAAATCAAGAATGCCAAAAGAAACTCCATCGAATAGCCGATAACTCCGGGCTGAAGTTTATTTATAAGTATCCAGAAATTCGGGATTCCGTCTCTCAAGAGACTTAAGAAATAGAAATAGAGTATAGTTTGGACGGTGCCGATTATTAAAGATGCCAGAATGAGGGGTTTTGCAAGGCGGAAATATCTGTCCTCTTTCTTAAATATCCCTATATAATGGGATATAAAGGCTATCGCCATAAACCCCAGCGCTAACCTGTTTATAAATAGATTTACTATATTGATAACTCCTAAATTCATCGCATTTACTCCTCTTTTGATTTTATACGGTAGCGGGCGCTTTCGGTTCGCCGCCGATTAATGTTAAATAGACTAACAAAAGGAGAAACAAAATCCCCAGAACCGTCGCTGCCGGTCTTTTAAACGGGCTTCTTTCATGCCCTCTATCGATAAACGGCAACGCAAATAATATTGCAAACCCGATTGTAGGGACAAGGAATGTAGAAAATATAATCAGTCCGTTACCCGGGAAATATTTTAACAATTCCTCGTTTGCAAGAAAATACCAGTCGGCCTCGGGAGCAAAGTTAAGAGCCAGCGGTCTATACATCGGCCCGATTGCCGCCCCATAGTAAACTGCGAGGAAATAAACTACCGCAAATACCCCTAAAGCTACTATCATATCTTTATAGAACTGATCCGGGAAAAACGGAACCGTTCCATCCGGTTTAATCCATTTATTCGGGTCGTCATCGGATAATTTGCTGTTTTTGTATTCCAATGCCATACCCTGATGACCTGTTTTTCTTATTAAAAATAGGTGCATCGGAATAAACATAATAACCACAAGCGGCAAAAGCCATACATGAACGGCAAATATATGCTGCATAGTTAAAACGGATGTTTCCGTCCCGCCTCTTACGATAATCCTTAAAAAACCGCCGATAATCGGGGTATGCGATGCGACATTCGTAAGAACATTAATCGTCCACCAGGAGTTTTCGTTGCCGATAAGCATATATCCCGTTAAACCCAGAACGACGACAACGGAGAATAGAACCATGCCTGCGACCCATTGAAGCTCCCTCGGCTTTTTATAAGCGCCTGAAAAATATACCCTTGCCATATGAACTAGCAGGAAGAATATCATAGTAAATGCGCCCCATAGATGAATGCCGAGAAGTATATTGCCGAGCAGGACATGGTGTTTTATATAATATGTCGCATTCCTTGCCATCGGAAAATATGGAACATAATAGAACAGTAAAAATATTCCCGTTACGACCTGAATCGTAAAAAGAAACGCAAGAAGGCTCCCAAAAGTATATGCCCATCCCCCTCTTCTCGGTATTCTTTCGCCGTTAAATTCATTTATTAATTCGGTAAGCCCGATTCTTTCATCAAACCAATCTTGAATTTTTTTAAACATTAGATCCCCCTCTCTTTTGGATTATTCAAAAACTTATTTTGAATAAATACGGTATCTTTTTCTATTTTATGAACCCACTCATACAACGGCCTGGGCGGAGGACCTCCGACAACTTTACCGAGAACATTAAACATCCCGCCATGGCACGGGCACAGGAACTTTTGTCTTGCAGGAATCCAGTGTAAAGGACACCCTAGATGGGTACACTGATTTGAGAAGAAATAAAAATTACCGTTAATATCTTTAACTACGACAACCTGCCTTGGAAGAGTATTTACCGACCACCCCTGCTTAACCCTGAAATATACGGGAACAAACTTCGGCGTCAAGGGTGCAATTTTTTGTAAGTCGCTCATGCTGCCAAGTTCAGTCCATACAATATCCCTTTTTTTAAATAACGGGCTTAAAACCACTCCCAGAATAGGAACCGTCACCGCAACGCCTACTATGGCAGAAATTAAACCGATAACAACCGTCATAAAAGTCCGCCTTGAAGGCGACTCTTCTGAACTTTTTGCCATTTTAACCCCCCTTTGGTTTATTATTTAATTAAATTATTCGATTATTCGATTTTACTAATTTATAAAGCCGTTATCATTGCATATTTATCGTATTTAATATGGTTTCTAAATCTTATCTATTTGATATATCGGTAAAATTTTAAATACTAAATAAACTTTTTTATCACTATAACCTCAAAAAGTCAATAATTTTTTTAATTAATTTTTTATAAAATTTTATGTCTGCGTAATATTGCCATATTCCGCTTCAACAACGCAAACCGCATATTTATTAAGCCGAGCTATTGATTCCAAACTTTGCTTATTGCTGTTTTTTTAATGGCGTCAGCCAGATATTTGCCCGTTACCGAGTCATTATTTAAAACTAAGTCTTCAGGTGCGCCGCACGCCACAATATAGCCCCCTTCATCCCCGCCCTCGGGTCCCATATCTATAATATAATCGGATGACTTGATAACATCGATATTATGTTCAATAACAATAACGGTATTGCCTGAACCTACAAGTAAATTTAGAATATGCAGCAGTTTATTTATGTCGTCAAAATGCAGACCCGTGGTTGGCTCGTCAAGTATATACAGGGTTTTAAACTGGCCGGGCCTCGACAGTTCTCTTGAAAGCTTAATCCTTTGAGCCTCCCCGCCGGATAAGGTAGTTGCAAGCTGGCCCAGGTTTATATAATCAAGCCCTACATCGATTAAAAACTTAATTTTATGATTAAGCGCGGGTATATTGCCAAAAAATTCATAAGCCTCCCTGACCGTCATATTTAAAACATCATAAATATTTTTGTTTTTATAAGCTATCTCTAATGTTTGTTTATTATACCTCTTTCCCTTACAGACATCGCATACGACATAAACATCCGGCATAAACAGCATCTCTATCTTTTTTACGCCGTCGCCGCTGCATGCCTCGCATCTGCCCCCTTTTACATTAAAGCTGAATCTGCCGGGGTTATAGCCTCTTGCCCTCGCCTCTTTGGTTCCCGCAAAAATCTCCCTTATCAGCGTAAAAATACCGGTGTATGTAGCAGGATTTGACCTTGGAGTTCTTCCGATAGGAGATTGGTCTATATCGATAATTCTATCGATTAAATCGATATTTTCTATGTTTTCTATTTCAAACCTCTTAAAATCCTTTATACCGTTTTTGTAATTGGAGACAGCGGCATAAAGGGTGTCGATTATAAGCGTGCTTTTTCCCGAACCGGAAACCCCTGTTATGCAAACCAGATTTTCAAGGGGTATGCCGGCATTTATATTTTTTAAATTATTTTTTTTTGCGCCTTTTATTTCTAAAAAATTCTTATCCTGCTTTCTCCTTGCACCCGGAATATCCACTCCCGCTTTTCCGCTTAAATATTTGCCTGTCAGCGAATCTGGATTACTCATAATTTCGGCAGGGGTTCCCCGGGCCACCACATACCCTCCGTTTTTACCCGCCCCGGGACCCATATCTACAATATAATCGGCTTCCAACATCGTAAGCGTATCATGTTCCACCACAATAAGACTATTTCCTTTATCCTTAAGGTCTATAATAGTTTTTAGCAAGCGCTCGTTATCCCTCATATGAAGCCCGATACTCGGCTCGTCGAGAACATACAGCACGCCCGTAAGACCCGACCCTATTTGCGAGGCAAGCCGTATTCGTTGAGATTCGCCGCCGGAAAGCGTTTGAGCAGGCCTTGATAATGTAAGATAGTCAAGCCCTACATTTACGAGAAACTTCAGCCTGTCTTTAATTTCGTTAATTAACCTGACGGCTACATTTTGCTCATATTCATTCAAATCGACATCTTTAAAAAATTTTGAGGCGTTTTTAATGCTTAAACCTGCAATATCTATAATCGACATATTATTAATTTTATAACTTAAGGACTCTTTCTTTAATCTAAAACCATGGCATTCGGGACAGGCCTTTTCGTTCATAAATTCGTGAGCGTTGATTATGTGGTTAGAACCGTTTATGCTTGCCTCCAGCATTGGAATTATCCCTTCCCATTTTTTTAACCTGAAAGAAGTATTTTCGGTTACGGCATCGTAAAATTTTATTTTATCATCGCCTGAACCGTACATAATTGCATGCCTATCGTCATAAGTTAAATCTTCGTAAGGCGTGTCCGTCCTAAACCCGTAATGTTTCGATAATGCGCTTATTATCTGGTTTTTATAAACGGGGCTTGAATTGTTTAAAACTGTTATCGCTCCTTCTCTTAACGACAATCCCTTATTCGGGACTATGAGATCCTCGTCCAAATATTTCGTATATCCTAATCCGTCGCAAAAAGAGCAGGCGCCCTGGGGGCTGTTAAAGGAAAATGCCGCCGGTTCGGGTTTTCCGTAGCTTATGCCGCAATCCAAACAGATAGAATTTTCGGTTAGTATTTCTTCTTTATCTTCGAACTTTAATTTTAGAATGCCCTGCGATAATTTTAAAGCAAGTTCGATAGAATCTGCCAGCCTTTTTTTGTTTTCATCTTTTATAAAAATTCTATCGATAACTAAGTCGATATCATGTTTTTTATTTTTATCTAAGGTTATAGCATCCTCGAGATTATATTCCTTTTTATCTACATATACCCTGTAAAAGCCGTGCTTTAAATATTCCTCGAATTTTGCCTTAAATTCGCCCTTTCTATTAATCGCAATAGGCGACAATATAATTAATTTTTCGCCGATTTTGTGTGAAAAAACCGCCTCCGTCATCTGGTCGATAGTCTTGGGTTCTATTTTTTTACCGCATTTATAACAATATGGAACTCCGATACGGGCAAATAGAACTCTTAAATAGTCATATATTTCGGTAATAGTTCCTACGGTGGAACGGGGATTTTTACTAACAGACTTTTGCTCTATGGAAATGGTGGGAGACAACCCCTCTATGGAATCGACATCGGGCTTATCCATCTGCTCCATAAACTGCCTTGCGTATGAAGAAAGGGATTCTAAATACCTTCTTTGCCCCTCCGCAAATATGGTATCAAACGCCAAAGACGATTTTCCCGAACCGGAAAGACCTGTTATTACGACAAGTCTGTCCTTCGGAATTTCTATATTTATATTTTTTAAATTATGCTGCCGCGCACCCTTTATTATTATTTTTCTTTCCATTTCAGTCTATTTTTCGAAATTTTATAAGCTAATTTTATAGATTCTTTCATACTGTTAGAATCAGCTAAATTTTTCCCCGCTATATTATAAGCCGTTCCATGCACGGGCGATGTCCTTACGATTTTAAGTCCCGCGGTTACATTTACTCCCTCATTAAAGGAGAGCAGTTTAAAAGGTATTAACGCCTGGTCATGATACATTGAAACTATTAAGTCGTAATTTTTGTATATTTTAGCAAAGAAGCTGTCGGACGGAAAAGGTCCGCTTACAAAAAAGCCGTTATTTTTAAATTCCGTTATAACCGGGGATATAATATCTTTTTCTTCGGCGCCTATCTCCCCATTTTCTCCCGCATGCGGATTCAAACCTAAAACGGCAATTTTAGGACTGCTTATGCCAAAATCGTTTATCATGGACGAGATAGAGATTTTTAGTATATTCCTTAAAGATTCTTTGGTGATGCTCCTTGAAACCATAAATAACGGAATATGAATTGTCGCAAGAACGGTTATCATTGTTTTTGAATAAAAAAGCATTGCATAGTCTTTTGAAGAAGTTAAATATCCTAAAAGCTCCGTATGTCCGCCGAACTTTGCGCCTCCTTTTATCATCATTTCCTTATTTATCGGGGCTGTTGCAAATCCCGAAATTCTTCCGTCTAATGAAAAATCTACTGCGGCAGAAATAAATGATTCGACATCTTTGGCATATTCGGGATTAATTTCGCCGTATTTCACGGATTGATACGATTTGGAAGATAAATCTATTACATTGATATGGGTATTTTTGTAAGAATATTCAAGGAGAGAGTCCTGCCTGATTAAATTTATAGGGGCATCTTTTTTGATTATACTTTTTAAAACATAATCAATATGTTCAAAAGACCCGAAGATAACCGGTTTAATTGGCGTGTTGATTTTTATGAAGTATTCCGCAGCCTTAACTGCTATTTCAGGACCGATGCCGGCGGGATCCCCCATTGTAATGCCGATAAAGCTACTTTCCTTAAGCAATTTTATTCATGTAATCGTTAAACAGGGATTTTGATTTTAATATAAGCATTTTTTCTGGCTCTTTTTAAAAGCCTTGCAAGATATTCGTTTGTTTTATGTTTTTCAAGAATCGAAATTATCTCCGGCTTTACCTGCTTAAAGGTTTTAAATGCCCCCATTTTTTTTCCGACAGATTTAAATATGGTATAGCCGAATGGAGATTTTATAACCTTGCTTATCTGCCCCACCTTTAACCTAAAAGCTATCTTAGAGAAATTAGGGGATAATTTATCTTTATAAACATAGCCGATTCTTCCTCCATTTTTTTCCGAAGGATCTTCCGAATATTTTCTTGCCAGGGATGAAAAACCTGTATCGCCGTTTATTGCCAGCTTTCTAATTTTTAACATTTTTCCATATATTTTTTTCTTTGCTTCTTTACTTGCGTTACGAGGCACGGCTAAAAATATAAGCTTCAGGTCTGCCATAGGCATGCCTCTGAATTCTTCTATGTTTTTCTTATAATAATCCTGCATTTCTTTTTGAGTTATAATCATCTTATTGCCGTAAACCTTCCTCAGAAGTTCCATCCGGATAAAGTGGGTTCTAACCCGTTTAATGTACGCCTCTTTACTTATCCCCCTTTTTTTTAAAAAATCGAAGAACTGATTTTCGGTAAAGTTATTTGCATGGGCGACATCCTTTATATAACCGCCCAATTGTTTTGGAGATATATAAATAGCCGCTCTTTCCTCTTCCTGCTTAAGTAAAATATTATCCGCCAAAAGATTGATAACGCCTTTTGTTTTCGACATTATCAGGGAATCGGAGCTTGTAAAAATACCCTGAGAGGCATTGTTTTGCATCTGCTCATATTCTTCGAACGCCGGCCTGTTAAATTTTGCAAAATCATACAGCGTTATAGGGGTTTTATTCACAACGGCAATTACCTGGTCTATTATTACGGCGTTTGCATTTTTTGCGCTTACGGGAAATAAATTAATTAAGAAAATGGAAGCGGCTATAAATGCGAAAATCCTGCCCTTTTTTATTATACTTTCCATATTTAAAATTTTAACCCTGCTTTTTACCGGCAGCGCCCTGCTTTTCAGGAACAGGAGCGGGAACTGGAGCAGCTTCAAAGTTTGGTAAATTATTGTAATAATATTTAATGTTTGACTTAGCCCTTAACTTTTCTACAAAGTTTTTAAGAATTTTAGAAGCTTCTTTTTGTTTCATCATAACGATAATATCGTTCTTTACCTTAGAAAACGGTTTTGGCTTGCCTGCTATTATATTATTAAGCCTTATTATGTCAAAGTTGTTCCCGACCTTAACGATATTTGAGTACTCCCCTATTTTGCGAAGGTTAAAGGCGGCATTGTTAAATGCCGGCGTTGTTTCTTCGAATTTAATCCACCCCAAAGTTCCGCCCGATTTGGCATTTGGAGCGGTTGAGTACTTTTGCGCAACGGCGGCAAACGGTTTTCCGCTTTTAAGTAAATTGTAAGCGGCCTGAGCCTGTTTGAGCGAACTTGACTGAACATAACTGACATTAATCTTTGACGGCAGATTAAAGCTTAAGAAATGCTTTTTGTAGTAAGACTTTGCATCAGCGGTCGTCACGCTGACTTTATTCGAGATCTCCTTGTGCAAAAGAAGCTGCACCAAAAGGCCCTTTTTAAAATCGGAAACTTGGGATTTATAATCTTTCGACTTATTAATCCCTTCTTTAACGGCTTCGTTAACCAATACTTGCCTATCGACAAGACTTCTAATAAACCTCTTTGAACCTGCGGGGGTTTGAAGATAATCTTTTAAATTCGGCGGAAATTTGGCGATTTCGGATTTAAATTTGCCGACCGTTATAGGCTTTCCGTTAACCGTAGCGATAACCTTTGAAGATGGAGCGCTTTTTTTGGCGCAGCCGTAAAGACTCATTGAAATTATAACCGCAAATAATGCTATAAATAAAATTTTACCGTTAATTTTAAAAAACCTTTGAGACCGGCCCCGCCAGTCCTTCTGACCCCTGATTTTCAATTTCATTTTTTTCCTCTGAATATATTAAAATTAAATTTAATAATTATCTTTAAATATTAACATAGCCATATAATCGTTGCAAGATAATTTTAGAAGCATCAAGTTTATCAAGCGGCGCAGGCGCTTTTTTGGGCCTAAGTTTAATTATAAATTCTCCGAGAAAGTTTATAACATATTCCGATGAAATATTTCCGTCATTTACAAACTTGATTAAACCGTCAGAAAGGGCTTCCGCCGAGCCGTGAAATTCGATTATAAATTCATTTTCTTTTATCTCTATGAGTTTAACCCTTGAATTTTTCATATAAACCTTGAGTTCTTCTACCGATAAAAGATTATTTACCATCTCGGGAATTTTCCCAAATCTGTCGGCGAGCTCTAACCGTACCGCCTCAACATCGTCTAAGCTGTTGCAATTCGCAAGCTTTCTGTAAATGGATAATTTTATTTTACTATCATTTATATAAGAATCCGGGATATATAAAGATAGATTAGTTTTTACCTCGGGGTTAATTTGCGGAGGAAGTGTAATGCCCTGCATTTTTTCAACCTCTTCTTTAAGCATTTGCATGCACATTTCAAGCCCGATAGCGTCAATGTGCCCCGACTGGGCGCCCCCCAAAATATTGCCTGCCCCCCTTATCTCCAGATCTGCCATAGCAAGTTTAAAACCCGCCCCCAATTCGCTGTATTCTTTTGCCTTATTCAGCCTTTTTCTTTGTTCTTCCGTTAAATCAGCCAAACCGCACCCGATTACAAGCAAACAATAAGCCTGAAGATGCGACCTGCCTACCCGTCCCCTTAGCTGGTACAGCTGGCTTAAACCAAGATTTTCCGCATTATTTATAATAATTGTATTAACATTGGGGTTATCGAGCCCCGATTCGATAATCGATGTGCTAAGAAGCATGTCATACCCTTTATTATAAAAAAGGTGCATCACCTGCTCGATATCATTTACGCCGAGCCTCCCGTGAACGACGCCGATTCTTATATCCGGCATTATTTTTTTAATCTTTTTAAATACCGCGTCCAGATGCGAAATCCTGTTATCGATAAAATAAACCTGCCCGCCCCTTGCAAGCTCCTTAAAAACGGCATCCTTAATGATTTCATCGTCGTAACCGGCAATATCGGTTATAACATTCTTTCTTCCTGCGGGAGGGGTATCGATAATGCTTAAATCCCTGATGCCGGACATCGAAAGATATAAGGTTCTTGGAATCGGGGTGGCGCTCATTGCAAGAACATCTATAGAAGAACGGATTTCTTTGATTCCTTCTTTCTGCATCGCTCCAAACTTTTGTTCTTCATCGATAATTAGAAGCCCGATATCGTGAAATTTAATTTTTTCGGATAATAGTTTGTGCGTCCCTATTATTATGTCTATTTCTCCGCTTTTAATCTGATTTAAGATTTTCTTTTCCTCGCCCTTACCGACAAATCTTGAGATATAGGCTACTTTAATCGGATATTTTTCAAATCTTTTTTTAAAATTATTGTAATGCTGCTCCACTAAAAGAGTAGTGGGAGCAATAAGAGCCACCTGCTTTCCATCCATGGATGCTTTAAATGCCGCTCTAATCGCTACTTCCGTCTTCCCGAATCCCACATCGCCGCATATTAGCCTGTCCATCGGTTTATTAAGATGCATATCCGAAAGGACATCTTTGATTGCCTTTGCCTGATCTTCGGTTTCTTCAAACTCAAAGCTTTCTTCAAATTCCCTGTAAACCTCATCTTCTTCCGAAAAAGCAAATCCCCTCCCGGTCATTCTTTTGGCGTATAATACTTTTAAATCAAGGGCGACTTCCTCTATTTTTTCTTTAGCCTTTATTTTTGCCCTTTCCCATGACCTATTTCCCAATCTGCTTAATTTTGGCGAATTTTCCTCTGAAGAGGCAATATATTTATGGATTAAATAAATCTTGTCCGCAGGAACAAAAATCTTGTCCCCGCCTTCGTACAGGAGTTCGAAATAGTCCGATATGGTGCCGCTTACGGTAATTTTTTTTATCCCCGTAAATTTTGCTACGCCGAATTCATTGTGAACTACAAAGTCGCCGGGATTAAGCTCGCTTATTTCGTTAAAAAAATCCGGTTTTGAACCCTTATACGGCGGCTCTTCAATCAAATTAATATGTTCCCTGAAAAGTTCTTCGCCGGTAAATATCAGAAATTTATGTTTTTTCGATATGATTCCCGCTGAAATCTCACCGATAACAATATGAAACCTTCCTTCCGTTTTATCCTTATCCAGTTGAACGGAAGCAAAAATCTCTTTTAATCTTTGATGATGAATTTCGTTTTTAGAAACTAAAATTATTAAATATTTTTTTTCGATTAATCCGGAGAATACCCTTTTTATTAGTTTTAGATTTAGCTGCCCGTTTTTATATTTAAAATTTTTAATAAAATTTACATCGTTAAAATCTTCAAACAAGATATAAGCGTTTTTGGAATTTTCAAAACTTTCATCGCCGTAATATACCTTTAATTCATTGAGGTCATAATAGAATAATTTGTATGCTTTATTTAATGCTTCTATATAAATAGTTCTGTTACCTGCATTGCCTGCATCATGATTTAAAAAATTTTGAAGTTCAGTTTTTGGTTTTTCGACATATAAAACAGGACTTTCGGTAATATCCAATAAATTCAGTTTTTTTTCATAGATGCCTTCTTTAACCGGAAACACGGTAAAACTATCTATTGTTTTAAAGCTCCTTTGCGTATTAAGATCGAAATGCCTTATGTCTTCCACTATTTCATCAAAAAAATCTATCCTGACGGGGGAAGAATTTTCTGCATCGAACAGGTCGATTATTTCCCCTCTAACCGCAAACTCCTTTTGACTTTCTATCTGGCTTACCGGGTCATAACCGTAAGATATAAGAGCGGAGATAAATTTATCTCTGGAAAGTTTTAAACCTCTTTTGATATTAATGCAGGATTTTGAAAGGATATCTAATTCGGGAACTTTTGAGAAAAAAGAGGCGGGAGTTAAAATTATAACAGCGTCTTTTTCCGTCTTTATTTCGTATAATAAACTTAGCGGGATAATCTCTTCGCAAAAAAAAACCTTTTTTTTCTTTAACGAAGAGTCCGTCAGGAATAATGCATTTTCAAAAAATGTTAAATTTTTATATAAATCCCTCGCCGATAAATAATTATCGCACAAAAAGACCGATAAATTATTTTCTGAATTAAGCAGGAGGGCTTCTTCCAGCGCAAAAGCCGTTGAAGCCCCCTTTTTTAATCCCCGTCCTTCGTAAACATTATTTTTGAAATCCAAATCTAAACTCAACTTTAAATCCTAAAATCCTAATTTTTAAGCGCTGCGTGAGCGGCGGAAATAATAGCAACGGGAACTCTATATGGAGAGCAGCTGACATAATTAAGTTTCAGTCTGTGGCAAAATTCGATGGAACCGGGATCTCCACCGTGTTCTCCGCATATTCCGAGTTTAATATCAGGCCTTGTCCCTGTTCCCTTCTGCACCGCAATCTTCATAAGTTCGCCTACGCCGTTTCTATCAAGCTCGATAAACGGGTCGGTCTTTAAGATATTTTTATTTAAATAATCAGGTAAAAATGAACCTATATCGTCTCTTGAAAAGCCAAAAACGGTCTGCGTCAAGTCGTTTGTTCCAAACGAGAAAAACTCCGCCTCTTTTGCAATCTCATCCGCAACCATGCATGCCCTGGGAAGTTCAATCATGGTTCCCACAAGAAAGTTAAACCTGACTCCGTAACTTGACATAACATCATTGGCTTTTTTAACGACTAATTCCTTTAGCAATTTTATTTCTTCATAAATACCGACGACCGGAATCATAATTTCGGGTATTATAACATTTCCGCCTTTATGGAATTCACACGCCGCTTCCATAATAGCCTGAACCTGCATTTCATAAATCTCCGGATAACTCACCCCAAGCCTGCACCCCCTGTGTCCAAGCATAGGGTTGACCTCATGAAGCGATATGACCTTTGTCTTTAACCTTTCATACGGCACATTCATAATATCTGCGAGCTCTTTTATCTCCTGGTCCGTTTTCGGCAAAAATTCATGGAGCGGCGGATCAAGCAAACGGATGTTAACGGAATATCCTTTCATTTCATTGTATAGCTCTATAAAATCAGACTTTTGCATCGGCAATAGCTTGTTCAGGGCTTTTTGCCTCTCGATCACCGTACCTGCAAGTATCATTTCCCGAACGGCTTTTATTCTGTCGCCTTTAAAAAACATATGCTCCGTCCTGCAAAGTCCGATTCCTTCCGCCCCGTAATTTCTGGCAACTTTAGCATCTTCCGGGGTATCGGCATTTGCCCTTATTCTTAATTTTCTGAATTCATTTGCAAAATTCATTATAGTTATAAAATCCTCGTTTATCTCTGGCGTCACCATATTCACATATCCCGAATAAACTTCACCGCTTACGCCGTTCAGGGTTATAACATCGCCCCTTTTTACCGTTCTGTTTCCAACGATTATTTCACCCCTTTTTTCATTTATTTCAAGAGAAGAACAGCCTGTTATAGCGCATTTTCCCATTCCCCTTGCAACGACGGCCGCATGGGAAGTCATTCCGCCTCTTGCCGTAAGGATTCCTTCCGCAACGCTCATTCCGTGAATATCTTCGGGCGAGGTTTCCATCCTGACTAATATTACTTTTTTCCCTTTTTTTGTCTCATCTTCCGCTTCCTCCGCCGAAAAAACAACTTCTCCGCTTGCGGCGCCCGGAGATGCCGGCAGCCCTTTTGCCAAAACATCCTTTTTAGACTTTGCATCTACCGTGGGATACATTAATTGGGCAATGGAGTTGGGATCTATCCTTAGTATAGCGGTTTTTTTATCTATCATGCCCTCTTTTTCCATATCTACGGCTATTTTCACGGCAGCCTTAGCAGTTCTCTTACCTGTTCGAACCTGAAGCATATAAAGGACGCCTTCCTGTATCGTAAATTCTAAATCAAGCATATCTTTATAATGTTTTTCCAAAAGCGCCGCATATTCTAAGAGGTCTTTAAATACCGAAGGCATGGCATGTTCAAGCGAAACATCGTCCGGGTTTTTCTTCGAGATCTCGTTTATAGGCTGGGGAGTCCTGATTCCGGCAACAACATCCTCTCCCTGAGCGTTTATAAGGTATTCCCCGTAAAACCCGTTTTCTCCCGTTGACGGGTTTCTTGTAAAAGCGACGCCGGTTGCCGAAGAATTCCCCATGTTTCCATATACCATAGAAACGACATTTACGGCCGTCCCCCAATCTTCCGGAATTTTGTTAAGTTTTCTGTAAGTAATAGCCCTGGGCACATTCCATGATTCAAATACCGCCGATATTCCCATCCACAGCTGCGTCTCGGGATCGTCGGGAAAAGCTGTGCCTTTTTCTTTTTTAACCACATCCTTGAACTCGTGAACAAGGCTTTTGAGATCTCCTGCACCAAGCTCGTTATCGTTTTTAACATTCCTTTCTTTCTTTTTCTTTTCGAGAATGGACTCCATAATGCTTGAATCTATACCCAAAACCACATTCGAAAACATCTGGATAAATCTTCTGTATGTATCATAAGCAAATCTTTCATTTCCAGATTTATTTATAAGCCCTTTAATCGTTTCATCATTTAATCCTAAATTAAGAACCGTGTCCATCATACCCGGCATGGAAATTCTTGCACCGCTTCTAACGGAGACCAAAAGAGGATTTAATGTATCGCCGAATCTTGCGCCCATAGCTTCTTCAATTATTTTGAGTCCGCCGTTAACTTCGCTCCTTAACTCTTCAGGGTATTTTTTATTATGTTCATAATAATATGTACAAACCTCCGTTGTAATAGTAAAACCTGCCGGCACCCTTATACCGATATTGGTCATCTCGGCAAGTCCCGCTCCTTTTCCTCCTAAAAGATTTTTCATCGAACCTTTGCCGTCGGCATCCTTATTTCCAAAAAAATAGACATACTTAGCCATAACATCCTCCAACCAAAATGTAATTTTTTATAATTTTTATAATATAAAATAAATATAAATAGAATATTTTTGACCAGCCATTCCTGCACAAACAGGAATTACGCAATTAGTAAGACAATTTTGAGAAATCGCACAGATTTTTTAGCAGATTTAAAATGTTGTTCAACAGTCCAAGCCTCGAATTTTTAACGGCTGCATCATCGGTTAATACCAAAACCCCGTCAAAAAAATCGTTAATCGGTTTTACGAGGGTATAAAAATGATTCATGACCTTATAATAGTCATTTTTTTTCAAAAAAGAAACGGTATCCCGTCGAACGGCCTCAAATGTTTTATAAAGATGAATTTCGTCCTGCAAAACAAGTTTGCTAATGTCAAAATCTAAAATATTGCCGTAACTTAAGGTAATATTGTTAATTCGTTTATACGCCTGCGACAATTCGTAAAGTTCCTCATGCAGCTTATGTTTGGAAATGAAATCTGTTTTTAAATATGATGTATAAAAATCGTAGCCGCCGTCTTCTCTAATTACGGATGTTATTGCATCCGGTTTATATTCCGAAGACAAAGACATAAGAAAATTTTTAAATCTTGTATTTGCAAAATTAATAAAGGAGGCTTTTAATTCATTTAAATTAACTTTTCCTTTTCTCTCCTTAAAAAAATTATCGAAGTAAAAATCAAAAACATGCCCCATCCGAATAATATATTTTTTTTCCAGAATAATTTCTATTATTCCTATCATAGCTCTTCTTAAATAAAAAGGATCGGATTCGCCGGTAGGAAGCTTTTTCAGCATTACAAACGAAAAAATGGTGTCAAATTTATCGGACAAAGAGCATAAAGCCGATAAATCATTGGAAGGTAAAATCCTTTTTTTAGATTTAACTATCGGGTAATAATGCTCCTCTATTGCAAGGCATACGTCTCCCTCTTCTTTTGCCCTTTTTGCATAAATTTTGCCCGCTATTCCCTGCATCTCCGGAAATTCATATACGACATGGGTTGCAAGGTCAAATTTTAACAGGTTTGCCGCACGGTTAAATTGCAATGCGTCATTTTCGGTAAAATCGCATTCTTTAGCTATGAATAAGCCTAATTCCTTTATTCTTTCCGTTTTATCAAAATATGAACCTAAACCTTCATAAAATAGAATATCCTTAGTCTTTTCCACAAAATACGAAAGAGGATGTTTGATGTCTTCTTTATAAAAAAAATCCGCATCGGCAAGCCTTGCCCCCAAAACCTTCGAATAACCGGAACGAATGTTATTTTCTGTTTCCTCTCTATTTTTATTTATTTGCCAAATTGAAATATTTGCAATGCCTATAAAAGAGGGCGCCAAATTAGCTCCGCTTTTTACCGAATCATCCTTATTTTTTAAAGGAAAAAACCTCTGATGTTTGCGCATAACTATCGATAAAAGCTCTTCGGGAATGGACAGGAATTTTTTGTCAAAATTGCCTGTGATTGCATGCGGCGTTTCGGTCAGCCCGACGATTTCATCCATAAAATCATCTTCATATTCGGCTATGTCTAATTTTAATTTTCCGGCGATAATCTCAAGTTCTTTTTCTATAAATAACCTTCTATGTCCATTTTCTAAAATAATCCCGCTTGAAGAAATCAATTTAAAATAATCCTTTGAATTATTGACTCTCGTATATGATGTTTTATATGACCCGTTTCTTATAAGATAGGTGTAATCCCCCGCTTTAATATCCCCGTAATAAAATCTAAGGGGTTTCCCGTCGAAAAGCGACAAAATCCATAAAACCGGTCTTGGATAACGAACATCTTTATTTAGCCAGAACATAGACTTCTTAAAAGGGAGATTAGTAATAATATTTGGAATGTTTTCGCTTAACAGGTCTTTTAATAATCTTCCTTTTATAATCTTTTTATAAGCTACATAAGGTCCTTTTTTTTGGTGAATCACATATAGCTTTTTATGGTTTAAAATCCCGTTTTTTTTCATGAATTGAGTTAAAGGCAACGCCGGCAAATCCCCGTGGTAAGATATATTTAAAGGGGGGCCTACTATCTCGGTTTCTCTATCAAGCGACTTTAAAGGCAGGCGCTTAATGAAAACAACGACGCGCCTCGGCGTCGAAAACGATTGGATAGCGGGCTTTTCAGGAAGCGACAAATCTTTTTCAAAAAAACTTTGAAGGCTGTCCGAAAGTGCGGCAGGAATAGCCCTTACCTCGCCGTAAGGGAGTTCTCCCGAACCGATTTCTAATAAATATTCGCTCACGGTATCATAACCATTTAAATGTTACGGTTAAACTTAAAAATAAAACTTGCAAATCCGGATCTATTTTATTCAACATCATCTTTTTTTGTGTAAAGTTTAGCACAGCCCTCGGCCAAACTTCTCACCCTTAATATATAATTCATCCTTTCGGAAACGCTTATAAGTCCTCTTGCGTCCAGTAAATTAAAAACATGGGAACACTTGAGGCAATATTCATAGGCGGGTTTAATGAGCTTCATATTTTCTAACGAAAGAAGTTTTTTCGATTCCTTTTCATAAATATCGAAAAGCGAAAATAATGTTTTTCCGTCCGCAAATTCAAAGCTGTATGTAGAAAACTGAAGCTCGTCATCTTTATGAATATCGCCGTATTTCAGATTTTGGTTCCACTGCAAATCAAAAACATTGTCTTTATCCTGAAGATACATTGCTATTCTTTCTAATCCGTAGGTTATTTCAACCGCGGGTTTAATAAGAGTGATGCCGCCAATCTGCTGAAAATAAGTAAACTGGGTAATTTCCATACCGTCAAGCCAGACCTCCCAGCCGAGACCCCATGCTCCCAAAGTCGGAGATTCCCAATCGTCCTCTACAAACCTTATATCGTGCATATCCGGATTAATTCCGACACGCTCTAAACTTTTGAGGTAAATCTCCTGAATACTTTTTATGTAGGGCTGAATAATAACCTGAAACTGATAGTATCTCCCGAGCCTGTTAGGGTTTTGGCCGTATCTTCCGTCGGTGGGCCTTCTTGAAGGCTGAACATAAGCAACTCTCCAGTCATCCCCCTTTAAGCACCTGAGAAATGTATAAGGCGAAAAAGTGGCGGCTCCAACTTCCATATCAAGGGGTTGGAGAATAACGCACCCAAAATCGGACCAAAAATTTTGGAGTTTAAATATTAAATGTTGAAAATCTAAGCTTTTAATTTTGATATATCGCGCCCTTTAAAATTTGGTATAAAATTTTTATGTATATATTAAAGATATTAAAGGATAACATTATACTAAAGGGCAAGCATATTTTCAATAGATTTTCTTGCTTGAATTCTGATATCCTCGGAAATTCTAATAATATTCTTCATATTTGCCAAAGAGGCTATAACATCTTCCAGATGGGTTCTTTTCATATTCGGACAGATAAGACCTTTGTTCGATGAAATAAAAACCTTATCGGGATTCTCCTTTTTCATTTTATACATTATGCCCTGTTCCGTCCCGATGATAAAATATTTTGCATTAGATTCACGGACAAACTTATACATACCGGAGGTTGAAGAAACATGATCCGCAACATCGATGGTTTCGGGAGTCGATTCGGGGTGGGCTACGAACACGGCTCCGGGATACTTTTCCTTGAGAGTTTTAATATCTTCGGGCGTGGTTCTTTTGTGAGGAGGGCAATATCCCGGCCAGCTTATTACTTCTTTATCGGTAAATCTTTGCACATAGCTTCCCAAATTTTTATCCGGAACCATTAGTACCCTCTTCCCGGGCAAAGAATTCACTACCTTAACCGCATTGGCAGAGGTGCAGCATATATCGGAAACCGCTTTGCATTCGGCCGATGTATTCACATAGGCGACAACGGGGGCGCCCGGATAATCGTTTTTTAAATTAATAATATCTTTGGCGGTTATCATATCGACCATCGGACATCCGGCATTTTCGTTCGGAAGAATAACAATCTTATCCGGGTTCATAATAGCGGCGCTTTCCGCCATAAATCTGACTCCGCAAAATACGATAATATCCGCATCGGTTTTATTTGCCTTGATCGAAAGTTCCAATGAATCCCCTTGAAAATCGGCAATGTCTTGAATCTCCTCCCTCTGGTAATTATGTGCCAGCAATATTGCATTCTTTTTTTTCAACAGGTCTTTTATTGTCCCCTGTTTTGTTTTTATATCGTTTTTGTCATCTGTATTCATCATTTTTTTATCTTTCCTCTCCAAAATGTTCAAGATCTTCCGGCCTTTTCCGCGTTATAACCGGCGCTTCCCCCTGCACGAGCAGCCTAATCTTTTCCACGGCTTCGGGATTGGCAAGCGTTGTAATATCCCCTATATCAAATTTATTCGGTATGGCGGAAAGCACGCGGCGCATGATTTTACCCGAACGCGTTTTGGGCATATCGGGGACAATATACACATACTTTGGCCTTGCTATCTTGCCAATCTCTTTTTCTATGGTTAAAATCACCTTTTGGACAGCTTCCTGTTCTTTATCCTCGAAACCCGGTTTGAGCGTTATGTAAACGGCGGGAACCCTGCCTTTTGTTTCGTCTATAACCGGCACGGCAGCGGCTTCCGCTACCTCAGGCACGGTTAAACACGCGGATTCCAGTTCCTTTGTTCCGAGACGATGCCCCGAAACATTTATTACATCGTCTATTCTTCCTAAAATCCTATAATATCCGTCATAAGCGTCCACGGCGCCGTCGCCAGCGAAGTACGGCCAATCGCGCCAGTCTTTACTGTCTTTATTTTTATTGTATTTTGAATAGTAAGTATTTACAAAGCGCTCTGGATCGCCCCAAATCGTTTGCATAATACCGGGCCACGGGTTTCTTATGCATATATTCCCCGCCTTTCCCGAACCAGCTTTAACCTCTTCCCCGTTTTCATCATAAATAACGGGGTATATGCCCGGCAAACCGGGACCGGCGCTTCCGGGCTTCATCGGCTCGAGAGCAGGAATAGTGCTGCACAGAAAACCGCCGTTTTCCGTCTGCCACCATGTATCCACGATAACGGCCTCTTTCTTGCCCACAACTTCATAATACCATTTCCATACATCCGGCTCTATCGGTTCCCCAACCGTCGTCATATGCTTGAAATGATAGTTATATTTCTTCGGCTCATCCGGGCCGGTTTTTCGCAGCATACGGATGGATGTGGGAGAGGTGTGAAAGATATTTACATTAAGTCTTTCCGCAATTCTCCATACCCTGCCCGCATCGGGATAGGTCGGCACGCCTTCATAAATTATGCTTGTCGCCGCCAATGCCAGCGGACCGTAAACAATGTACGAATGGCCGGTAATCCAGCCTATATCCGCCATACACCAGTACACATCCTCGGGATGTATATCCTGTATATATTTGGAGGTGCCGGCAACATATGATAAATATCCGCCCGTACTGTGCTGCACGCCCTTAGGCTTGCCCGTCGTCCCGCTGGTGTACATGATAAACAAAGGCGCTTCTGCCGGCAAAGATACGGGTTCGATATATTTGCCGCGGAAATCTTTAAGGACATCGTCTATAAAAAAATCACGGCCTTTTACCATCGGAGATTTTGAAACATATTTACCCGGGTACCGCCTCCATACAAGAACCTTATCTACGGGCTGACCGAGGCTTTTTGCTCTTTCCGCCGCTATATCGGCATTTGCTTTATGGTCTATCAGGTTGCCGGATCTGTAGTAGCCGTCTATCGTAACAAGGACCCTGCTTCCCGAATCGGCAATCCTGTCGCCGCATGCTTGACCGCTAAAACCGCCATAAACCTCGGAATGGATAATGCCGAGCCTTGCAGCCGCAAGCATGCTGACCGGAAGCTCCGCGACCATCGGAAGATGAAAAGTTATTCTGTCGCCCGTTTTAAGTCCGGCAAAATCCTGTAAAAGCGCCGAAAATTCGTTTACCCTTGCATAAAGCTCCTGATATGTAATTACTATATGGGATTCCTCTTCCGGCTCGGGTACAAAGATAAACGCGGCTTTATTTTTATACTTTGCTAAATGCCTGTCGATGCAGTTATAGGACGCGTTTATTTTGCCGCCGACAAACCATTTCCAGAAAGGCGGATTGCCGGCGTCGAGCGTCGTATGCCAGTATTTATCCCATGTAAGCATATCGGCATATTCTCTGAAACATTCGGGAAAATTCTCCATCTTAAAGCGTTCGCGGATATCAGTATCGGCCATGTTCGCCTGCGCGATAAATTTAACGGATGGACTGACCGGCGATTCTTCCTTCCAGTAAACGGAGATTTGCGCTTCAGTTGCCTCAACGCCTTCCGAATTAACGGCATTTTTATTATTTTTATTTTTATTCTTATTCTTAATATCGTTCATGGATATTCTCCTCATATTTTTTATCTTTTTATTCCTATTCCTTTGCAGCCCGCTCATCTTCGGCATTGTTTATGCAATATTATTTGGTTCCGAGCGGCCATACGGTTCTTCCGTAAATTTCATTCAAAACCTGGGCAAGTCCCGCATAAATAGCCGATAATCCGCAAAATATCCCTTCCCAGCCGGCAATAGTAAGAATAGCAGGACTGCCTGTTCCTTCACCGATGGCGAGAAGGAAGAATAAAATAAAAAGCGTGAAAAATACGACTTGCAATGCCCTATTAAGCCTGAGCGTTCCGATAAACATAATAAATGTAAAAAGACCCCACATAATAAAATAGGCAACCATGCCGCCTTTGTCCGTCGCTGGTATCCAGCCCCATTTCGGAAAGAATATTAAAGCTACCAACGAAAGCCAAAAAGCTCCGTAAGAAATAAATGCGGTTGCGCCAAATGTATTTTTCTTTTTATATTCTTCTATGCCCGCGATAATCTGTGCAAGGCCCCCGTAAAAAACGCCCATTGCGAGAATCATGCTTCCAAGACTATAAATTCCTGCATTTGCCAAGTTCAACAGCACCGTCGTCATACCAAAGCCCATTAAACCAAGCGGAGCTGGATTTCCCGTAGTATCTTGAATCGTAATCATGGTTGAAATAACCCCTTGTTTTTCTTCCGGCATAACTACCTCCTTCTTAATTTATTATTTTTGTTTTCGCGAACCTTGCGAAATTGATTTTACTCCGTTGATTTTATTCTTGTTTATATTATTATAACATATTATAATTTAACTTCCACATATAAAACCAATCTCTAAACAGGTACAAACAATAATGGATTTAAAAACGGAAAACGCCGCAATAGCCGATGAATCTAAATTTGAATATAAACGGATATTAACGGGGGACAGGCCCACGGGCCCCCTTCATCTCGGACATTATGTCGGTTCGTTAAGAAACAGGGTAAGGCTTCAGGGTAAGTATGAAACATTTATATTAATTGCAGACATTCAAGCGCTTACGACAAATTTTGAACATCCGGAAAAACTGCAAGAAAATATTTTTCTTGCCGCTCTCGACTATCTTTCATGCGGCATAGACCCCAATTTGTCCACTATAATCATCCAATCGATGATTCCCGAGATTTCGGAACTTACGACATTTTTTTCAATGCTCATATCTATAAATCCCTTAAAACACAATCCGACGATTAAAACGGAAGCAAAGGAAAGGGGATATAAGGAACTAACTTATGGTTTCTTGGGTTATCCCGTAAGTCAAACCGCCGATATTGCAATTTTTAAAGCCGATTTGGTGCCTGTGGGCATAGACCAGCTTCCGCATATAGAGCTTGCAAGAAAAATAGTTAGAAAATTCAATGAATTATATAACGGAAACCTGATAGAACCCTTTGCCTTGATAGATAAGTTTCCAAAATTGGCAGGGCTTGACGGAAATCTTAAAATGAGCAAGTCTTACGGAAACGCAATTAATCTTTCCGACGATTTTGATTCTATAAAAACTAAGATTAAATCGGCTATTACGGATAAAAACAGAATTCATCCAACAGATAAGGGAAATCCGGAAATATGTACTATATTCTCGTATCATAGAGCGTTTTCCGATGAAAATCTTGTCAATGAAACCGAATATAACTGTAAAAACGGCAAAATAGGCTGCGTGAAATGTAAGGAAAACCTTTTTGAGGTAATTAAAAAACTCCTTGAGCCGATGAATGAAAGACGGGCTTACTATTTAAACAATAAAGGCGAAATATGGGATATACTGCTAACGGGAACTGCCAAGGCTAAGGCTATCGCTTCGGAAACTATTAAGGAAGTAAAAGAATCGATGAAAATATTATATATTCTTCCGTGACACAAATTACGGACGTGATTTTATTATTGCAAACAAACGGTTTTTAATGCTATCATATTATATAAAAACTACTACTTATTTGCAAAAATTAAATGGAGGATTTATTGTAATGGCAAACAAACTTTTTATGATGCTTCAAAATACTACGCCTTCTAACCCCCATGCGCTCGGAGCGCCATTTTTTCAGGCTGCCGCAGCTGCAACGATGGACTATGAAGTGGAGGTCGTACTAACGGCTGATGCAGGTCTCTTAATGAAAAAGGGAGTGGCCGAGAACTTAAGGGTCAAAGAAGGCAGCCCGAAATCCGTCTATGATTTTATCAAAGACGCTTATGATGCGGGCGTCGTGTTTAAGGTATGCACGCCGGCTCTTGAATTAAACAATTTCACAAAAGACGATCTTATAGAAGAATGCAGCGGAGTTGTAGGCGGGGCTTATGTTGTCGAAATGGTAATGGATGACGATGTTAAAACCCTTTCATACTAAACCGGTTTATAAAAAAACAAAAAAAAGAACAAAAAAAAGGGGTCAGATTTATTTATTAGAAATCAAATAAATAAATCTGACCCCTTTTTTCTTTTTATTTAAGATTATTGAGCGCGTATTCTTTCACCCCTTCCAATAAGGTAAACCTGTCGAGGATTACGGTTTCGCACGGCATCGACCTTACAAAGAGCTGATTATTTACAAGCCCGCCGGTTAAATATATCTTTTTGGGCTTTCTTGCAAACCTGTACATAGAAATACACACGCCTTTGATTAACATTGCGGCGGCTATCCCCGGTTCTACGCCTGTCGCCACGGAATCAAAAACATGTCCCATCCCGAGAAGTCCGCATGTGGCGGTTATAAATTCTTTCTGCGGCTCAATCTTTGAATAATCTACATTCAGGTAATTACCCAAAATTTCGATAGCCTGACCCGTAAATGCGCCGCATTCGGTATTCCAGTCCGAATGTATAAAATTCCTATTCTCAAAAACGACATATTTTGCATCTCTTGAGCCTATATCAAGCAGGGTAAAAGAGTCTTCTCCTATAAGTTTTTTACCGGCATTAGCTAAGGCTATAATCTCATTAACCGAATGATTGGCAAACCTGTTAATGTTATGACCCGTGCCTGCGTCGGCTTTAAATGTTTTTTCAAGATCCGATACCCTTTTTACTGTCCTATCGTTCGTATCGGTATTTAATATTTTAGCGTAAGTTGTTCCCGCATCGAGCAATATCATTTTATATTTATATCCCCGTTATACCGGATTACCGCTTCGCTCTCGACCTTTGGTCTCGTGAAGTTTCAAAGAAACTTTCCTGCTTACTTTTAAAGCAGGAATCCGGCGTCATTATTAAATTTTTAAAATAATTTTATATAACATTATTTAATTGCAAGAATGCGGTTAATTTGGCTACCGTACTTCTCGTAAGCCCGATGTCCATATCGATAAAAATCCCCCTTGGATGCTTGTTTGCAAGATAAGATGCAAGACCCGCCTTTGGGCAAAAACTCTGGGAAAAAAACACCGTCGGAACATCCGGATCGAATTCTAATTCTAATTTAAGATCGCCGGGGGTAAGGTTTTCGACGCACCTTGTCCAGCCGTAAACATGGGTTTCGTCCGGAAAATAATTTGCGATACTAAAATCCCCCCAGGGCGGCGTCCCCCAGAAAGCGCATTTCGGTTTAACATACTCCGGCCTGAACGGTTTTTTCTTCTCCATATCGCGGTAAAAATAGCCGGCTATTTTGCCAAATTTTTCATCTAAAGGAATACCGCTTTTACAAATAAAATCCCCTTTTCTTTCTAAGTCGTTATTTTTTACCCGTCTTAACTTAATTTTAAGTTCATTTTCGATAAAATCGGCAACGAACCCCATTTCATTGCATCTGCAAATCTCGGAATCCTCGATAATTATCTCCGAAATCGGATTTCTGCCGACCAAAACCGAATCCATCACATCCTCGGTCCAATAATCCGTAACCGACAAAATATTGGCAATTATTCTTTTTATTTGAGCGCAATATGCTTTAGGAAGTATATTGTCGGTCGGCTCCGTTATAAGCCGGTCCACTTTATACATATCGAGCGATAAAATTATGGCGCTTTTTTGTATTAATTCGTCCATAACTTCTCTGGGAGGAATGCCTATAATGCCGACAAACGGTTTGTCTTTTGGATTCTGAAGAAAAGATTTTTCCTTTCCTTTAACAAACCCGTGTCTCGTCAACACCATATCCTGCATCGGATTGTAATTTTTATCATCCTTATTTTCCAATATTATACGCACCCTTTTAAAATTAGCGGATAAAAGTATCTTACAGGATTTTAAATCATAGGTAAATGACTTTTGTCACGAAAATTGGTTTATTAAACGGCTGCCGTTCCCATTTTAAGCTAACAAACACCGCAAACAAACTCTATTGCAGATGTTGCGGCAAGAGCGCCTTCGCCGACCGCCGTTGCAACCTGGAGTAATTTTTTTGAATGGGCATCGCCTGCGCAAAATACGCCGGGCATTGAGGTCATTAAGGTGTAATGATCGGTTTTTATAAAACCGTTTTCATCCTTTTCTAAATTTTTTAAAAATGATGTCTGGGGTATTATCCCGATGAAAATAAAAACGCCTTTTACCGGAACAGTTGTTCTTTCTTTGGTCTTAACATTCTCGATCGTCACAGATTCCACGGTTTTTATTCCGTTAATCGAAACGGGTATATGTTCTAATTTTAAAATGACATTTTCAGCATTATGAAGCCTTTCCTGGATTATTTTCTCAGCCCTTAATTCCTTTCTTCTGTGAATTAAAACAGTTGATTTTACGATTTTTGTAAGATAATTAGCCTCTTTAACCGCCGTGTCTCCTCCGCCGATAACGGCAATATCCTCATCCTTAAAGAACGGACCGTCGCAGGTTGCGCAATACGACACTCCTCTTCCCGTAAATTCTCTTTCCCCCGGTATATTAAGCCTTTTAGGAGATGCTCCGACCGTTATAATAACGGTCTTTGCCTGGTAAGTTCCGTCAACGCCTCTTATAATCTTATATTCCCCGGCGTCGGTTATGTCTTTTATTTCATCATAAATAATATTCAGGCCAAGTCCTTTGGCATGTTCCTCAAACTTTTGCATAAGCTCAACGCCCGAAAGAGATGGAAAACCCGGATAATTTTCGATATTATCGGAAAGAGCAATTTGCCCTCCGACAGCCATTTTTTCTATTAAAATAAGATTAAGGCGCGCTCTGAGACCGTATATTGCTGCGGATAGGCCGGCAGGCCCGCCGCCAATTATGACCAAATCGTAAATCATTTACCCTTACCCCCTTTATTTTATTTATAAATTAATTTATTTTATGTTGTTTTATTTAAAGGCGATTAATATAATACTTATGATGTAAAAGATGTCATTATTTATATATATTTAATCATATATAATCTTTTTAATCAAATAAGTTAAATTATGAAAAAATCTCTTAATCTATTACAATTAACATTTGCTTCGACAAGCGCAATTATCGGTTCTGGATGGCTTCTGGGCGTGTATGTCAGCGCAAAATACGCAGGTCCCGCCTCGATATTTTCGTGGTTTATCAGCGGACTTGCCATAATGCTGATAGCATTAGTTTATAGCGAGCTTGGAAGCATGCTTCCCGCTGCGGGAGGACTCGCAAGATACCCAAAATATACCCACGGGGCATTTTTAGGATTCATAACAAGCTGGATACTCATCATAGCCGGCGCGGCCGTCAGTACCATAGAAACCGAAGCAACCGTCCAGTATTTAAATTTTTATTTCCATAACCTCTTTATAAATAATTCGCTGACCCCCGCCGGACTGATTTTTGCTCTTTTTATCCTCATTTTTTTCTTTTTGCTTAATCTTTTCGGGGCGAAAATCTTTGCCAAAACCAATACTTTTCTTACCTATTTTAAAATTTCCATACTTATGTTTGCCGCAACCGCGCTAATTTACATTTCTGTTAAAAACGGCAATATCAAAAATCTTGCAGGTTATAATTTAATGCCTTACGGATATGACGGCATTATGAAAAGCATATCTTTGGGCGGAGTAATATTTTCGTATCTCGGTTTCAGGCAGGCTATAGACCTTTCGGGGGAAGCCAAAAAACCGGGAAGGGATGTCCCCATTGCAACTATATTATCGGTCGTTATAGGAATTATGGCTTACACATTGCTTGCATTCAGCTTTATAATATCGGTTCCGCAGGTAAAAAACAATTCGTGGGATATGCTGAATTTTTCGTCGCCTTTCGTAAATTTATTAAATCTTTACGGATTACCCGTATTTGCTTTGATAGTGGTATTTGGGGCTATAATATCCCCGTTTGCGACTGGACTCGTCTATATGGGAACCACATCGAGGGTAACATTCGCCATGTCTAAGATGAAATTTTTGCCCAAAAGTTTTCATTTAAACTTTAACAAGTATGGAACGGCTTATATAGCCTTAATTTTTACCTTTTTCCTTTCCGCGTTATACCTTCTTCCGTTTCCAAGCTGGCAGTCTTTAGTCGGCATAATCACATCGGGAATGGTATTTACTTATATCTTAGGACCTGTCGGGCTTATGACCTTCCGGAAATTAGACCCTCATAGAAAGAGGCCTTTTTATCTTCCCTTTGCAAATACTATTTCTTTGCTGGCATTTATAGTCGGGACGCTGATAATTTACTGGTCCGGTTTCGATGTTCTATGGAAACTCGGGATAGGAATATCTGCGGGTGTTATACTGTTTATATTTACGAATTTTAATAAAATTAAAAAGAAATTAAAAGAAACGGTTATACCCGGACTCTGGTTTCTGTTTTATATAATTGCTATTTTAACGACATCCTTTTTCGGCAGTAAAAATTTCGGTGGAAAAAATTTGATTAAATCGCCTTACGACTTGATTGCCGTAATTTTAATCGCCGTCCTGTTTTACTTCATCGCAATTAATACCTCGATAAAAAAAGAAGAGATGAAAATGATAATAGAGGAAGAGTTCATCGGGGAAGAATTCGAGATTT
>JAJZXJ010000037.1:0-3237 GCA_021802425.1 bacterium | reverse complement strand
CGATGCGGTTACCTCCGGAGTTAGAATGGTTATGTCCGACATCCTTATCAATACTTTTAATTAAAAAATGTGTTCCCGAAGGCGGATATATTGGATTAACTGAAGAAATGGTCGAAAATCATTTATCAAAACTAAATAGAAGAACGACTATTATCAAGATAAAAATAAATGAAATTATCGGAAAAGAAAGACCTTAGTCTAATTGCGGGTTATGCAGGCATCGAAGCGTATATGTAACCAAGCGAGAATATTAGCTTGTATTTGTTATCGCAAAAGATAATAAAAATATGGTTTAATTATTTATTTAAGTTCTTCCGCAAGTTTTAAAAAATTGGATAAGGCTTTTGTAGTCAGCGTATCCCTTCTTTTTATAAATACCGTCGTCATTTTACCTCTGTCGTCCGAAAGCGGTATTATTTTTAAGTTTTTATCCCCCTTTTCTTTTACGACTGACCGCGGCAGCATGGTTACGCCCATTCCGGCGGAAACACAGGCAAGTATGGCTTCGATAGAGCCGAATTCAAATATCTTATAAGAAAATATACCGTGGCTTTCGTAAAATTTTTCAAGCCTTTTTCTGTAAGCGCATCCTTTTTTAAAAACTACTATATTTTTATCCGTTAAATTAACAACCTGTTCATTTGAAAGTATTACAAGTTCTTCTTCGAATACGGAATGCTCTTCTATATCGGGATGTTCTACCGGGCCTCCGACAAAAGCTCCTTCAAGTTCATAATTTAAGACTTTTAAAAGCAATTCTTCCGTTGAACCGCTTACAAGTTTTAAAGCGGACCCAGGGAAGTTTTTATTGTAGGCTATAAGAATAGGCGGCAATCTCACGGCGGCGACGGTTTCCATAAAACCGACGGCAATGCCGGCATTGTCGCCTGAAGTTTCTTTTACCGCTTTTTCCGCCTCTTTTTCGATATTAACTATCTTTTCTGCAAATGAGAGCAATATTTGACCCGCAGGTGTTAAAACAATCCTCCTTCCTGTTCTATAAAAAAGAGAGATACCAAGCTCTCCTTCCAACTGTTTTATTCTTGCCGAAACGTTCGACTGGACATAATTGAGCTTAATCGCAGCTTTTGTAATGCTTTCTTCTTTTGCAACCGTGTAAAATATTTTTAAAATATTTAAATCCATATAAAATTATTGTTCATTAAAAGTACAGGTTTAATTATATTTAATTTAATTATCATCGCTAAAAATGATTAATAGTATCAATAATAATCGTTTGTAATAATAAAGTCAATAGTATATTCTATATTAAGTCCAGATTGCAACATTCCAAATCGGGAATTAGGTTTTGTTTCTAATTTAAGATTATGAATTATTAAAAACTATACAAAGGATATATTATGTATAAAATATTAGCCGCCGGAATCGCAAGTTTAATGATAGCTTTAGGTATAAGCAGGTTTGCTTATACTCCTATGCTGCCTTTGATGAAGTCAGATTTTCATATTACGAACATTCTGGAAGGGAATCTTGCTTCGGTCAATTATGCCGGATATTTTGCGGGTGCGGTTTTATCCGTTATTCTTGCAAGACACATTGGATATAAAATGTTACTGGCAAATTTGTCGATAAATGTTTTAACGACTTTAGCGATGGGTTTAACTTCCAGCCATTTATTATGGTTTATCTTGAGGTTCTGTTCCGGTTTCTCTTCTGCATTTATTTTTGTCGCTGCATCGGCTATCGTTTTAGATAAGCTTATAGAAATGAAGAATATTCATCCGTTCGGATATATATACGGCGGGGTAGGAATAGGGATTGTTATGACTGCCGTTGCGATACCTGTTTTTAATTATATTGGCGGCGTCCAGGCATCATGGATAGGACTTGGAATACTGTCTTTATTTCTCTGTATTTTTCCGCTTATGTGGCTGAAAAAAGATACTTCCATCCATGATTATGCCGCATCAGACGAAATTTTACCGGAAATCGTAAAAAACAGCGGCGAAAAAATAATGCAAAATACGGGCTTTAAAAAAATTAATTCAGTCAAATTCGATAATAATACTATAAAACTTATGATTGCGTACGGACTTTTCGGAACGGGCTATATTATAATGGGAACATTTATGGTAGAGATGATGCAGGAAATAACGCATAATTTTTATTTCGGCATAACGGCATGGCTTGTGGTCGGCATTGCCGCAACGCCTTCAACAGTTTTTTGGACTATATTCGGCAAAAGTCGCGGCAATCTAACAGCTCTCAAGCTTGCTTTTAGTTTGCAGATAGCCGGATTAATCATAAGCCTTACTTCCAAGAATTTAATAATGCTTTATGCCGGCGCTTTCTTTTTCGGTTTAACCTTTATGGGTATAGTAACGCTTGCGATTAGCTTAGGGAAGCAGCTGTACAAAGGACACAGCACAAAATTGGTTGGCTATCTCACTGCTTTTTTCGGTTTAGGGCAGATTATAGGCCCCGTTTCGGGAGGCTACGCGGCAAAGTATTTTGGAAACTTCAAATACATGATGATAGCTGCCGTTATTGTATTAACGGTAGCGCTTATTTTGCTGTTCAATATGAAGGCTGATACATTTAATTAAGGAAGAGACGGTCGAAAATTATAAATCTAAGCTCCAGAGAAGAAGGGCTGTTATTGGATATGCGAAGCTTGCTCGTAAATAATATTTTAATAAAAATGAATTTATAAATAACAAACGGCAAAGTTTTGCTTAATCTTAATGAAGATAGGAAAATACGTTTGCCGAAAGCGGTAAATATATTAAAGAAATTAACTGTAAACGCACAACCTTTTTAATTATGGATATTTACTTTAATTAATATTTTGAGAATAGGAGGAATTATGAAACGCGCTCTACTAGTTATAGATGTCCAGAATGAATATTTTACCGGTAAACTGCCGGTATCTCATCCCTCAGGCAGTTTTAACAATATCCTTAGGATTATGGACGGAGCAATGGAAAATAAAATAGCTACGGCGGTTATCCAAAATTCGGCAATATCGCCCGAATCGCCCGTTTTCAGGAAGGGAAGCCATGAATGGGAACTTCACCCTGAAATTTTAAAGCGGCACAGTGATATTTTGATTGAAAAGAACTTTCCCGATAGCTTTAAAGACACGCAATTAGATAAATGGCTTAAGGACATTAACGCGGATACCGTTACGATAATCGGATATATGACCCAGAATTGCTGCGATTCTACGGCAAGGAGCGCATTTCATCGCGATTACGGCGTTGAGTTTTTGTCCGA
>JAJZXJ010000002.1:0-152369 GCA_021802425.1 bacterium | reverse complement strand
TCGACAGCCGTAACATTTTGATTTTCGTCACCGATAAACCTTACGGGATTAATTAAAAATTCAAATTTAATCCCTTCCTCTTCGGCGTGGTGCACCTCTTCAAGCCTTGCCGTCATCTCCTTTCTTGAGCGTCTATAAAAAATCCGCGCATCCTCGTATCCAAGCCGCAAACCTGTTCTTACCGCATCCATTGCGGTATTGCCTGCGCCAAATACGACAAGAGTTTTGCCGCATTTCATCGGCGTATCGTATTCAGATTTATTGTATGCGCGCATTAAATTAACCCTGGTAAGAAACTCGTTTGCCGAATAAACGCCGTTTAGTTCTTCCCCCGGTATATTAAGAAATTTTGGCGTTCCGGCGCCGGTTCCGATAAAGGCGGCGCTATATCCCTTTTTTTCAAGTAATTCATCTACCGTAAAAGTTTTTCCTATAACGGCATTTGTAAAAATCTCAACGCCCATATCCTCTAAAACCTTTAGCTCTCCCAAAAGTATTTCCTTTGGGAGCCTGAACTCGGGAATCCCGTACATCAAAACACCTCCAATTTCGTGGAGCGCTTCAAATATGGAAACACTGTACCCCATTTTGCATAAATCTCCCGCCACCGTCAAGCCGGCAGGCCCGCCCCCTATGACGGCAACTTTTTTACCTTTGTCGGCTTTTACCGTAATACGGGTATTTCCGTATTTTGCCTCATAGTCGGCAACAAATCTTTCTAAATTGCCGATTGCGACGGACGGCGTATCTTTTCTTCTGCCAATCACGCATAGTTTTTCACATTGATCTTCCTGCGGACAAACTCTGCCGCAAATTGCGGGAAGGGAGTTAGTCTCTTTAATCTTTTTAGCAGCAGCCAAAAAATCGCCTTTCTCGATAAGGTTTATAAAACCGAGGATATCAATATTTACAGGACATCCTTTTACGCATTCAGGCACTTCGCTTTTGCACTGAATGCACCTTTTAGCCTCTTCTATTGCTTCTTCGGGAGAATATCCGTAAGGCACCTCCTTAAAGTTTCGCTTCCTTTCTTCGGGGGGCTGGGAAGCCATCTCATGTCTTTTAATTTTAAGACGGGCCTTCGTGTCCAATGAATTGTCTTTGTTTAAATTTTTACCCTCATCCATAATTATTTACTCACAATGTATAAATAAAATATTTAATTTAGTTCATTCACAAATTAAAAATGAAAAACGGTTAACTTTGATGATGTTCTTTCATATGACATTCATAAGATGCCTTCTCTTCTTCCTTATAAAATTTAAGCCTGTTCATAAGATTATCAAAATCAACCTTATGGCCGTCAAAGTCCGGTCCATCCACGCAGGCGAATTTGGTTTTTTTATCTACAAGCACCCTGCAAGCGCCGCACATACCAGTCCCGTCAATCATGATTGGATTTAGGCTGACGATAGTCTTAATAGACTTATCCCTTGTTAAATCGCTGACGGCCTTCATCATAATTACCGGCCCAATTGCAATAACTCTATCTACGGGTTCTTTTTTATCATCTATAAGCTCTTTTAAAACATCCGTAACAATACCCTTTGTTCCGTAACTGCCGTCGTTTGTAGCAACTAAAAGTTCCGTGCTGACGGCCCTCATTTCATCTTCCATTAACAAAAGGTTCTTGCTTCTCGCGCCTATAATAGAAATAACTTTATTCCCGCTCTCTTTTAAAGCCTTGGCGATAGGGTAAATTGCCGCTATGCCAAATCCTCCGCCAATGCAAACCACAGTCCCGAATTTAATGATTTCCGTAGGAACGCCCAGCGGACCGACCACATCTGCCAAACTATCTCCCACATTCAATTCGCTAAGCACATGCGTTGATTTGCCGAGCGTTTGAACTAATATAGTGACGGTTCCGTCATTTTTGTCGGTTTTTGCAATAGTTATAGGTATTCTTTCTCCTTTTCCGTAAACCCTTAAGATGATAAATTGTCCGGGCAAAGCCTTCGAGGCAATATCGGGAGCCAAAATATTATATAAATTAATACCTTCTCCCATACTTTTTCTGCCGACTATTTCATACATATCGATCCCTCATAAGACGAATATTATGGAGGCGGCACTCGGATTTGAACCGAGGTATAGAGGTTTTGCAGACCTCTGCCTTACCACTTGGCTATGCCGCCGAAAAAATAATATATTATAACTTTAATTAACTTTGGATATGCTGCAGATTATTTAGCAGAACTCCCGCTCAGGAAATTGCGCCATATTCCATTAATATGTATATTATAGCATTTTTATTTTTTGCATAAAATAAAAAATTTTGGTTACCTGTATATTACTTATATAAAAGAAGACTTTTAGCCGGTATCTTATTTTTGAAAACCTTTGAAGGTTCCTTTATTTTCTTTAAAGCCGGTCCGGTAGGTTTTGCGTATATAGAAAATGTTCCGACTCT
Organism: bacterium; assembly: GCA_021802425.1. GTDB lineage: Bacteria > SZUA-79 > SZUA-79 > Acidulodesulfobacterales > Acidulodesulfobacteraceae > Acidulodesulfobacterium. The sequence continues at coordinate 149,956 of JAJZXJ010000002.1, read as the reverse complement.
GTTGAAAACAGTTTTTACCAAGGCAACGCCTTTATGAAAAGATTTAAAACTAAATACGGAGCTTCTTTCTATCCCCAGCTTAGAAATTAAGATAAGCTTTACTTCCCCCTTCGTTTTATTAATATTTCCGATAACATTATTATATCTATCTACGGAAACAATCTTAATTATAAAAGGCCTGCCGGCCGGAACCTTAGAGATATTGGTCGATATAAGGAACTTATCGAAACTTGAAGGCTTTATATCGATATTCTTGCTTATAAAAACATGGCTCTTTCCATCGTAATGCGCTTCAAAATTAAGCTGGCTTATGCCTGCCCTATCGGAAATAAAACTAAACTTGCCTATCCCGTTTTTTATATAACCTGAAGGAATAACCCTTGGACGAATTTTAAAATTATCGCCGGTAAGGTAAACCTGTATGTCGCCTTTAGGCATAAAGTTAACGGGATTGCCGTATTGGTCTGCGGCATATACCTTAACATTAAACGGCTGTCCCGCCGTAACTTTTGCAGGGGAAACTATTTTTAAATCATGGAACGGGCCCGGCGACACTTTTATAGGCGAACTGGAATTACTAATTCCTTCAAATGATGCGGCTAAATTCATTTTTCCTGCTTTTTTATAAGAAAGATTAAAACTGACTACCCCGTTTTTAAATTCGGAAGCAGGAATATTTAAATGTTCTATATAATAATTGCCGATAGTTACCCCGACATTTAACCCTTCATATTTAGTGGCAAAGTCTGTAATCACATTTCCGTAATCGTCTAACGCAACGATTTTAATTTTAAATTTCCTTCCCGCTACAACTTCATGGGGAACGCTTATCCTAAAGGTATTCAACTTGCCGGGCATAATCGTAATGGTGGTAAAGGCAGATGCCTTGTTGAATAAGGAAAAACTAAATAAAAATAAAGCTGCCCAAAAAAATATCGCCTTTTTAATAGAATTAATATTCATAATAGATTCCCTCATAAAATAATAGTGTAATAAACTTATAACATATATTTATCGTCCTTTTTCAGCGATATTTAAATAATATTTAATTTTATAATTTGAAGGATTTAACTCTAATGATTTGGCAAAATAATGCTTTGCTCTTAAAAAGTCTCCGCTACGCAAACAAATCAGCCCTAAAATAAAATTAATCTGCCATACATTTTTTTGCTTTAGCGCCTCTTTGCCATAAAGTAAAGCGCTATTGTAATCTTTTTTTTCATAATTATCAAGAGCCGCATTTGACAAAGCCTGATAATTTGAAGGGTTTAGGGCTATAGCTTTTTTAAACATTTCAAAAGCCCTGCCGTAATCTTCCCGTACAAAAAATGCAACTCCTTTTTTATTATAATAATCGGATTTTTTTAGTTTTGATTTATATGCCAACTTTTCATAAGCTTTATTGGAAATTTTTTCTTTTTCAATTTTCAATTTTTTACTTTTTACTTCCGGAAGATATTTCCCCGCAGATTTAATTTTTTTTACATATTTTTTAGACACGGCGGGAGCAAAAAATGGGTTAATAGTTCCAAATGTTTGCGGGGGCGGGGTTAGATTGAGTTTATATTTTAGAATATGCGTTAAGACATCCGTTTTTTTTATGGCATATACGGATAAATCCGAATAAAACGAGACATAATCCCTGTTCGTTTTGTTTTTAATTAAAAATTTATTTAATTGGATTTTATCGTTATATTCCAATGTCTTTATAAATAAATAAATATTTTTGGGCTTCCCGTATCCGGAAATTTTAAAGGAATATATTTCTCTGTTTTTATGTTTTTTAAAATAGTTTAATTTTACATAGCTTAATTTTACATAATATTTTTTGGAATCATTTAAAATTTTTGAAATAAAATATTGGTCGTTTTTATTAAAAGAGTATCCATATCTAAGGGATGGGATGCCTATTTCCTTGATTTTACCTATATTTTCGGCAATACCTTTTTGTATTATTTTTAAGTGATTAACTTTCTTGTCTATTTTAGAATTCATTTCTTTTTCTTTTTTAACGGCGTTTTGAAAAAAGAAATAAAAAATGAAAATAGATATGATGAGAATTATTGCAAGAATTAAATTAAAAATTTTTTTATTATTTGGATTCACGGAAGCATTAAATTTAATTCGTTATTTTAATTTTAATTTTTATATATCAATAATCTTTTAATATATTCAAGAATTTTAGTCAATCAATTTTTACGATATGATGCCATCGATGAAGAAGTTTCGTAAACATCGACCCTTGTTATTCTAATATCTTTACACTCATTGTATTCATTGAGACCGATTATTTTTTCAAGCTCTTCGTATATGTATCTTGCAATATTTTCCGCAGACGGATTAACTTCTTTAAAAAAATCGAGTTCATTTATAAATTTATGGTCGAGTATTTCCATTACCCCGCCGATAAACTTTTTTAGCAATTTGAAATCGATAACTAAACCTATTTCATTCAATACATTGGAAGCAACCGTGGTTTCAACCTGCCAGTTATGTCCATGAATATTTTCGCACTTGCCGTTATATCCCCTGAGCGCATGGGCAGAAGAGAAACTCGATAATACTTTTAATTCATACATATATTATACGGATATTTTATAAAAATATTTAAATAAAATATAATTAATAATTGTCGTTAATTTCGATATCGGCATGTTTCCTGAGTCCTTGAATCCATGCTTTTAACTTGGACAGCAACTCCTTGCTCTGTATTTTCTTTGCGTTATTAAGGGAAGTTATGCCATTTTCGGGACTATACGATAAAAAATGCAATCTTTCATAGATAAATTCTTTTTCGAGTAATATATTTTTTGCATAATCAAAGAACATCGTCGTATTAAATCCATATTTTTTTAAAAATACCTGAAATTGCATATTTTTACATACCGCCTTAAATTTTTTTTTGAAGCTTTTTATATAAGCGTCTATCTGGTTTTTTGATACTTTTATCATTCCGATTTTTTTTTCCTGCTCCAAAATTATTAATCTGTTGATATAAATGTTCAAATTTCTTTTTAAACTGCTTTTTGAGAATTTATGATTTAATTCATTGCATTTTAGCTCATTAATCTGGTTGACGCCGGCAGAAAAATATAATTCGTTCAATGTTACCGGCGTGCCGTTCACCGTTCCTGCAATTTCGTTTATTAAGAATCCATAGGAGTTTTTACACGAAAAAAGAAAAAATAAAAAAAAAGAACTATATATCAGTTTTTTATACATTTATTTTTATAGAAAATAATAACGATATAATATAAAATTTTAATATGAATGGTTTGCCTGCAATAATAGCTTTGATTTTAATATTATCATTATTTATATTTTTTTTGTATATCTTTTTACAAAAAAAAATATATAAGGATATTCTAATAAAAAAATTTTTAACTAAAAATACGATTAGAGAATATGAAAAACAGATAAATCTTTATTTATATATTCTAAATAATTTAAATGACGGTTTAACCATTGTAGATAAAGATAAGAATATATTATTCGTGAATCCGGCTTTTAAAGACAATATAAGATCGGCTGCCTTTCCGTATAGCATTAAAAAATTTGAATTTTTGGTAAGAAATTTTGAGATAAACAGCCTTGTCGATAATATAATTAACAAAGATAATCTTGATTCTATCGAAAAAAGAGTATCCTATTTCGATAAAGCTAACGAAAAAACAGTAAACTGCAGGGTATTTAAAATTAAGGATACCGAAAAATATGCCGTTATAGTAAGAGATGTAACATATCTGCAAAAAATAGAAAATATAAGAGCGACATTCATTCAAAATATATCCCACGAAGTTAAAACACCGATTACCGCCATAATGGGTTTTGTCGAAACTTTAAAAAACGGCGCTATGGATAATCATGTAACCGGCATTAAATTCCTCGATATAATAGAACACCACACAAAAAGGCTTAATTATCTTATCGACGATCTGATAACATTAACTAAAATAGAAACGGGAAGGGCGCAGATAAAATTAGAAAAAATTAACATTAAATCTTCGGTCGAACATTCCTTATCGCTGTTTGAAAAAGAAATAAAAGAAAAAAAAATAGACATAGTTAAAAACATAGGCAATGGATTATTTATTTCAGACTTTTCTAAAATTAACCAGATTATAATAAATCTAATCCAAAATGCCGTTAAATATACTGAAAAGGGAGGAATTATCAAAATCGAAGGATCTATTCAGGGCGCCAAAACTGTCTATAACTTTATAGCCGGGGCTGAGGAGGCATCCATTTTATGGGATAATCTAAGCAGAGCCGAAACCCATAAAGAATTCTTTTTCTTTTCTATCGAGGATACCGGTATAGGTGTGAGCTATACCAATCTTTTAAGGCTGGGAGAAAGATTTTTCAGGGTAAACAGTTCGCATACAACCGAATATAAAGGAACGGGGCTTGGACTTGCAATTATAAAGCACACGCTTAAACTCCTTAACGGCGCCGCCGTGCTTAAGAGCAGTCTGGGAAACGGCTTTATGTTTACATTTATGATACCTTTATCTCAAGATTATATTAATATTAAAGACGGGGAACAGTCCGCGCCGCTTTAGGCAAAATTTACAAAATTTAATGCCGGAAAAGAATCTATAAGCCTATTTTTATACAATAATTCACAATAAAGCTTAAATCCCGCAATTTCTCTTTCCCCAAAATCAAAGCTTAGACAGTCTGTCCAGTAATTTATAAGTTCCTCATACGATATAAATTTATATTCATCGAGCTTCAATACGGATAAAGCAGCCTCTTTAAAACCGCGGGTAGCATTTTCTTTAGATTTTATAAGATACTTATAAAGAATTTCGAATTCGATTTTCTTTTTATCGTAAGCGTCTTTTCTTAATATAAATAACGCAAATACAAATGGAAAACCTGTAAATTTATACCACAAATCGGCAAGGTCGTACGCAAAATAACCTTCGGGGATAAATTTTCTATATTTTAAAGCATTATTACCGATATGCAAAAAATTTTTGCCGTTCATTTTACTGCCGTTAAATTCAGTTTTAAGCTCAAACTTATCGCTTGACGGCAGGGTAACAAAGTTAAGATTATTAAAATCTAATTTATAAATTTCAACCAATAAAACCTTTAATAAATTTAAAGAGGTTAATGTTTCAGGAGTTATATAAATAGCTTCGCCTTTGTTAAAATCTTCAATGGGTTTTTGGGAAAATAAATAAATGCTTTTGACTGTTTTTTGAGAGCTTATCGAAAGATCGGGAAACAGGACGGACGATTTATGATTTAAAATATAATAAGAGGAAGATGACGGGCTTATATCGATATCCCCTAATTTTAGGCCTTTATTTAAAAAAGCGGGCGTTCCATAAATAAACTCCAGAAAATTTAATTCCGGATGAATTTTTATTTCCTTTTTTAAAAAATAATAAATAGGATAAACATTAAGATAATTTATTTCACCGATATATATCATTTACTATTACCGTTCGGCATTAATCCGGAGATAGACATCGATATAAAATCAGGGTTAAACGACTGAAGTTCTTCATAGGAATGGTTTCCCGATGCAACGCTGAAAATGCGGATACCTGCATTCTTAGCAGTCATTATGTCTATAGGGGAATCCCCTACCAATATTGTTGAGGATAAAGAAACATTGGTTTTTTCAACTATTTTTTGAATCATTTCAGGGGAGGGTTTCCCTGGAAGTCCGTCATACACGCCAAAAACATAATCAAATAAATTGCCTATTTCTAAATGCTCCAGTAATTTCCTTGAAATCGAACCGGTTTTGTTTGTGGCTACATTTAAAGACTTTCCCTTTTTCTTAAAATAAATTAAAAGTTCTTTTACCCCGCCGATCAGCGAAGTTTTTTCAAAACAAACCTCTTTATATTTATTCCTGAAAACCTCGATCGCCTCATCCTGATTTTCCTTTCCAAAAAGCTCGCCCAAAAGGCCTTCGAGCGGAACGCCGACATAAGAGTTGGATTCTTGAAAAGTTATGGTTCTCCCCTGAAATCTGGAAAAAACTTCATCGAAGGCATCGTTAATAGCTTCAAAAGAATCGATTAATGTTCCGTCGAGATCAAAAATTATTGAATCGAATTTATCTAAAATTTTAATCATATAGTTTTACTCCTTTAAAAATCCCCTCATAAATTCGGCAGTTTCTTCAGGTATCGCAGTGTTTATGGACATTCCGGTTCCGATTTCAAAACCCGCTTTCATGGTAAGGCGTGGAATAATCCTCAAACTCCAGTGATAATAATCCTCTTTTTCGTCCGCTATAGGCGGATTGTTAAAAACAAAATTATAATCAGGGTCGTTCAGCGCATCGCGCATTCCTTTGAGAACTTTTTTTACGATAATTCCCAGAGCTTTAGTCTTGTCAACCGTCATAGAGGCAAAACACGGCTCATGCACAAGCGGCATTATCCATGTTTCAAACGGACTGGTAGAAGCAAACGGGTGAAAAACTATAAAATCGCCGGTTTGCAGGATAATTCGCCTGCCGTCCACAATCTCTCCCTGTATCATATCGCAAAAAATACATCTGCCTATTTCGTCATAATAAAATCTGGCCTGAGAAATGTTATTTCTTAATGTAAGCGGAATAATAGGGGTCGCAATTATCTGGGAATGAGAATGGATTATGGATGTTCCCGCATTAACCCCGTTATTTTTAAATATTATAATGTATCTAAACCTTGGATCCCTGCTTAAACTTAAGTATCTGTCTCTGTACATCAAAAATAGCTCTTGAACCTGCTTATCGGAAAAAAAAGGTATCATTTCATTATGCTTTGGGGTATCTATAACCACCTCATGAGCGCCGATTCCGGGTTTGGTTCGGAAAATCTCCGTGGCTTTGGGGAAAAAATATCCTGTAAAATCGGTATTAAAAACTTTTGCATCCCCGCGTGATAAGAGGCTAACCTCGGGGTTGAGAGAAAGGGCCGCAAATTTATTCGGGATAACCCGAACCCACCAGCCTTTTGAGTTAGGATTTGTTCCCGGCGTCCTGTATGACTTAACTTCGTTTGGAGAAAGATATTCGTTTCCCGAACAAAATGGACAATCCTCTGAATATTCTAAGGAGTTTGCGTTAATTTCTTTTTTAGACGGAGGAAAGGTGTCAAACTCGTGAGGCCTTCTCCTTCTTTCCGTAGCAATAATAACCCATTCCCTTGTTGTTGGGTCCTGTCTTAATTCTGACATCAGGTGTGCGATTAAATATTATATAATTTTGATTTTTCAAATATAAATCAAACTACATAATTATTATACAAAAATTCATAAATTTTACAAGAATTATTAACTGACCCGAAGGCAAACGGCGTGCTGCTATGCCACACGGCAAAAGGCATATTTTGTTTTCCGCCTATGCCGCCGTGGGCGCCCAGCTGATTTTCGAAATTTATTATGCGGCGGCCGTCATATTTCCCGAACAATATTAAATCTCCCGCGTTATTAAACTTACAGAACCTTTCGATAGACGAAAGAGCTATATCCTTTTCTTCCTTGCTGTCATAGTCATCCACAATATGCCTTAGACTTGAACAATTATCCGCACCGTTTTCAAAAAAGTCTAAAAAACGATAAAACCTGTGAGAGTTTTTGTCAAAAATAACCGCTTCGCCATTATCATTCTGACCCATAATAAACCCTATGCCTCTGGTTTTTGCAAGCATAAGAGTTATACACGGGAATGATTTTTCGACTTCCTCGACGGACATCTTTGATGATTTCCCCGAAAAATAAATATTGGCCATTGGTCCTGAATTCATAATATAAACTATTTTATCTCTTTCCCAATTTATTTTTTTATTGAAATCGCGGGCAGGCTTATTGTTCGTATCTATTTTCCCTCTAAAATTATTTAAAATTTTATTACATTTCCCTCTTTTAAAAAAATCGTTTATGTATATAATTAATCTTTTTATAACGGCATTGTATCCCGTATCAAACTCATAAATGGTGAAATTATCATTTTTAATATAATCTGCGATTATATTCTCAAGCTTTTTTTTATGATTTAAATGAAAAAAGGGTATGGACGGGGTGTGGCCGTGGTCGGAAATAATAAAAAAATCGTATTTTCTTTCGGCCCTCTTTATTTCTTTATAAATATGATATATTTTTCTGTCTATAGCCTTTAATGTACTTAAAGCGCTAATCGAATACGGTCCTCTATGATGGGAAATTTCGTCATAGCCTATATAATCGAGATAAATAGACGGAACCCCCCTTGATATATCCATTATGGCGCCAAATGTTTCTATTTCTTTAAATATAACATTAGACATAACCCTTGCAAACGGAAAAAGACCTTCTGGACGGATATCTCTTTTTTTTACGACATCGACTACCCTTTCCCATATTTCAATTAAAAACTCAAAAAAAACATAAATAAATGTCTTTAAAAAGGTAAAAATATGAAATATAAACACAATGAAAATATCAAAATTTCGAACCTTTCTTTTAAATAAATAACGAATAGAAAAGGTTGAAAGCGTGAAGGTTGACCTGGATGCTCCGCCCGCAAAAAGATTGACATAACTTGAACCCCCGCTGAGAAGCCCGCGATTTTTTTTTGCGAGCGCCTCCTCGATATAACCGGCGCTTTCAGGTTTTTTAAAGATTATCTCGTCTCCCGTTTCTCTTTCTATCCACCTGAATCCCGGCACATTATCATTATCTCCGTATAGAAGTCCTGCCTGAAAAAAGGGGGTATCGCTGGGAACCCCTATAAAATACTTGTCAAAACTGTATCCGTCCCCCGTAATGATTTTTTTCAAATGGGGCATTAAATTAAGCGACAAGGCTTTTTTTACGGCTTCATAGGAAAGGCCGTCAATCTGAAAGATGACAAAGCCTTTTTTCTCTATAGGTTTTTTAACCTTTATTTTTCTGATAGATTTTTTAAATATCTTTAAATTAATCTTCATTTTTGTTTAAATTTTTTAATTATCCTCTTTTTCAAAAAAATAATTAGAAAGAAAAATCATTATAATTAGAAATGATAAAATAAAAATAAAGTCTAATATAATGGGGGTCTCGGGGATAAAAAAACTTACTTTTTTGTTATAAAAAAAGATATACTTCAGTATATCGACAGAATATGTTATGGGATTAACATAAGCCAGTATTTTTAAGAAAAATGGAAATCTTTTTATCGGATAAAGCGCGCCGCTTACAAAAAACATCGGCTGGACTATAAGGTTTATAATCGAATTAAAACCCTCAAAGGATGTCATTCTCGAGGCTATAACTATTCCGAAGGCGGTAATGGAACATGAAATTAAAAAAAGGGAAAAAACGGTAAGAATAAAAATGCTTAAAGAAATTTTAATTCCTAACGCAGGGGCAAAAGCCAGCATTATTATTGCCTGAATGGTGCTAATAATACCGCCCGATGTTATCTTTGCGGATACGAATGTTTTTCTCGATACGGGAGAAACGAGAATCTCCTTTAAAACCCCGAATTCCCTATCCCATATTATCGATATAGAAGAAAAAATAGATCTGAAAAGAACTGTCATTACAAGTATCCCCGGAAAGATAAATTGCATATAAGAACCGCTTTTAATCTTAACCATAGTCGAAATGCCGAAACCAACGAATAAAAGCCAGATAATCGGCCTTGAAAGATCCGTGATAAGCCTTGACCTTTGCCTTATAAATTTCAAAATTTCTCTATTATTTATTGCTATAAATGCGCTTAATTCGGTTTTCATTTTTTACCGGTGATTACAAACTCCGTTTTCGAAATAAATAAATATTCTTTAGAATTTAAAAAATTAAAATAATCATTCAAGCCTTTGTGAAATTCCGCCATGCCTATAAGATTTTCTTTAAAAAGGTCATTTTTAACAAGTTCTAACTCGTTTTGAATTAATAAAAAAGCATCCTTTAACCCCGCAAAATTAAAATCATTGTCCTTTTTACTAAAAAAAGTTGCGGTATATGGTTTTACTTTTATATCTCTAAATCCATGTGCCGATAAAAAGGATGGTAATTTTTTTGAAATAAATCTATCTCCTCCTTTTAATTTTTGATATTCCGAATAAATTTTAAACAAATTTTCCGACCTTTCGGGTAAATCGGGATAAAATAAATTTAGTTCATCGTCTATATCTATTATAACTAATATTCCGTCATCCTTCATTACCCTTTTTACTTCTATGAGAAAATCATCCGATAAATTTACATGTTGAAAAACATACCTGATAAAAACTGCATCGAAAGATGCATCTTTTATCGGCATATTAAACCCGTCTGCGCATATAAAATATGCATTTTTATCTTCTACCAAAGAACTGCCCGCATTTAAAAGTTCCTTATCGGAATCGATGCCGATAATCTTTCCGGCATTTCTATTTTTAAGCAAATATGGCAATATTCCCAAGCCTGTTCCGATATCGGCTACAATTTTATTATCAAAGTTATAGGGGATGCTGTTTAACTGGTGCAGAAGGGGATGCGAGGTTAGATAGGACTGGAAAGCCAGAAATCTCACATGAGGTGAATAATTTAGCGAATTTTTTATTTTAATGTATTTTTCGCAAAGCAAGCGATTATCCTAAAATATGCCTTTCAGGGCCTAAAATATGCCTTTTAAAATTATAGTCTGCGTTCTTTCTTTTCCAATGGATACGATATTTAACGACAGACCCGTCAGTTCTTCTATTCTTAAAAGATATTTCTGCGCATTTACGGGAAGATCTTTGAACGATTTTATACCGGATATTTCTCCGCTCCATCCGGAAATTTCCTCATATACCGGGGTTATTTTATCATAATCTGCCATGGAAGGGGGGAGATGGTCGGTTACACCGCCTTTAAACATATAACCCGTACAAATGTTTATTTTTGTAATACCGGATAAAACATCGAGTTTAGTAACGGCCATTCCTGTTATACCGTTTAAATTTTTAGCCTCCCTGATAAGATTGGCATCAAACCATCCGCATCTTCTCGGCCTTCCCGTAACGGAACCAAATTCTTCGCCCTTATCGCGAATTATATTGCCCGTTCCTTCCTTGAGTTCGGTGGGAAAATAACCCTCCCCCACCCTTGTAGTGTACGCCTTAGTTATTCCTATTACCTCATCGATTATAGTCGGCCCCAGCCCAATGCCTGCCAGAGCGCCGCCGGCAACCGTATTAGACGATGTAACATAAGGATATGTCCCGTGGTCAACATCAAGAAATGTTCCCTGGGCGCCTTCAAGCATTATATTAAATCCCTTCTTAAGTTTTTCGTTTACAAAACTGGATGAATCGATTAGAAAATCTTTTAATTTTGTTCCAAATTTAAAATACTCGTCGATTAAATCGTCCGGGCTGAACATATCTTCGCCCAAAACATTTTTAAACAAATAGTTTTTTTCTTTTAAACTTAAAACAATCTTATCGTATAACAATTCTCTGTCAAGCAGATCTACCGCTCTAATGCCAAGCCTAGCAACTTTATCTTCATAAGCCGGACCTATCCCCCTTCCGGTTGTCCCTATCATGCCGGCGCCCCTTAGCCTTTCTCTTGCAATGTCAAGCCTTTTATGATAAGGCATAATTATGTGGCATTTATTGGAGACAAAAAGCCTGTCTTTAATATCTATGCCTATTTTTTTTAAAGCATCTAATTCTTCAAACAGCACCGCCGGATCCACAACTACGCCGTTGCCCAGAATGCAGATTTTTTCTTCGTTGAGTATCCCCGATGGAACGAGTCTAAACACAAGGCTTAAATCCCCGTTCACAACGGTATGCCCTGCATTATTCCCGCCCTGATAACGGGCTATAATATCGGCATCTTTCGCCAATAAATCCACTATTTTTCCCTTTCCCTCGTCTCCCCACTGAAGACCTACGACAATAATATTTTTTTTTCCCATAAATCCTTTGTTTAAATTAAATTAATTTTAATTAACCTTGCTAATAATCTATAATTCAAGGTATTTTTTAAAACCTGCCATGGTTCTAAATCTTTTTTCGCTATTATTATAAATGTTTTTTAATAAAATGTAATATTTTTCTTCGGGCTCCGCTCTGCCGAACTGCGTTTTGCCTTCATTATTTTGTATATATACGACATGTTTTATACCCTGTTCTTCCGCATACTTTAAAGCATCCGAATAATCATAATCCATAAAATCGGATTCGGCTTTCAAACCTTTTTTCCTCAAAAACATAATTATTTCGACTTCCAATTTTTTATTATCCGTTTTATTAAAAACTAAAAAGTCATCGCTCCTGAAATCAGGGAAATCAACATATTTGCTCAATATATCTAAATTAACGGCAAAACCTGCTCCTGCACAATTTTCTCCAAACATTCCAATTAAGTTATTATATCTGCCTCCCCCAAAAATTTCATAACCGACATGCGGTATGAAACATTCGAAAATAGTCCCCGTATAATAATTTAAACCCCTGATTTCTCCTAAATCGATTGTGATATATTTTTCAAGTTTGTACGATTTTATGTACGAAATAACCCGCTCCATAGTTTCAAGAGCATTTATCGCCCTTTCGTTATCCGTCATTTTCCATGCCCTTTTTATAACGGCTTTTTCGCCGAACATAAAAGGCAATTCTTTGATAATATCCTTTTTGCCATCCGGTAAAGATAAATCCTCCAAAAAAGAGTTTAAACCCGAGGAATCTTTCCTCAGGGTAAATTCTTCGATTTTATTCCTGGCAGGCTCATCTATATCCGAAACAATGCCTCTGAAAAATTCTACATTGCCTATATCAACGCTAAAATCCTTAACATTAAGTTTTTTTAAGGATTCGATACCCATAATAATGAGTTCGGCATCGCTTTCGGGACTTTCCGGGCCTATTAGCTCAGCCCCTGCCTGCCATATTTCGCGAGACTTTCCCAAAATAGGATCAAAGTTTCGCAGAACAGGTCCAAAGTATGAAAACTTGTACGGCAACATACTGGAATTTCTTAATGCCGAGCTAAGTCTGCCGATTTGAGGCGTGAAATCGCTTCTGAAAGAAAGCATCTCTCCGGAACCGATATCGGCTACTTTAAATAGTTCATTGGCTTTTGAACTTAAAAGAAATACATCGAGATAATCGATGCTAGGTGTTGCAACCCTTTTATATCCCCACTTCGAGAATTCGTCCAGCAAAGTATCGGCGGCCATATTAATAAATTTGGCTTCAAGAGGTAAAAAATCCCTTGTTCCGGGAGGGGGTTGCGAAGAAATTATTGTGTGTTTTCTATTCACTATAACTCTAAATATTTTGCGCCGGTTATATTTGGTTCTGACTTGAGCTCCTCAATGACACCGTTACCTACCTGAGAGTCTAACTGTAAAATAGAAACCGCTTTATCCTTATATCTTCCCAAATGCATCCTTGCGATATTGATATTGTTTCTTCCGAGAACTTTTCCAATGGATGCTATAACACCCGGTTTATCAAGATTGAATAAGACAAGTATATGCCCCTCGGGAATAGCTTCGATTGAGTATTCATCTATTTTAACTATCCATGGATTTTTTTTGCCGAAAATTGCCCCCGAAATAGAGAATGTTTTTGTATCGGTAGTAACAAAAATACTGATAGTACTCGTGTAATCCAATGCCTGTTCCGATTTTGATTCTACGATAGATATGCCTCTTTTTTTTGCGGTTTCTATTGCATTAACATAGTTTACATCTTCGCCAAGCAACGGATAAAGAATGCCTTTGACGATATTCGGGGTTATGGCATTAGTATTGTGAGAGGAAACAGCCCCGTTATAATCTATTTTAATGGATTTAATCCCGCCCGTTATAATATTTCCCAAAAGCTTGCCTATTTTTTCTCCTAAATTTAGATACGGCCCTATTACTTCGACCTCTTCTTTTGTGACGGACGGAACATTTACCGCATTTTTTATAGTTCCGTTAATAAGATAGTCAACAATCTGATTACAAATTGCAACGGCGACATTAACTTGAGCCTCCTCGGTCGATGCCCCGAGATGCGGAGTGGCAATCAGGTTATCAAGCGTTAAAAGAGGGTTGCCCTCAGGCGGTTCGACTTCAAAGACATCAAGGGCGCAGGATGAAACTTTTCCCGATTTTAAAGCCTCATAAAGATCGCTTTCGTTGATTATGCCCCCTCTTGCAATGTTTAAAAGTTTGACCCCGTCTTTCATTTTCGCTATAGTTTCTTTGTTGATCATGCCCTTGGTTTCTTTTACCAAAGGCGTATGAACGCTGATGTAGTCTGAACTTGCGTATATTTCATCGAGGCTTACAAGGTTTATTTCAAGTTCCAAAGCCTTATCTTTAGACAGCAAAGGATCGTATCCCATAACATTCATGCCAAAACATTTTGCCCTTTTATAAAGTACCTGTCCAATATTTCCCATACCGATTATACCCAATGTTTTACCGTAAACCTCTGTTCCCTGAAACTTGCTTTTTTCCCATTTGCCTTCTTTTATCGAAAGAAATGATTGCGGTATATGCCTTGACATGGCAAGCAGCATTCCAAATGTAAGTTCGGCGGTGGTTATCGTATTTCCGCCGGGCGTGTTCATAACGACTACGCCTGCCGCTGTTGCCGCCGCTTTATCCACGTTATCGAGGCCGCTTCCGGCTCTTCCGATAACTTTTAGATTTTTTGCATCCTCTATTATATCCTTGGTAAGCTTGGTTGCGCTTCTGATGACTATGCCGTGATATTCATGGATTATTGCTTTAAGCTCTTCGGGTTTCAAGCCGGTTTTAATGTCAACTTGAATCTCCCCTGTTTTAGTTAAAATATCTACGCCTTCTTTTGAAAGTTTATCGCTAACAAGAACCTTAAGCATTTATTCTCCTCCTATCATACCATATATATTTAAAACGTGCTTTTCCAATAATTTACTCGCCAAAAAGGGCTTTTTGAGCGGCTTTAAGTCCGATGCCAAGTTCAAATTTATAGCCTAATTCTTTTAAAACAGCTTCTAATGCGGAAATAGCGGTTATTACATCAAAGCAGCCTGCGTAACCTAAATGCGCTATTCTAAATATCCTGCCTTTTGCGGCATCCTGTCCGCCGGCGATAGTGATGCCGTATTTTTCCCTTATAAGCTTTGTTATTTTCCCCGCATCCATTCCATCGGGCGCCCAAACAGCCGTGAGAGCATTTGAAGGTTTATCTGCCGTATAAAGTTTTAAACCTAAAGCTTGAACTGCCAACCTTGTGGCATTTGCAAGCCTTGCATGCCTTTCAAAGACTTTTTCCAGCCCTTCCTCCTTAATCTCTCTTAACACCTCTCTTAATCCAATTATAAGCTGTACATTAGGAGTGTAAGCATTTTGATTTTTTTCTAACGACTTCTTTTCTTTTTTGAAGTTAAAGTAATATTTGGGAAGAGTAGATTTTTCGACAAAACTCCAGGCTTTCTCGCTAAGAGAAGCAAATGCAAGCCCGGGGGGAAGCATAAGCGCTTTCTGCGAGCCGGTAACAATCACATCTATTCCCCACTCATCCTGCGGAATACTGACAACTCCGAGTGCGGTAATTGCATCGACTATAAGAATGGTGTTTTCCCGTTTTTTAATGATGTCCGCAATCTCTTTTACCGGGTGATAAACGCCTGTCGATGTTTCAGAGGCTTGAATATAGACCGCTTTTATTTCGGGGTCATTTTTTAGGGCGTCTTCTATTGCCCCGGGAGAAACGGTATGCCCCCATTCGACATCTATAGCTTTTACATTAACGGAATATGCTTTGCATATATCGAACCATCTTTCTCCAAATTTTCCCCCTCTTACCGCAAGCGCATGATCTCCCGCCGAAAGAATATTTGACACGCAGCCTTCCATAGCCCCCGTCCCGCTTGATGTAAATATTAAAACCTCCTGCTTCGTCTGGAATAAATATTTTAAATTATCTCTAACCTCTTGAAGTATAACCGAATATTCTGGAGCCCTGTGATGTATAATAGGAAGCGCCATATCGGCTAAGGCGCGCTCTGGAACAGGAGTGGGACCCGGTGCCAATAAATACTTTTTTTGCATTTTTAACCCCTTCTAAAATTAATTGATTAATCGTGATTTTTAAAAGATTAACTAATTAGGATAATCTTATAATGACATATAATACATTAAATACTTAACCAAATTTATATAAAATTGTCAAGAATTTCTTAAATAAATTTGACATTTGCATTTAACCGCATTATAATCATTTTTTAGAAAAATAGAAAAATAGATAAGTTTTTATTACGGATAAATTTATACTTAAGGAAACAGAACCATTCGGAGAGGGGCTTTGTGATGAAAAGATTAAAAGGTTACGGCTTGTGCGCCTTTTTAATTTTGATATTATTTATTTCAACGACCCGCCATGTCTTTGCATCAAATCTTAATAACCAGGATTTTATTCAGATAAGATTTAAAACATCTAAATATAACAAGAAAGTAAAAAACAAGGTTAATCGTCAAGACTCCGCAAGCGTAGTCATAGTAAACTCAACCGTTGCGGGTAACGCTCCGGACAAGACTCCAAAATCATCAAAAAACAATATAACCGATACGCCGAAGAATAGTAAAGAAAATTCTAAGCTGGTTTTAATAAAACCGAAGCAAAAAGCGGCGGATTCCGGCAGCCGCGAAGCAAACGCCGATTTAATTAAATCCGGACTTTTAGCAAAAAGCGGCGGCCTCGCAAATTACAAAAAAAACATATCCCATATATTCCCGATGATAATAAATAAAGAAATCGTCCATTACATACATTATTATCAAACCGCGGGTAGAAAATTTTTTAAATATGCTCTTTCAAGGTCTGAAAGATATATTCCGATGATAAAGAAGGTTTTTAATAAATTAGGCATACCAAACGATTTGGCATACCTTGCCATGATTGAAAGCGGCTTTTCCCCCACCGCTTATTCTTATGCCGGGGCCAGCGGAATGTGGCAGTTTATCCCATCTACTGGAAGGCTGTTTGGTTTAACCACAAACTGGTGGGTCGATGAAAGAAGAAACCCCGTTGAATCCACTTATGCCGCAGGCAGATATTTAAGAGATCTCTTCAATAAGTTCGGTTCGTGGTATCTTGCCGCCGCGGCTTATAATTCCGGCGAGTTAACCATTGAAAGGGCTCTATCGCTATATCCAGGAGGAAATTTCTGGACAATATCCCAAAATAGGCCGTATCTTTTGCCAGGGCAAACAAGGAGATATGTCCCTAAAATAATTGCCGCCGCAATTATTGCGAAAGACCCCGAAAATTTTGGGTTTCACAATATAATCTATAAAAAACCTATCAAATTTAAACAGGTCAATGTTCCTTTTTCCGTCAATTTATACGCTCTTGCAAAATGCGCCGGTATTTCGGAATATACGCTGTGGCATATGAATCAAGACCTTTTAAGAAATGCAACCCCGCCGAATGATCCTGGATTTATGCTTAATATACCTGCAAGTAAATATAAAATTTTTATGAAAAATTTTAAGCATATCCAAAAATATATTAATCAAGAACCTCAAGTCGTTGACACATCTTATGAAAGATCGGAAAATAATGTTTATTATACCGTCATTCCGGGAGACACCCTTATGGGGATCGCTTCCAAATATGGAATATCCCTCGGAACATTAGAGAGGTATAACGGGCTTAATAACTATAGCGTCCTCAGGGTAGGAGAAAGAATTACTATTCCGGGCATAAACGTAAAGGGGGCGGTTTATAGAAACATAACAAATAATGCTTATTATACCGTTCTGCCCGGAGACACCCTTATGGGGATCGCTTCCAAATATGGAATATCCCTCGGAACATTAGAGAGGTATAACGGGCTTAATAACTATAGCGTCCTCAGGGTAGGAGAAAGAATTACTATTCCGGGCATATCCCATATAAAGACGGCGCCGGCAAATCTTCGGCTTGCCTATGTAATTGTTAAACCGGGTATGACGCTATGGAGCATATCGCGTGACTATAATGTCTCTTTAAATACGATAAGGATTATAAATCATATGTCAGGAAACGATATCCATGCCGGAGAAAAAATATTCATAAAAAGGAAAGGCTTTAATAGCAAATACTCCTATATTCATAATAATCACCCTCAAGCAAATCAAGGTTTTTTACATTATCGGGTAAAATTTGGAGATTCTTTATATTCGATTGCCTTAAAATTTCATGGCAATATTAAGAATATTATGGCCGACAACAATATTAAGAACCCTAACGCAATTTATCCGGGGGAAATTCTTAAAATAAATCAGTGAAGAATAAAACATTATTATGACCAGCTTTGATGAAGCTTTAAAGATATTAAATTCCATTAAAATCAAGGTAAAATCCGAAAACATCCCCTTATTAGATTCTTTAAATAGGGTAGCTTACAGGGATGTGCCGTCAAAATTAGACCTTCCGGCCGAGGATAATTCGGCAATGGACGGTTATGCCCTAAAATCTTCGCTAACGCAAAATATAACTTCGGGGGAATTAAGATTAGAGATAGAGCCGGATACGATATATGCCGGGGATAACTCGAAAAAAAATATCAGGGAAGACAGGGCAGTAAAAATAATGACCGGCGGCTATTTACCGGACAAATTAGACGCCGTTTTGCCTTTAGAGGATGCAAAGGTTATAGGCGGCCGCCTCATCATAACATCGCCTATTAAATCAAATAAAAATGTCCGGAAAAAGGGCGAGGACATAAAAGAAGGGGGCAAGATTTTAGATAAAAACACCCGATTAACGCCGGAAGTCATTGCCTTACTTGCTTCTTGCAATATTAAACAGATTAATGTATATGAAAAAATCCCCGTCTCGATAATTTCAACGGGTAATGAAATATTGACTTTAAATCAAAGATTCAGGTATGGCAGGGTTTTTAACTCAAATGGAATATTGGCAGAACTTTTTTTATCTCAAAACGGCTGTTCGGTGGTGAAAAACGTCGTATGCAAAGACAATTTGACCGTGATTAAAAATGCGATAAGAACGGCTTTGAAGTCAAGCAAGATTATAATAACTTCGGCCGGGGCATCCTTTGGAGAAAAGGACTTTACGGAAAAAGCGCTTATCGAATCAGGGCTTAATATTAAATTCAGGCAGGTTGCCATAAAGCCTGCCAAACCATTTTCATTTGGACTCTTTAATAACAACATACCCGTATTTATGCTTCCGGGTAATCCTATGGCATTTTTTACCTGTTTAGTCGTTTTTTTAAAGCCGTTTATCGGAAACCAGATTGACATAAAAAATAGTATTAGAACCGCAAAATCACGGTCTTTATTTAAATATATCAAAAACCATAAAAGAAGAGAATTTATTCCTGCCTACACTTACAGTAAAAATGGATGCTTTTATTCCGAAGATTACAAAAAACACGGTCCGGCAATGATTAGCGCCCTCGGCCACATAAACTCCGTTATATCAATCCCCGAGAATACCTTTGAAATAGAAGAAGACGATTATATCGATGTTTATTTTATATAATATTTAATGTGATATAATTAATTAAAAGATGCAAAAAAATAGAATATTAATAGTCGATGACGAAGAAAGTTTGGTATATGTACTGAAAAAGCTTTTAGAAGATGAATTCATAATAGATACCGCAACGGATGGAGAAAAGGCAATCTCCTATATTCAGCAGAATGAATACTTTGCCGTATTTTTAGACATTAGAATCCCAAAAATAAACGGTATGGAGGTTCTATCATATACAAAGAAATTACCCTACAAACCTAATGTCATTATAATGACCGCTCAAAATACCATGATAAATGCCATAGATGCAATGAAGAAGGGGGCTTACGATTACATAACCAAACCGTTTGAACTGGACGAAATTGTAGGCATAATTAATAAAATTAAAAAGGATGAATATTCAAAAACGGGGGAAGGGCTTAGAAGCGATGATTTTCTTGATACGCTATTAGTCGGGAAATCAAAGACTATGCAGGAAGTTTTCAAAACGATAGGTAAATTATCCCACAATAATCTTACCGTATTAATTCTGGGGGAATCCGGCACGGGCAAGGAATTGGTCGCAAGAGCTATACATTTAAACAGCATAAGAAGCGATAAGCCGTTTGTAGTGGTAAATACCCCGTCGGTTCCTTCCGAACTGCTTGAATCGGAGCTATTTGGCCATGAAAAGGGGTCATACACCGGCGCAAATGAAAAAAGGGAAGGTAAATTCGTTCAGGCAAACGGCGGCACCATATTCCTTGACGAAATCGGAGATATGCCGTTAAACCTGCAGGCCAAACTTTTAAGGGTATTGCAGGAGAAGGAGGTCGAACACATTGGATCAAACAAACCCATAAAGATAGATGTGAGGATTATAGCGGCTACCAATAAAAATCTAAAAACAATGATTAAAGATTCGAAATTTAGAGAGGATTTATATTACAGGCTAAATGTCATAGAAATAACATTGCCTCCGTTAAGAGAAAGGAAATCCGATATACCGATTTTGGCAAACTTTTTTATTAAAAAATTCGCAAAAGAGTTTTTTATTCCCGAAAAGCAGCTAAATGAAGACGCAATGATATACCTGCAATCTTACAATTTCCCCGGAAATATAAGAGAGCTTGAAAACGCCATAAGAAGGGCAATGGTTATGTCTCCATCTTCCATATTAACGCCAGAAGATTTTAAAGAGATAATCAATACGGGTAATATAATAAATTCGCAAAAATATGCAAAGGATCAGATAAGCGATATCGGCTCTTTCGAGGATATTATAAGGCAGCGCATAAAAACCTATATAGAAAAAATTAAAAATACCAATTTAAATGATGTATATAAAACAATTATAGGAACAACCGAAAAGACGGTCATAGAGGAAATACTTAATATATGCAAATGCAATCAGATAAAAGCCTCTCAATTATTGGGAATAAACAGGAACACCTTAAGAAAAAAAATTAAAGAATACAATATTAATTTGAAAAGTCCAAAATAAATGAGGCCGGTGATTTTAATTTTGGGTTAATTCTTAATATAAATGCCGGACGATGATTTAATGCTTTCCTGTAATATATCAAATAATAATTCAACATCGAATAGCATTTTAAGTTTATCCCTTTCCCTATCCAAAAAAAGCTCGTTTTCGTCGAGCTTGCAAATCTCTTCCCTGATAACTTTTAGCTGATTGTCAATTCCTGTTTCGCCAATTTCATCGCCCATCTCTTCAAGCCTATTTGCGCCTATTATCATTAAATTCTTTAAAGAAGAATGGTTAAGAATATCCGCCTCTATTCGCGCCCTTTTTTCAAGTAATTCTCTGTATTTCTCGATGTCTTTTCCTATGAGCCCTGCAATATTTTTAATCTCTTCCCTGAGTTGCTTAACTTTTTTGACATCGAGGTAATTATTAATTTTAAATTCCGTGAAAAATATAGGAAAATCCTTTTCACCCTTTATTTCGCCGATATGTTTTTTAAAAAATTCAAAATAATCATCCCTTCCAAAATTGACAACCTTAAATACTTCCCCTTTTTTATTTTTTATTTGAACATAAATATCCATAATTATATGCGCCCGCCTCTTCCCATATATAATATTCAGGTATATTATAACCGTATTTATCTAATGCCTATGTGACTTTTGTCAAAATTCATCTTTATTTGGCCATGTGATTATCATAAGGGTTTATATGAACCATAACCTCGTTTATGTACTGATTGGAAATTATTAATCTTTCTTTAACATTTTCCGCAATATCATGGGACATTTTCACGGTCATATTCGGATTAATCTCTATTTCGACATCTACATAAAGATACGGCCCCGACCTTCTAACTTTTATGCTTGTAATTCTTTCTACTCCTTTTACTCCTGTAATCACGGCTTTTATTTTATCTATAACAAAGGCGGGCGGGCTTTCATCCATAAGATTACCGATAGATTCCTTTATAAGTTTTACCGCAAGACGAAAAATAAAAAAACTAACGACAATTCCGGCAACAGGGTCCATATAAAAATAGCCCTTTATTGCAAACAAAATGCCGATTACAACGGCAATCGACGCAAAAACATCGCTCCTGTGATCGTAAGCCGTAGCAACCAAACCCGAGGATTTTAAAAGTTTTCCCCATCTTAAAGTCCATTTATAAAGAATTTCCTTTATAATAACGGTCGATAATGCAACGATTAATGTATCTAAAGCAGGCTTTTCGTATTGATGGAAATATAGTTTTAAAGACGACCATACTATAATCGAAAACCCGAAAAGAAACAGGATTAAGGCAACGACAAAAGTAGCGATCATTTCAGCCTTTGCATGACCGTATGGATGCTCCTTATCTTCAGGTTTGCTTGATATTTTAAAAGACAGATAAACAACAAAACCTGCGAATATATCGGAGAGTGAATTAAAGCCGTCCGCCACAAGAGCAGTAGAATGCCCGGCAATCCCGATATAAAACTTGGCCAGCGTTAAAATCAGATTTATAGATATGCCGATATAGGATATAAATCTTAATTTGTTAAATATATTTTCTCGATTAATAGTTGGATTCAAATTTATACCAATAATAAATTAATTATTACATTACCTTAATTTTAGACTTGAGGAATAAATTAAATTATTGCAGCGGGTATCACGGGAATACAGGTTTAATAATTTTGCGATATTAAATTACCCCGCCTTATAAGCCTTATTTGCCAGCAACTCTAAAGCGACAGGATAAATTTTATGCTCGATATTATGTATTTTTGCCTCTAACGATTCGATAGTATCCCCTTCATCTATTTTAACAACCTCTTGCAATATTATAGGCCCGGAATCAACTTCCTCCGTTACATAATGTATGGTCACCCCCGTATATTTTACGCCGTAATCATAAGCCTTTTTAATTGCGTCTTTCCCTTTAAAAGACGGCAGCAATGAAGGATGTATATTAATTATCTTATGTGAAAACTTTGACACGAATTCTTTGGAGAGCACTTTCATAAACCCTGCAAGAATAATCAATTCAACGCCGTAATTTTTAATTATCTTTTCAAGTTCGCTCTCAAATGCATCTCTTTCCGATAAATTATTAAAAGGTATGGCAAAAACGGGAATAAACGGGGCTATTTTTTTTACTTTTTCTATCACGGGGGCGGCTGCTACATTGGAAACAACGGCAACTATGTTAATACCATTATTTTTTTTGCCGGTCAAAAAATGATTAATTATATTTAAAGCATTTGAACCGTTGCCCGATGCTAAAATAACGCAATTTTTATTATCTTGCGGATTAACTGTGTTTGAAGTCATTGGACGGGGTTATTAATTTTAAAATAACTTTTCGGTTAATAATCATCATTAATCAATATAACATGACATCCTTTGCGGATTTTTTCGAAAAAACGGCTTCGCCGATTTCATAAGCCGCGAACCGTTTTGAATCTGTATATTCTAAATCGTTAATAAAAGAAAGCGCCTCATTTAAAACATTTTTACCGACCACTATGGCCAAACCTATGCCCGCATTAAATACTTTATAAAATTCGTTATCTTCAATCCCGCCCTTTTCTTTTAATATATTAAAAAGCTCCGGCATTTTCCATGAACTTTTATCTATTTTAGCCGTAATATTATCGGGTAAAATTCTAATGAGGTTTTCGGGTAATCCTCCCCCCGTTATATGGGCAATTCCTTTTATTTTGAAGTTTTTTTTAAGATTTTGTATAAGTTCGGAATAAATCATAGTGGGCTCCAACAGAACTTCTCCCGCGGTTTTGCCGGAAGATAGCAGAACATCGTTAATATTTAGCCCCATAAGTTCAAATATTATTTTACGGGCTAAAGAATAACCGTTTGAATGCAAGCCGCTGGATGCTACGCCTATTATTTTGTCGCCTTCTCCGATATTGGAACCGTTAATAATTTCATCTTTTTCAACTATGCCTACGGCAAAGCCGGCTAAATCGTATTCATCTTTCAGGTAAAAAGAAGGCATTTCAGCCATTTCGCCCCCCAGAAGCGAACATTTTGCCAATTTACACCCCTCCGCTATTCCCGAGACGATTTCCGTAATAACATCGGGCTTTAAGTTCGAAGTGGATATGTAATCGAGAAAAAAAAGCGGTTTAGCTCCCAAACATGCAATATCGTTAACGCTCATTGCAACAAGGTCAATACCTATGGTGTCGTGTTTATTTGCGGCAAAGGCGACCTTAAGTTTTGTTCCCACCCCGTCCGTCCCAGAAACCAGAACCGGATTTTTAAAATTAAGCTCGCCTATAGAAAATAACGAACCGAATAAACCAAAGTTATCGATAACCCCTTTAGTGTAAGTGCTTTTCACTACCTGGGAAATATCAAAAACCGCTTTTTTTCCCGCCTCTATGTCAACACCTGCGTTTTTATAGTCCATAAGTTTTTTATTTTATATTTTTTTTAAAAGCTTGTAAAGCAAATCAAAATTAAAATTTTAAATTAAAACAGCCCGTCCGCAAAAATTTCAGGGGAAAACTCGGATATTTTATCGGGGGACTCGCCAGTGCCTATAAATCTAACGGGTAAATTTAGTTTATGTATGATATCGATAATTATTCCGCCTTTTGCCGAACCGTCTAATTTTGTAATGATAACCCCTGAAATATCTATAAGTTCTTTAAATTGCTCTACCTGAACCAGAGAGTTTTGCCCCAGACTCGCATCTATTACAATAAATGTCTCGTCGGGAGGACGTCCGTTTGTTTTCGAGATAATCCTTTTTATTTTTGATAATTCCTCCATCAGATGCTTTTTATTATGAAGCCTTCCTGCGGTATCGATTATCAGCAGATTAAAATCTTTGTCTTTTAATTTTTGAACGGCGTCATGGGCAACGGATGCGGGGTCTTGGTTTTCTTTTCCGGATACCACCGGGGTGCCCGTACGACTTCCCCAGACTTCCAATTGCTCTTTTCCCGCGGCTCTAAATGTGTCGCAGGCGGCAATAATAACCTTTTTACCCATGCCGGCATAATATTTACCGAGCTTCCCCACGGTAGTGGTCTTCCCTACCCCGTTCACTCCGACAATCAAAAAAATGTTTTTTTCGTTGTTTATATTAATCCCCGGGAAATCTTTTGATATTTTGCTCTTAATCTCGTCTTTTAGGGCATCTTTAATTACGCTTTCCGTTAACCGGCTTTGCCCGTTTCCACCGCCTTTGGTTTTTAAGACCCGTTTTTTGATTCCCTCGACTATTTCGTTAGCCGTTTGGAAAGATATATCGGATAAGACTAATGCCTCTTCGAGCTTGTCTAAACCTTCAGGTTCAAGCTTGGTAAAACTAAAAATGGAATTTACTTTTTCCGATAACGCCTCTTTCGTTTTTTTAAGACTGTCCTTAAAATTTTTAAATTTTTCAAATACTTTCATTAATTAACCCTTATTTTTAAAAATTAATTTTTATCGTAAATTCCCGTTAATTCATTGAAACCGAAACTATTTTGGAAATCCCCGGCTGTTTCGATGTCACTCCGAATATATTCTTGCCTATCTCCATAGTTTTTTTGTTATGGGTTACCAAAATTACCTGTGAATGATTGGATATCTCGCTTATAAGCCTGTTATATCTGGCATTATTTGCATAATCTAACGGCGCATCCACTTCATCTATCACACAAAAAGGCGTTTTTTTCACCAAAAAAATGGAAAAAAGCAGGCTTATCGCAACTAAAACCCTTTCTCCCTGGGATAGAATATTTATACCCGAAAACTTTTTCCCCGGTATTTGCGCATTAATTTCCATCCCCTGTATATCATTTTCGTCGGTTTCATTTCTCTCTTCCAATGACACATTTAAAATATCTGCGTGGCCGCCCCCGAATAAAAAAATAAATAATTCGTTAAATTTGAGCCTGATTTGCTTTAAACTTGAACTAAATTTTTCTTTCGATACCATGTCCAATTTCTTTATTATATTTTCTAAGGATTTAATAGAGCCTTCGAGATCAGTCTTTTGCGCCAGTAAAAAATCTAAACGGTTTAAAGCCTCCCCGTACTCATTTGTTGCATTCATATTAATATCTCCGAGGTTTGACATTGCAATTTTAAGTTCTTCTATATTTTTTTTAATATTTTCTTCGCTTAATTTATCGTAATCACCGCCGGCATCCAAAAAATTAAGGGATTTTGTATCGGGCTTATGCCCCGAGATTCTTGAAATGGGTTCGTTTTCGGAAAACTCGCCTGAATTTAATTCCGCCAATTTTTCTTTATACATATTTATATATGTTAACGCAGTATCCCTTTTCTTTTCTATATTGCTTTTTTCTCTTTTTGCGTTTTCCAGGTCTTTTTCGATATTATTTATGCTATCCCTTGTACTTCCCATATCAACCTCAAGTGTTTTAATTTCGGACTCTTTAGATGTAAGGGCATCGTTTAAACCGCAGGCGTTCTTTTGTTTGCCCTCTATATCGCCCGCAGTCTGCCTTATTTCATTTTTAATATTGTCAATCTGAAGATTTAAATTATCAAGTCTTTTCGAGTAACCCGGCAGCAAGCTTTCCAAATCTTTAATCCCTTTTTTTAAAAAATTAAGATTTTGCTCCGCCGAATTGATTTCTATTTTTAATTTTAATTCATCTTCTTTTACATTTTCAAATTCATCCTCAAAAGATTTTAGTTTTGTTTCGAGGATTAGCTTTTCTTGAGACTTTATTTTTAATTCATCTTCCAATAATAACCGCTCTTCTTTCAGAATCTCCGCTTCCGATAGCGCTTTAGCTTTTTCCGATTCAAGATTTTCTAACTCTCTTTTTAATATATTAAGCCGCTCGAAGGATTTAATTATCTGGCTGTCCATATGCTTTATATCATTTTTTGCCGTCAGTTCATCCATCTCCTTTGATCTTATATCTTTATTTAATTTATCTATGACGGCCTCAATCTCTTTAATTTTTAAACGCGTTTCTTCGAATAATAAATTCGCCTTATTTAGTTCCTTTTCTTTATCCGCTTTTAAATTTTTATATTCGGATAATTTTTTCTTATTAATGAACAAATTTTGACTTTCGGCATTTTTATTCTTGCCTGCAATAATAAATCCGTTCGAAAGAAAAATTACGCCGTCATTTGTGATTATATTAACTTCGGGGAAAAAACCGGTTTGTTTTATATAATCTAAAATATCCTGCGCATTTTTAGAATAATAAAAATTCATCCCGATATCATCTAAGTCAAGGGTGCCGCCATGACAAATCTTTTGATTTAATATTATTTTATCCCGCAGCGGGACAATGCCTTTTTGTTTGAGCAGGTCCTGCCTGCCTGCAAGTTCCTGCAAGTCCTTCCGTAAAAATCTATTGTTTCTTGTCCCCGGAATAAATATTTTTGCCTGCCCCGCTTTATCATTATTAAGATAATCTAATGCCTTTTGGGCATCCTCGATGCCCTTTACCACCACGGCTTCAAGCAAGTCTTCAAAACCTGCCCATATAATATTTTCGAATCCTGTTTCTGCCTCTATTAAATCGGATAAAGGATAAGCCTCATAATCCCTGCGTGAATTCAAAAGCCTTTTTGTCCCTTCGGGAAAACCCTCGCGATTAATAATAAAATCCGAAAGTTTGGATATTGTAACATCTATTTCTATAAGTCCCTTTTCTAAACTATCTTTAACTAATTTAAGCGCTTCCAATTCATTTGACGATTTCAATAGTTTTTCGTTTTCTAATACCAGCATGCCCTTTAAATTTTTAATATCTTTTACGGTTTCAAGGATAAAATCGTTTTTTACGGCTAAACTGTCCTCAAGGGTTTTAATTTCCTGGGAAATTTTTGCTATAACATCTTTTGTATTATAAATTCTCGCATCTATATTTTTTATATTTTTAACGGTAAAAATTAATTTATTATTAACATTTTGGGATTTCTCCGTTATATCTAAAATATCATCGTTAATAATTTCCGCTTCACCTTTAATTTTTAAAACCGATTCCTTTTTCCCCGCAACTATCAAATTTAAATCATTTAACTTTTCATATAAAACCTTTATGCCTAATTCATCCGATAACTCCTTGTTTTTATAATCTCCAAGTTTACCCGCGTTTCTATTTTTTATATCATTTTGTTCGCTTATTTCTCTATTTTTCTTTTCAATTTCCGATTCTAATTTTTTTATCGTTAAGGTTCCGTAATCGATATCGGAATTTAATTTTGTCATATCGATTAGAATTTTATTTTTTTCATTGGCGATGCGTTTATACCTGTCGTTAAGATTATCAAATAATGTTTTTAGTTCCGTTAAATCACTTTCAATAGAAACGGTTTTTGCCGTAAGGGAGGTAAAAAGCGAAGAATAATTATCTAAATTCTCATTATGTTTATCTATATCCGAATTTATTTTTCTTTTTAATCTATCATATAAAACATAATCGCACAGCCTTTTCTCCTTTTCAAGTTCTTTATACTTCTCTAATACCTCGGACTGGCCTTTTAGCAAAGTTAACTGCCGCTCAACCTCGCCATACAGGTCATTAATTCTTAACAAATTTAATTGCGCCGCCTCTAATTTCTTTGAAGCCGATTTTTTTTGCGTTTTATACTTTGTTATCCCCGATGCCTCCTCAAAAAACAACCTTAAATCGTTAGGCTTATAGTTTAACAGGGCGTTAATTTTGGAAGAATCCACAATAGAATAGTATTTCGATAAACCGCTTTCATTAAAAAAGCCCAGATATTCCCTGTAGGAAACCAAAAATCCGTTTATCCTGTATTCGGTCTCCTTATTTTTAAAATGCCTTCTTTCCACCATAATTTCCGAAAAATCCTTATATTTAAAATCAATGGGCGAGTCATTTACAAAAACACCCCTGCACAGGGCGACGGAAGATTGCCCCCTTAAATTAGAGCCGTGAAATATAATATCGTTCATATTTCTTAAGCGTAAATCCTTAAGCGTTTGCTCCCCCAGAATAAATCTAATCGCATCGACGATATTGGTCTTGCCGCATCCGTTCGGTCCTACGATGATATTTATGCCTGTATCAAAAGGTATTCTTATTTTATCGGGGAAGGTTTTAAATCCAAAAAGCTCTACAAATTTAAGATGCATAATTTTCACCCTGCAAAGCAAAACAGGTTAAATTAGAGACAAGATACATTGATGCAACAAATGTGCTCATAATATAATTAGACAACTTTACCGGTATAAAACCAAACTCCCCTGAAAGCTTTATTTCCTGCCCGGAAAAATCGCCCTCCGGTCCTATGAATAAGCCTGCGGAAAAGTTCTTGGAAAGAAAATCTTTAGACATCAGGTAATCCTTTAAAAACATTTTGGCATTTGGGGATGCTATCAATTTAATATCGAAATTTGCCGCCAATCTAAACGAATCTTTTAAACTTACGGGTTTATTAATTATTGTTGAAAAGGCTTTACCCGCTAAAACACAAGCCCCTTTTGAAATCTTATTCCATTTTAATAATTTATTATCTATTTCTTTGCCGTCTTTTAAATTAATAGATCTTTCGGTAACCACGGGGAAAATTTCGCTTATTTCCATTTCGCACAACCTCGAAAGAAGCTGATCCATCAAGTGGGATGTGATAAGGGGTAGAAAAAGGTTAATTTTGGTTTTTTTTTCCGAAAAAGTCTCTTTTGATATCAGCTTAACTTTGGTAAATTTTTTTGAAATTTGGATAACCTTTGCGGAATACACATTTCCCAAACCGTCGTATAACCTGATTTCATCATCCGCTTTTTTACGAAACGCTTTAATATGGTCTGTTATCGAACTTAAGGCTATTTCCTTTCCCAAATAAGGGCTAATTTCTTCTTCTATATAAAATCTGTTGTGCATTCTTATAAAATATATCAATTCTTAACAAATTTAAGATAGCATCCTAAAAAATCACAATTTTTAATACTCTCGATAAACCTGAAACCTTTGCTTATTATTAGTTCTTTATAAGATTCCCTGTCTTTTTCAAAAACTTCAAACCGGGGTTCTTTAATCGACAGCATTCCGTTGTGCTTTATTACGCGAAATAACTCGGAAACGGCATTTTCTTTATCTTCTATCTCATGAAACGAATAATAAAGAAAAGCAAGGTCTATTTCCTCATTTTTGACGCTGCTTAAATCGGATGCGCTGGAAACGCGAAAAAAGGCATTTTGCAAATATCCTCTTTTCCTTTGAGCCTTTTTTATCATCTTTTCCTGGATATCGATAGAAATCACCGACCCTTCGTTTCCAACGGCTTTTGATAAAAATTCTGTTACAAATCCGCTTCCGCACCCCGCCTCAAGAACCTTCATGCCTGATTTAACCCCCATAAGTTCCACATTTTTTTCCATATTTTCAAACAAATTTCTAAATTTGTTATCGATAATAAATGAAAAAAACGCGGGGAACAGAGCGTAAGTTTTTAGCTTCATAAATAAAACATGCCTCTATGTTGCAATATAACCGTTTAAATGGTTTGAATGCCAGTTCCATGCGGAGCTGATAATGCCTTCTATATTATATTTAAATTCAAAGCCCAGCTCTTTTTTTATCTTTTCATAACTTGCCACTAAAACGGAGGGGTCGCCTTCCCTCCTTCCCGCAAACTCTATTTTTAGTTTCTTTCCCGTTATTTCCTCTATCTTTCTAAGAATATCCATAACGGAATACCCTTTTTCACAGCCAAGATTATAGACGCCGCTTTTACTCTTTTTATCTTCTATTAAATATTTAAGCGATAAAACATGAGCATTTGCTAAATCATCCACATGAATATAATCCCTTATTGCAGTTCCATCGTTAGTCGGATAGTTATTGCCAAAAACAACCGCTTTATTTTCTCCCGCCGCAACGGATTTTAAAACCTTCGGTATAAGATGCGTCTCGGGACGGTGATCTTCCCCTATCAGTCCTGATTTATTTGCTCCTGCCGCATTAAAATACCTCAGGGATATATATTTAAATCCGTAAGCCCTGTCCATGCCGGCAAGCAAATTTTCAACCGCCAGTTTGGTGCTTCCATAAACATTTATAGGATTTAGCCGGCTTGTTTCGTCTATAGGATTCTTATCCGGAATACCGTAAACAGCTGCGGAAGACGAAAACACAAAATGGTTTATGCTCGATTTTTTTAAAAATTCAAGGAACAAAATTGTCTTGGCAACATTGTTTTTATAGTATTTAAGAGGGTCATCCATCGATTCTCCGACAAGGCTGTGGGCGGCAAAGTGAATTACTCCGTTTATATTATGTTTTTTAATTATATCTTCAACTACATTAATATCGGAAAAATCGGCATTATAAACTTTAACTTTTTTATTTTCGTACTTGCTTACGGCGTCAAGCGCTTCGATATGGCCGCTGCAAAAATTATCCACTACCGTAACCGAAAACCCGTTGTCA
The DNA here is from genome assembly GCA_021802425.1 of bacterium. Lineage (GTDB taxonomy): Bacteria > SZUA-79 > SZUA-79 > Acidulodesulfobacterales > Acidulodesulfobacteraceae > Acidulodesulfobacterium. The sequence goes on along the minus strand of JAJZXJ010000002.1, from coordinate 118,670 downwards.
ATCAGACTGATAACCGTATGCGATCCGATATAACCCGCCCCGCCTGTTACTAATATGTTCATATTTATTTTAGATTTAATCCCCTTTTAAAGTTAAATGATTATAATTTATCCGGAAACGCTATGCCGGCGGAAAGAACAATATTAATCCCCTGCTCGACACTAAGATTAGTTTCTATTATATCATTTTTACTTGCAATTATGTTAACCCCGATGTAGAGATGATTTGTCGGCACATATACAACGACATAATCGTTTTCATCGCTGCCTTCTTTTATTCTGGTATTAGAAGTCAAAAAACCGTAAATATATTTATTATCGTTATACCTTACTAAAATAAATTTTTTAAAAGAAGTTTTATTCGGAGAAAATATATCGACCCACTGTTTTGTTGATTTATACAACAAACTTACGAGCGGAATTTTAAGCATAACATTTTCATAAAAATTAACAAGCCTTAAGCCTATCCAATTCGTGATAAAAAAACCGGCAAAGAGAATTAAAGCAAACAGCAATATTAACCCGATATCGGGTATATATACATGAATATAACGCTTTAAAAAGAAAGAAAATGGACTAAACAATCGATTGACTTCCCTCAAAAGCCATGCAATGACAAAAACCGTAATAACACCCGGAATAACCACGGTTAAACCGGTCAAAAATCTATTTTTAATCTTACTTAATAAACTTTTATACATAAACACCTTTTTACTTTTTTAGCTTTAATATAAATTTGCGCAGGATAAAAACAAAGCGCCCCTTTATTATAACGGGCTATCTGATAAAATATCCTATATCGTTGCAGTATTTTTTGAGGGCATCCTTCCAGTGCCTGAGTTCGATATTATAATCTTCCTTAATCTTCGAATTATCCAATATGCTATTAAAGGGTCTTTTTGCCGGTCTGACAAACTTATCCGTGCTTACCGGAATTATTTCACAATTTGTTCTCTTAAATACATGAATTATTTCGAGCGCAAATTCATACCATGAAGCCGAGCCGCTGTTAGTTAAATGGTATATTTCATTTTTTGAATTATCCTTAAGGATAATTTCGGATATTGCATAGGCCACATCCTTTGTGTATGTAGGACACCCTATCTGGTCGTTTACAACCTCTATTTTTTTTTGATTGTCGGCTAATTTCAGTATCGTGTTGACAAAATTCTTCCCATTTTTCCCGTATAGCCAGGAAGTGCGCAGTATTATATAACTTGCTCCCGAATCTTTTACGGCATTTTCACCTTTAAGTTTAGACAAACCGTATTCGTTTATCGGATTTGTTTCGTCATCTTCAAAATACGGCGTTTTTTTTGTTCCGTCAAACACATAATCGGTGCTTATATGTATTATTCTTGCGTCTAACGCCAGCGCCGCCTCGGCCAAATTTTGAGCGCCCAGATGATTAACGGCGTCCGCCTTTTCTTTTTCTTCTTCCGCCAAATCCACAAAGGCAAATGCGGCGCAGTTTATAATATAATCCGGCTTAAAATTATTCATCGCATCCAGCGTAAGTCTTGCGTCAGTTATATCCAAATTTTTAGAATTATAATTTTTAAGCAGAAAATTAACCCCTTTTAGCGCGGCATTGACATCGATGCCCAGCATTCCGGTCGAACCTATAAGCGCGATCTTCAGCATTGCAAAACCTCATCTATAATCATACATTGTTTTATAGTATTCTTTATAATCTCCCGATAATATTTCTCTCCACCAATTTTTGTTATTCAGATACCAATTTATCGTTAACTCCAATCCTTTTTCCATATCATAATCAGGTAAAAATCCCAATTCACCTGCAATTTTGGAAAAATCCATGGCATACCGCCTGTCATGCCCGGGCCTGTCCTTAACATATTTTATTAAAGAAAATGGTTTATTAAGTTTATTCAGGATATATTTTATAATCCCTTCATTTTCCATCTCGGCGCCGCCTCCGATGTTATACACCTCTCCAGCCTTACCATGCTCAAGAATAGAGTATATGCCCTTAACATGGTCTAAAACATATATCCAATCCCTGATATTTTTTCCATCTCCGTAAAGCGGTATGTCCTTATTATTTAATGCGTTTATAATGACAAGGGGGATTAATTTTTCCGGAAACTGATATGGTCCGTAATTATTTGAACATCTCGATATTAGAACGGGCATGTTGTATGTATGAAAAAAGGACATTACCAGCATATCTGCGGCAGCTTTTGAGGCGGAATAAGGACTGCGGGGCGAAAGCGGGGTTTTTTCGCTGAATTTTCCCGTCAAACCCAAAGAACCGTAAACCTCATCGGTCGAGATTTGCAAAAATCTCTCAACTGAGCGCTTAAGGGATAACTCCAATAAATTTAAAGTTCCCGCCACATTAGTCTTAACAAAAACGGAAGGGTCAATAATTGACCTGTCCACATGGGATTCGGCGGCAAAATTGATTACATAATCTATGTTATTTTCATCAAAAACTTTTGATAACTCTAATTTATCGGCAATATCGATTTTGTAAAACTTGTAATTCACGGGATTATCGGGAAGGTTTTTAGGATTGGCGGCATAAGTTATCTTATCCACATTAATAACCATAATATCTTTTTTTTCTTCCAAAACAAACCGTATAAAATTTGACCCGATAAATCCAAAACCGCCTGTTATAAGACATGTTTTCATAATAATTTTATTCAAACCTCCTTAAAAACTATTATTAAAGCTGGGGCCGCTCATCGACAAGCCTGAAGCGCCGGCGGCGGGCGAAATCATGTTGCCGAAGCCATAGGTTCCGACACCTTTTAATATTATACCAAAAGAAAAAGCCCATTGATGAAAATACGGCAAATTCATATAATTGGCGATAAAGCCGATACAGCCCTTTTGATAAATTACTCCTACGGAGTTTGATATATCCTTATGTATGGTTAAATCTATATTTTCGGATGTATTTATGCTAAAACCATATGCAATTTTTAAATTTGCGGATAAACTGGTATAAGAAAGCGTATCAAGATTTGTTATGGGAATTGATGTCTGCGGAAAAAGGTCTGCATTTGTCGAATTAAACATATTTAACGCCGTAAGATACCCCTGAACATCATTAATTTCCGTATATCCGATTCCAAAAGAGTCGCCTCTAAAATCCGTTATTTGAGAGCTGGCATTATAATCGTGAAAAATGTAATTATAAGCGTCGTAACTGCCGTTTCCAAAGAAATAAAGGTTTGAAAGCGGATGTATTTTTATTCTGGCCATTATATCGGAATTTGCATTGTTATAATTATAATAGTTTACCGGATTTATAAAATTTCCGGACAGGGAATGGTACTGATAAAGACTGAATCTCAATAAGTTGTTTATTCCATGCTCGGAATAGCCTTCCAGATTAAAATTAAATCCATATTTAAATGCGCTTTCATGCGGAATATAGTCGGTTTGGTCAATTAGCGGGACGCCGGTCTGATTAACAGGCCTTATAAGGTCATAATTTACATAGGGCGTAACAAATGCTAAATATCCCGTATTGTTTTTATTCGAGGTAATATAATCTTTGAAAAGCGTTGTATTGTTATCTAAAGACGCATAATAAATTTCCCTGTTTCTATTGGACTCCGAAATGGCTGTATAACCGTTTCTTATATTATAATATCCCGTATATCTAAACCCCGCTTTCGGGGTAATATGAATTCCGGGGGTAATATCTATCGGCAAATAAACCTCCGGAAATAAATCTAACCTGTCGTCATTCAGATAGCTTGCGCTTCTAAAAACATCCAAGGACGAGCCGAAATTGAAATATAAAGGATTATTCAATAAATTCCCGATTTTGGACTCCCCGTTAAAACTAATAGAAGGATATTCGTCAACCGTCGCATAATTTGGAAAAAATAGATTATCGAGTCTTAAGAAATTCATTCTTGCGGAATAGCTGCCCGTGTTGCCTGTAACCGAAAAATTGGATGAAAGCCTGTTTTTTGTCATCTGATAAACATTCGTTGAAAAATCATAATAAAAAGCAGGGTCGGACGGAACATTAATATTGGTTTTAACCGATAGTCCATCCAGAAAATCCACATTATGCGAGAAAAGCAGGTATCTTGTGAGGCTTGGCGACAGGGCGAGGCTTTTCGCGTTATCCATCTCTTTCATATAAAATCCGTAAATCGAGCCATGAGAATATGGATTAAGGCTATACCTGTACTTTAGTGAATTGCCGACACCCAAAAAGCTGTAATAGTTAAGATAATAGGTTAAATCCGAAGACCTGCCCAGATCAAAATAGTATCCGTCGCCGGCTTGAAACCCCGTAAGAGAGCTATAGCCCATTGTAGGAATCAAAAGCCCCGAGGACTTTTTCGTCTTAATGGGCGTAACCATAATGGGAAAGTACAAAATGGGGACATTATGAATATAAAAAACCGAGTTGTAAGAAAAAGCATAGTTGCCCATGTAGATATCCGAAAATCCGGAGTATATTTTCCATGAAGGAGGTTTTCTGGAGCAGGAAGTCAAATAACCGTCCTCAACCTGATAAAATCCTTTACCTTTATGGTAAATTTTCTTCCCGTAAACATATATGTTTCTTTTAAGATAATGTATATGGGAGTTATATATAGTACCGAATCTATTGCTTAAATATACTTTTAGTATTTTGGCTTTCGTCAGAGTGCCTTTTGAGTAAACGACCACATTTCCGGTGGCGATAGCAAAATCGGTTTTATAATAGTATATGACCTTATCGGCTTTTAAGCGAAAATTTTTCCGAATTATTATCACATTACCGGTGATAATATAGGTATTATCCTTTTTATTATAAACTATCTTGTTTGCAGAGATATTGATAGGCAAGTTTGCTTGATTATTTTCGGATTTCCGTGCAGCGAACGATGCTTTGATATTAGAAATACATAAAATATAAATGACGCAAAGAAAAAGTAGGGTTATTTTTATATAATCGAAAATTAGCTTTTTCATAAATTTAAATTTATATAACTAATTAAGAACTATTCGTTTGAATTCCCCTATCAAATAAAGCGAACCGCAAATGAGTATTAAATCATTTTTTTCTTTATACTTAAAAGCTAAATCCAACCCCTCTTTTATATTTTTTGAGCAAAAAGTATTTTTAAAATAATTATGTTCTTTGGATGCCGACTCCAGTTCTTTTATATCTTTTGCCCGATCCATATTCAAATCCGTGAAAATTATAGACCCGTTTAAAGCCGACAGCCTCCTTAACATCGTTTTATAATCTTTATCTTTCATGACGGCAAAAATGATAACGAATTTGCTATTTTTAAATCCTCTTTGCAAAGATATGATAAGGTTTTTAATCCCATCAGGATTGTGCGCCCCGTCTAAAATCAAATCGTAATTTTTATATTTTATTATCTCGAACCTTCCCTCGTTATTAAACTTGGATATGCCTGTTTTAATTAGATTCTTTTTAATTTTTAGCCCTAAAATATCCTTATAATTATTATAAATAATTTCCAATGATAAAAGAGCAAGCCCTAAATTATATTTTTGATACCACGCCTGATTATATAATTTTATACCCTTTAATATTAATTTTAAGCCGCTATAATTATAAAGATTTTTTATTTTATAAAGTTTTACCTGTTCGGTAGAAAAAAACGGAACATCTAAGGTTAAGGCGCGTTCTTTTATGACCCCTTTTATTTTTGTTTTTTTTTCGCCCGTTGCGACAAATGACCCCTTTTTGACAATCCCTGCCTTGTCGATAGCAATCTTTTTTAAAGAATTTCCTAAAATATCCTTATGATCCATCGATATGTTTGTAATTACCGAAAGAAGCGGTTTTTTAATTACATTAGTAGCGTCTAACTTTCCGCCGAGACCCGCCTCTATTATAGCTATATCGACATGCTGCTCCTCGAAATATTTAAAGCATACCGCCGTAGTAAGTTCAAAAAACGAAGGTTCGCCTAATTTCTCGAATTCTTTATTGTTTAAAATAATTTTTTTAAAAAAAAGGTTAAGTCTTTCCAAATCGTAATCATCTATTTTTTTGTCTCCTATTATTATTCTTTCGTTAAAACTTACAAGATGGGGCGAGGTATAAAGACCGGTTTTTAAGCCATGCTCCTTTAATATTGCGTATATAAACCTGCTTACCGAACCCTTACCGTTAGTTCCGGTTATATGTATTATTTTTAGTCTTTCCTGTGGATTGCCTGCATAGCTCAGTAAGGCTGTTATTCGTTCAAGTCCTAAATTTATAATAAAGCCGCTTTTGTCGTGCAGCGCATCTAATTTACTCATTTACAAGAAGAAGCAACAGATTTTTTAGCGTATTTTTAATATCTTTTCTTTCGACTATCATATCTATCATTCCGTGTTCCAAAAGATATTCGGATCTTTGAAATCCCTCGGGAAGACTTTGATGTATAGTTTTTTCGATAACCCTTGGACCTGCAAACCCTATTAATGCCTTAGGTTCTGCAATTATAACATCGCCTAAGCTTGCAAAGCTTGCCGATACGCCGCCGGTTGTGGGGTCGGTTACGACAGATATATAGGGAAGGGAAACCTTTTGAAATTCCGAAACAAAAGCAACGGTTTTAGCCATTTGCATCAGCGAAAAAATCCCTTCCTGCATTCTGGCGCCGCCCGAGGAGGAAAAAATTATTACGGGAAGTTTTTTTTGGATGGCGTATTCAAAAGTCTTTGCTATTTTCTCTCCAACAACCCTGCCCATCGAACCGCCCATAAAATTAAAATCAAAAAGGGTGGCCGCTACCCTTATTTTATCTATAGTTCCTTCTCCCGAAATAACCGCATCCGACAGTCCGGTTTTTTTGCTGTCTTCTTTAAGCCTATCCCTGTATTTTTTTGTGTCCGTAAAATCAAGCAAATCTTGCGGCGTAATATCTTCAAAAAGGCTTTTAAAACTGCCTTCATCGAAGGTTATATTAATCCTTCTGTCCGCATTAATCCTAAAATGATAATTACATTTTGGGCAAACCTCGAGATTTCTTTCAAGTTCTTTTTTGTAAATAATCTCGCTGCAGCTCGGGCATTTTATCCATAAACCTTCCGGTATCGCCAGCTTTCCCTGTTCCTTCTTTCCGTTTTTAGGCTTAAATAAAAGCATAGTATAATAATAAAGTATAAATTAGATAAATTATTTACAGAAAAATTCGATTATGAAAGGCTTGACCCGATATTGGATGAAAATTCGGCTATTTCTTTTAAAATCCTTGATTTATCATTAATATTATTTTCTATAAACTGAATAATTTTTGACCCGATTATGACGGCATCGGCATATTCGCTTATTTCTTTTACCTGTTCTTTAGTGGAGATTCCAAAACCTATTCCTACGGGAATATCGCTTATCTTTTTAATCTCATCTACTTTGGAGCGGATAGCCGCGGACAGGGTTTCTCTTGCCCCCGTGACTCCGGTCACGCTGACATAATAAACAAATCCCTTAGCATAGGACAGAATATACCTCATTCTATCAATATCGGTCGTCGGCGCAAGCAAGAAAATCTGGTATATATCCTTTTTCTTAATATATTTGGTAAATTCATCACTCTCTTCCGGGGGTAAATCCACAATTAAAACACCGTCAACTCCGGCATTACGGGCGCCATTCGCAAATTTAGGCCCTAAAACAAAAACAGGGTTGTAATATGTGAAAAAAATAACGGGTATGTCCCGATAGGCCTTAAGCCTTTTTATAAAATCAAAGGCATCCTGCATTGAAATTGTGTTTTTTAATGCCCTTTCGTATGATTTTTGTATAACCTTCCCATCCGCCATAGGGTCGGAAAAAGGAAAGCCTAATTCAATCATATCCGCGCCATTATTTATTAATGTTTTAGCTATTTCAAAAGATGTTTCGATGTCGGGATCTCCGATAGAGATAAACGGTATAAAAGCTGTTCTGTTTGCGGACTTAAGTTTATTAAAAAAAGTATCGATTTTGTTCATTTTTATTAATTATTTGTATCCCCAGCCCAAAAGCATGGGTTTTACATTTATTTAGATAAAATATAGTCGGAAACCGTGTGCATATCTTTATCGCCCCTGCCCGAGAGATTTATAATAACCGATTTTCCTTTTATCCCGCTTTTAATTTTTTCCAAATATGCAATAGCATGCGCGCTTTCTAACGCAGGAATAATGCCTTCTAATTTACAGAGCATTTGAAAAGCCGAAACCGCTTCTTCGTCTGTTACGCTGTCAAAAATAATTCTTTTTTTATCGGCAAAATAGCTGTGTTCAGGACCGACGCCTGGATAATCCAGGCCGGCTGCAATAGAATGCGCATTTTTTATTCTGCCGAATTCATCCTGGAGCAGGTAAGTTTTATTTCCGTGCAGCACTCCCGGACGCCCTCCCGAAATGGATGCGGCATGCATTCCCGTTTTAATTCCCAAACCGCCTGCCTCCACACCGTACATCTTAACTTTATCATATTTTATAAATGGATAAAACATTCCCATGGCATTGCTCCCCCCGCCCACGCAGGCTATCATAATATCGGGAAGCTTTTTAATCTGCTTTAAAATTTCTTTCCCTATAACCGATTGAAAATCTCTTACTATTTGGGGATAAGGGTGCGGTCCCGCAACGGTTCCGATCATATAATAAGTATTTTTTACATTTGCAATCCAGTCTCTTAGCGCCTCATTCATGGCATCTTTAAGTGTTTGAGAACCTGATTCCACAGAATTAACATGCGCCCCCAAAAGTTCCATTCTAAAAACATTCTGCTCCTGTCTTTCAACATCCTTTTTTCCCATAAATATCTCGCATTCAAGATCAAAAAGGGCACAGACGGTTGCCGTTGCAACGCCGTGCTGACCTGCCCCCGTTTCGGCAATAATTCTCTTTTTCCCCATCTTTACCGCAAGTAAAGCCTGACCGATCGTGTTATTAATTTTATGGGCTCCCGTATGGTTTAAATCTTCCCTTTTAAGGTAAATTTCAGATTTATAAATATCCGAAAGCCTTTTTGCATAATATAGCGGGCTGGGCCTTCCGACATAATTTTTTAAATAATAGTTAAACTCTTTTTTAAAACTATTATCTTTTCGAATCTTTTTATAAAATTCTTCAAGTTCGATTATCGCGGGCATCAATGTCTCGGATATATACCTTCCGCCGTAATCGCCAAAATGCCCCATATTATCAGGCAGTTTCATACACAGCTCCTTTAAAATTATCAAAAAAACTGCTCATTTTTTTATAATCTTTTTTCCCGGGGAACTCCTCGATTTTCGAAGAAAGATCAAAACCGTAAGGCATTACGGTTTCCGTAATATACTTTATATTATCGGGACCTATTCCTCCCGCTATAACGATGGAACTTAAATCAAGATTTTTTATAAGATTTAAGTCAAACGGCAAACCCGTCCCTCCGTAAATGCCTCCGCCGGCGTAAGTATCTAAAAGTATATTAACGCCCGCATTTTTATAATAATGAACCTTTTCGATACTGGCTTCATCTTTTATATGAACAGCTTTAAGAATGCTGTTTTTGTCTAAATTTAAATCTTCGATATAGCCGGTTGACTCCGCGCCCGATAGCTGAACGATATCGATGCCTAAATCATTAACGATAGTTTCAATCTTTTCCTGTTCTTCATCGACAAAAACACCGGCAATAACAATATCCCTGTTAACCCTTAAAAATTCTTTAGAAAATTTTTCTTTAGTTTTACGCAAAGCGCCGATAATCTCTTTTGCCTTTTCGGGGATTATGCCCCTTTTTGATTTGCCGTAAAATACAAAACCTATACTGTCTGCGCCCAGCCTTACGGCTTCTTCGGCATCATCAAGGTTAGTTATCCCGCATATTTTTATCTTTGGAATATTTTGCATTTTGAACTTAAACCTCATAAATAACTGTTTATCGTGTACGGCAATAAAAGGTCTTTTAATTTTTTCAACGCATCATCCGAGGTAACGAGGGCTTCGCCTATAAGAAAAGAATTAATCCCTCTTTTCATCAGCATTTCGATGTCCCCCCTTCCGCTAATACCGCTTTCTGCAACGATCAGCTTGCCGGGAGGTATTTTCTCCGCAATCCTTGCCGTTTTAAATAAATCGGTTTTGAATGTCAGAAGGTCCCTGCTGTTAATCCCTATAATTTCCGCATTATATTTCATTGCTATATCAAGCTCCTCATCATTTGAGATTTCGGTAAGAACTTCTAAAGAAAGTTCCCGGGCAAGAGAAAGGAGGTTTTTATATTGTTCGGAGGACAATGCTTTAATAATTAAAAGAATTGCATCCGCCCCTATTATTTTAGACTCAAAAACTTGAATTTCATCGATAATAAAATCTTTTCTTAAAATAGGAAGATGAACCGCGTTCCTGACTTTTAATATATCCGAAGGACTGCCCATAAAAAACGTCTTATCGGTTAAAACGGAAATGGCGCTTGCCCCGGCTTTTTCGTAAACCTCTGCAATTTCATCGGGTTTAAAATCGCGAATCAAAACCCCTTTTGACGGGGAAGCCTTCTTTACTTCCGCGATTATACTGCAAATCCGGTAAGACACAGCTTCTCCGTTAGATCTCGGCTTCAAGGCTTTTTTTAAACTTCTTAATCCATAAAAGGCTTGATAAGCTTGGGCTTTGTATTCGGGCCCGTTTATAGAAGCTTTAAATTTTTCTACCTCTTTTGTTTTTTCTTCTAATATATCGTCTAAAATCATATTATTATCCAGTTGTTAATACTGCATTCCAACCATTATTTCATTATTTATTGGAAATTTCAATCAGGTTTTGTAAAGATTTCGTTGCCCTTCCGGACAGGATAGAATACCTTGCCGCATCAAGCGCTTCATTTAAGTTGCCCGCTTTCCCCGAAACCAAAATAGCAAATCCTGCATTTAAAAGCGCTATATCGGCCTTAGGGCCAGGCTTACCGCTGATAATATCATATATAATTTTCGCATTTTCGGCAACCGAAAATGATTGAAATACGGCCTGCTCAGAAAAATCAAATCCATATTCTTTCGGATTGAATTCAAAATGTCTTATATCGCCGGAGTTTAATTCGTAAATATCCGTAATAGACGAAAGGCTGACCTCATCTATTCCGTCCCTGCCATATACGACAAAAGCCCTTTCGGTATTTAATAATCTCAAAACTTCGACAATTTTTTCCGCTAAATTTTTAGAGTATGCGCCGATAATTTGTTTTTTAGCTCCGAATGGATTAGTCAGGGGTCCCAATATGTTAAATATGGTTTTAAATCCTAATTCTTTTCTTGCCGGGGCTGCAAATTTCATTGCCGTATGGAAGTTTGGCGCAAATAAAAAACCGATATTTGCATATTCTATGGATTTCAAAACCTTTTGCGGGTCCATAAATATGTTTACGCCCAACTCTTTTAAAACATCGGCGCTGCCGGACTTCGAGGAAACACCGTAGTTTCCGTGTTTTGCTATTTTAACCCCGGCTCCTGCGGCAATCAAGGCAGCGCAGGTAGAAATATTAAAAGTATTTTTGCAATCCCCGCCTGTCCCGCATGTATCTACTAATTCTAATTGGACGGAGTTCTCTATAGGTATCGAAAGGACATTTTCTCTCATAGCATTTGCCGCTCCGGCTATCTCCCCGACATTTTCTCCTTTTATTTTAAGGGATGTCAAAAAAGAGCCGATTTGCGCGTTTGTGAACCCGCCGCTTAAAATCATATTAAAAGCTTTATAAGATTCGTCTTTATTTAAGGCATCATTATTCGCAACCCTATCCAGTATAGTTTTAATAAAATTTTCTTCCATTTTTAGCCCGTAAAATTATATAGATAAGAAATTGTTAATTATTTGCTTGCCATAAGCCGTAAGAACAGACTCGGGATGGAACTGAACCCCGTATGCCTTATAGCCTTTAAGCTCAATACCCATAATCTCGCCGTCATCCTCGCTTATTGCAGTAATATTTATAATGTCCGGAAGTTTTTCTTTTTTTATAATAAGCGAGTGATACCTTGTGGCTTCAAACGGATTTGGTATATCTTTGTAAATAATAGAGGAATCGTGTTTGATAGACGAAACCTTTCCGTGCATTATATTTTTGGCGCGGACTATTTCTGCCCCAAAGGCATAGCCGATAGCCTGATGACCAAGACAAACGCCTAATATCGGGATTTTGTCATAAAAATTTTTAATAATATCGACCGTGATCCCCGCTTCAAGCGGGGATTTTGGCCCGGGCGATATAATAATTTTCTCTGGATTCATCTTTTTAACCGACGAAATATCAATGGCGTCATTTCTAAAAACAGCCGCTTCGAACCCCAATTCGCCCACATATTGAACTATATTATAAGTAAACGAATCATAATTATCTATAATTAATATCATAAACTCTAATTAAGTCTATTGACAAGATTAAATGCCGCTATCAAGTGCTTTAATTTATTTTCCGTTTCCATAAATTCCTGATCGGGCGTGGAATCATATACTATTCCGCCTGCCGCCTGAATGTATGCGGCATCTTCCTTAAATAACGCCGTTCTAATCGTTATGCAAAATTCCATTTTTTGACATCTGTTATCTTCTAAAAACCCAAAATATCCAACTCCTCCCGCATAAACGCCCCTTTTTGAGTCTTCAAGCTCATTGATTATTTCCATTGCCCTAACTTTTGGCGCGCCGGTTACCGTACCGGCGGGATATGTCGCCCTGATTAAATCAAATCCGTCCTTGCCGTTTTCTATTTCCGAAACTACGCTTGTAACTATATGTTGAACATGGGAATATTTTTCGATATACATAAGCCTTTCGACTTTAACGGTTCCTTTTTTAGAAACCCTTCCGATGTCGTTTCTCCCTAAATCCACAAGCATGATATGTTCCGCCCGTTCTTTCTGGTCGTTTAATAGTTTAACCGCAAGGTAATCGTCCTCGGCGGGATTTTCCCCCCGCTTAATTGTTCCCGCTATAGGTCTGGTTTCGATGAAATCTCCGGCGACTTTTACTAAGTTTTCCGGCGAAGAACCTACAATGGCAAAATCTTTAATTTTAAGATAAAACATATACGGGGAAGGGTTGATAAGCCTTAGCGCCCGATAAAAAAGGAACGGGGGCGGCGGATTTAAGATTTTTTTCCTTCTGGATACCTGCACCTGAAATATATCCCCGCGCAGAATGTACTCTTTGGCCATTAAAACCTTTTGCTTATATTCGTCAAAATCTATTTCATCGATAATCTTAATATCAAATTTTTTACCTGTACCGGCAGTACCGGCATCCGTTCCTGTCCCCCTTTTTTTAATCAAAGAGGTTATTTCATTTATTCTATTTAATGAGGACTCATATTCTTTTTTAAGGTTCCGCTGTTCTAAATTATCTTTAAATAAAAACGACACTACCATGATAACTTGAGTTAAAGAGTCATAAATTATAATATCCCGGGGGAGCATAAAAAAAAGATCGTAAACATCCGTAATATCCGCTTTATGAGGGGGAAGTTTTTCGATAAGACTGCTTATCTCGTAACTTAAATAGCCGAATAAACCCCCCGTAAAAGCTTCGGGCAGGTCTTTTCCATATAGCCTAAAGTTAGACAGGATTTTTTTTAAATATGAAAATATATCTTCGTTTAAATTTTTGAGATTAACAGTTTCGGGAAACTTAAGACTTGAACCGCTAAAATTGTCAATGCTTAGCACATCTTTATACAGGCTAACGGTCAAAAATGGGTTTAAGCATATAAATGAATATCTTCCCCATTTACCGACACCTTCGGCGCTTTCAAAAAAAAATGCGTATGATTCTTTATAAAAGGAAGAAAATATGGATATCGGGGTATCCATATCCCCGCTTATTTCTTGTATTACGGGGATTACATTAAATGTGTCCGGTATGTTTAAAATATCCTCAAAACTTGTCATAGGCATAACAGTGATGATTATATCATACTTTTAATCTTTATTATAGTTTGTTGCCTATGAACAATTTGCAGGACTATTTTTCTTCTTTCACGACAAATTCTATAAAACCCATAGGACTTAAATCTCCGGGCCTAAAACCTGTTTTTATAATCCTGACATATCCTCCCGGCCTATCTTTATATCTCGGCCCCAACTCTTTAAAAAGCTTAGTAGTAGCCCCTTTACTTCTAAGCCTTGAAAATGCAAGCCTTCTTTTGGCAACGGAATCTATTTTGCCTATTGTAATAAGTTTTTCTACATAGCTTCTCAGGACCTTTGCCTTCGGCAGAGTGGTCTCAATCCTTTCATGTTCTATAAGAGAGGACGCCATATTTCTTAAAAGCGAGGTTCTATGTGAAGATGTTCTGTTTAACCTGGTTTTAATTTTCCTGTGACGCATTGAATACCTCTATATTTATAATAAATTATTTCTCTTGTTTTTGGATACTTACATTGTCAAGTTTCATTCCAAAATTTAAACCCATTGTGGACAAAACCTCTTTTATCTCATTAAGAGATTTTCTTCCGAAATTCTTTGTTCTAAGCATTTCTCCCTCGGTTTTTTGAACAAGCTCATAAATGGTTTTTATATTGGCGTTTTTTAGACAATTTGCGGATCTAACCGAAAGTTCAAGCTCATCGACATTTTTAAAAAGATTTTCGTTTATCTGATTTTCTTTAGGTTTTTCGTTTTCGAATTGCGGTTTTTTTTCAATTAACTGCTCCATTTCCTCGAAGGCAACAAAAACCGAAATCTGTTCCTGTAAAATCAAAGCCGATTCGTTAAGCGCATCCTCAGGAGTAATAAATCCATTGGTATATATCTCCATTACAAGCTTATCATAGTCCGTTATTCCGCCGACTCTTGCGTAAGATACATCCATTGTAACCTTTTTAATCGGGGAATAAGCCACATCTAAGGTTATCGTTCCAATCGGCGCGTCCTCCCGCGTATTGAGTTCGCTCGGCACATACCCTCTTCCGCCCCTGACAAGCATCTCGGCTTTAAAATGGCCGCCCTTTGCTATCCTTAATATCTTTTTTTCTTTATTGACAACTTCAATATTTTGAGATGTTTTTATATCCGAAGCATAAACATCTCCTTCCCTATCTATGTCAAGATATACTAATTCCGGCTCGCCCGCAGTCATGTTGAAATCAATATCTTTTAAATTTAAAATAATTTCCGAGACATCTTCCGCAATACCCGGAACAGGTGAAAATTCATGGGATATGCCGTCTATTTTAACCTCCGATATCTTATAGCCGACTATCGAAGACAAAAGAACCCTCCTGAGTGAATTACCAACGGTAACTCCAAACCCTCTTTCTAAAGGTTCGACTACTAATTTTCCATAATAATCCGTGTATGTTTCTTTTTCAAACTCGATTTTTTTTGGCTTAATAAGCGAAAGCCAATTTTTTTTCATATTGCCTCCAAAATTTTTTATTAGGCGCCTGTCTATTTAGAATAAAGCTCGACTATAAGTTTCTCATTAGCTGTCGAGATAATTTCGTCTCTTTCCGGAATGCTCTTTATCACGCCTTTATATGCATCCTTATCCAGTTCGAAATATCCGGGGCGCATCTTTCTCACGGAAGACTCCAATGAACTGTTGATAAGATCACATTTTCTACTCTTTTCGCATACCATAACTTCATCACCCGGCTTTAAAACATATGAAGGAATATTTACCTTTCTTCCGTTAACCGTAAAATGCCCGTGTGCAACCAAAAGTCTTGCTAATTTCCTTGAATTTGCAAATCCAAAAGCATAAACCGCATTATCAAGCCTTCTTTCCAATAAAGACAGCAAATTTTCACCGGTTATTCCTTTCATTTTTTCACCGGTTCTATATGTTTTTTTAAATTGCCTTTCCAGAAGTCCGTATGTTCTTTTTAATTTCTGTTTTTCCCTTAATTGCTCCCCGTACTCCGATAATTTTCTCCTGGCGCCTTTATGTTCGCCTGGAGCATATTCTCTTTTATCATATGAACATTTATCGGAATAACATCTGTCACCTTTTAAAAAGAGCTTTGCCCCTTCTCTTCTGCAGATTTTGCAAACGGCATCGTTATATTTAGCCACATTTCACCTCGTAAATTTTTATATAGTTACACCCTTCTCCTTTTCGGGGGCCTGCATCCGTTATGCGGTATAGGCGTTACATCTTTAATCATTGTAATGTTAAAACCGGAACTTTGAAGGGCTCTAAGAGCCGATTCCCTTCCTCCTCCAGGACCTTTAATGAATACTTCGATATTGGAAACCCCGTAATCGGATACTTTTTTAGCCACCTGTTCGGCTGCAACCTGTCCCGCATAAGGGGTGCTTTTCCTGGAGCCCTTAAATCCGCTTGTTCCTGCGCTAGACCATGCAAGAACATTGCCGCTTAAATCGGTTATGCAAACAATCGTGTTGTTAAATGTCGATTTTATGTGAGCAATTGCATTTTGAATATTTTTCTTTTCTTTTTTCTTTTTTACTATATTTTTTTTTGTATTCGCCATTTATACCTCTTAAAAATAAAATCGTTATTAAAAAAGTTATTTGCCTGAGGTTGTAGATTTCCTCGGTCCTTTTCTTGTTCTGGCATTAGTTTTTGTTCTCTGTCCTCTTACGGGCAATCCTCTTTTATGTCTGAGACCTCTGTAGCTCCCGATATCGATTAACCTTTTTATGTTCATCTGGATTTCCCTTCTTAAATCACCCTCAACCTTATATTCACCGTCAATTATTTGCCTTATGAGGTTAACCTGGACATCGGTCAAATCTTTCGCCTTTAAATCCGGGCTGATATCGGCTTTTTCTAAAATTCTTTTCGACAATGATCTCCCCAGCCCAAAAATATAAGTTAAGGCAATTTCGATTCTTTTATCCTTTGGCAGGTCAATTCCTGAAATTCTGGCCATTTTTCCTCCTTATTAACCTTGACGCTGTTTATGTTTTGGATTTTCACAAATTATTCTTACAACGCCCTTTCTCTTTACAACCTTGCATTTATCGCATATTTTTTTAACCGAAGATCTGACTTTCAATTTTAAACTCCTTTATAATTTCTTTTTACTTTTATTTTATTTACTTACTTCTAAATATAATTCGTCCCCGGGTTAAATCATAAGGTGAAAGCTGAACGGTCACTTTATCGCCTGGAAGAATTTTAATGTAATGCATGCGCATTTTCCCTGATATGTGAGCCAATACCTTGTGTCCATTTTCGAGTTCAACCCTAAACATTGCATTGGGCAACGGTTCCACAACCGTTCCTTCGACCTCTATCAAATCTTCCTTGCTTGCCATTAAGTTTTTCCTTATGTTAAGATTTGCGGACCTTCTTTTGTTATAGCAACTGTATGTTCGAAGTGCGCCGATAGGCCTTTATCCCGCGTAACAACTGTCCATCCGTTCTTCTTAACTTTAACTTTATAACCAAATTCGTTTACCATGGGCTCAATCGCTATAACCAACCCTTCTTCCAGTAACATATCGTTATCTTTAATATAATAATTGGGAACCTGGGGATCTTCGTGCAATTTAAATCCAACCCCATGCCCCACAAAGTCTCTCACAACCGCAAAATTATTTTTCACGACATATTCTTCGATTATCCTTGAAATATCGTTAAGTTTATTCCCCGGCACAGCCTTAGATATTCCAAGATTTAATGCCTCTTTTGTTATTTCCATCAGCTTTAAGGCTTTATTTGAAATATCCCCAACCGCAACGGTAATAGCGGCATCGGCATAGTAATCTTTGTAATACGATCCAAAATCGATACTTACGATATCACCTTCTCTAAGCCTTCTTTTTGACGGAAAACCGTGAACGACTTCTTCGTTGACCGAAACGCATACCGAATAAGGAAATCCGTTATATCCTTTAAATGCCGGCACGGCATTCATAGAAAATGCAATCTCTTCGCAGACGCTGTTATACTCCATTGTTGCAATTCCCGGCTTGGTAATGCTCGATAGTTCATTAAGCACTTTTCTGACAATTATCCCTGCATTCCTTATTCCTTCGATATCAACTTCACTTTTAAGATTTATCATTTAATACTTATATATTCGAAATAATCTCACCCTCAACTTCTTTAGGCGTTCTTTCGCCATTAATTTTAGTAATTCTGCCGCTCTTCTCAAAATAATCGACTAACGGTTGGGTCGATTTGTGGTAAACTTCCAATCTTTTCTTAATTACATCTATTTTGTCGTCGTCTCTGACGATAAGAGATACATTGCAATCGTCGCATAACTCGTCATGTTTCGGAGGATTATACTTCATGTGATAAACCTTTTTACATTTAGGACATATCCTCCTGTTAGTGAGCCTTTCATAAATTGCTTCATCTTTCACATCTATATAAATTACCTTGTCAACATCCAGATTAAATTCTTTCAGCATCTCGCTTAAAAGAGCATTCTGCGCTAAATCCCTTGGAAACCCGTCAAATAAAAACCCGTTTCTGCCGATATTCTGTTTGATATTGGCTTTTATCATACGGGCAACTAATTCGGTGGGAACAAGTTCCCCTTTATCCATGTACGATTTCGCGGTAATTCCAAGTTCGGTCTTTTTTTCCACATTTTCTCTTAAAAGGTCGCCGGTGGAAATAAGAACAAAATCCTTTAAATTTGCAATATTTTTAGCCTGAGTTCCCTTGCCCGCCCCGGGAGGACCGATTAAAATAAAAATCCTGCTCTTCATTTTTCACCTCAAATTGAAATTATTAATTTTCATACCCCCGTTAATTAAAAAAACCGGAATATTATTATTTCTTTTTTGAAACTTTTTTAAGCAAACTATCATAATTCCTGTATAATAAATGTGATTGAATCTGAACTATGGTATCCATCGCCACAACCACTACTATCAAAAGCCCTGTTCCTCCAAAGTAAAACGGGACATGAAATTTATTAATTAAAATAGTGGGTAATAAACAAATTGCCGAAACATAAATAGCTCCGATAAATGTAACCCTGTTTAAAATTTTATCGATGTAATGGGCGGTGGATTTACCCGGTTTAATTCCCGGAATATTCCCGCCGTATTTACGTAAATCATCTGCAACATCATCGACTTTAAATGTAATTGCGGTATAAAAATAACAAAAGAAAAAAATTAATGCAACGAACAGGATATTATACACCAAACCTGCAGGGTTTAAATAACTTGATATTCCCTCGAAAGCGGGAAGTTTAATAAAATTGGCAATGGTAGCCGGAAAAAGAAGTATCGACATCGCAAAAATAGGAGGGATGACGCCCGGCGTATTAACCTTTATCGGGAGATAACTGCTTTGACCCGAATATAATTTCCTCCCAACCATTTTTTTAGCATACTGAACGGGTATTCTTCTTTGGGCGGACTCCACAAAAACAATAAATCCTATTACAAGAATCATCATTGCGGCAATTAGAACCATAAGCATCACATTAAGTTCGCCGGTTTGAACTATCTTTACGGTATTTATCAATGCCGCCGGTATAGCGGCGACAATTCCCGCGAATATTATAAGGGATATGCCGTTTCCTATCCCGCGCTCCGAAATCTCTTCTCCTATCCACATTACAAAAACCGTACCGGCAGTTAAGGTTATTACCGATATCATCATAAAATTTAACCCCGGGTGGCCGACAACGGGCATTCCGCCTGGGCTTTTCATTAATTCGATGCCGTAGCTAATGCCGATAGACTGAAATAAGGAAAGAATAACCGTCCCATATCTTATATATTGCATAAATTTTTTTCTTCCGGCATCTCCGCCCTCTTTCTGTAATCTTTCTAACGAAGGAATAACCATGGGCAGCATTTGAAATATAATGGAAGAACTTATATACGGCATAATACCCAGGGAAAATATCGAGAATCTGGATAGCGCTCCCCCCGTAAACATATTAAAAAGCCCGAATAGATTACTGTTTGAGGCATGAAAAAATTGCGTCAGTGCAACCGGATTAACACCCGGGGTCGTAATATAAACCCCGATCCTAAAAACTATGAACATTAAGAGCGTATAAAGAATACGGTTTCTTAACTCCGGAATTTTCCCTAAATTTTCAAAGCTTTGCGCCATTATATTATCCTTACGGCTCCACCATTATTCTCTATCTTTTCCTTTGCTTTTTTCGAGATTTTATTGCAAACTATATTCAATTTTCTATCAATCTCTCCGCTGCCCAAAAGCTTAAATCTCTTTTCGCCCTTTTTTAATATTCCGTTCTGTTTTAAAACATCTATATCGATATTCCCGTCTTTTAGATTTGCCAGGGCATCAAGGTTGACTATGGCATATCGTTCCTTTAATGGATTATTAAACCCTCTTTTGGGAACCCTTCTAATGTACGGCATCTGCCCGCCTTCAAAACCCGGCCTGACGCCGCCGCCGGCTCTTGCATTCTGACCTTTATTGCCTTTTCCCGATGTCTGACCGTGCCCTGATCCCGAACCCCTTCCTAATCGCTTTCTTTTTTTGTTATTATGTTTGCCGAATTCGCTTAAATTTATCATTTTATTTATATTCCTCTATTATTACTTACGATAATGACTTGTTCTTTCTTCTTTTCAATAATTCGCCCTTAAAATAAAACGATGATATACATTTCAATGTGGCATTAGCGACATTGTGAGGATTTGATGAACCGATAGATTTTGCGTAAACATTCTTAATCCCTGAAAGCTCAAATATTGCTCTCATTGCTCCGCCTGCGATAATACCTGTTCCTTCAGGCGCGGGTTTCATAAACACATAACCCGCTCCATCCTTGCCGTACTGCTCATGGGGAATAGTGTTCTTATGGACTTTAACTCTTATCATATTCTTTTTGGCCTGCTCCGAACCCTTGCGAATCGCTTCCGGTACCTCTTTTGCCTTACCGAGTCCAATCCCGACAAAATTTGCATCGGGGTCGCCGACGACGACTAACGCGGAAAAGC
Organism: bacterium; assembly: GCA_021802425.1. Taxonomy (GTDB): domain Bacteria; phylum SZUA-79; class SZUA-79; order Acidulodesulfobacterales; family Acidulodesulfobacteraceae; genus Acidulodesulfobacterium. The sequence goes on along the minus strand of JAJZXJ010000002.1, from coordinate 97,827 downwards.
CGAACCTTCTCCCTCCCTTGACAACCTTGGCAACCCGGGAAACATGGATTACTTTATCCTGAATATTTAAACCTTCGATACTTAATTTTTGCAAATTACCCTCCTAAAAATTCAAACCATTTTCTCTCGCGGCATCGGCAAGAGCTTTCACTCTTCCATGGTAAATATAGCCGTTCCGATCAAATGCAACCTCTGTTATAGATTTTTGCACGCATAACGCGGCTATCTCGCTTCCCACAATTTTTGCGGCCGGTATATTTCCCGCATGACCTTCAATTTTACCTTTTAATTCTTTTGAAAGAGACGAAACCTGCGCAAGGACTTTATTGTCAGGCGAAAACACCTGCGCATATATATTGTTTAAACTTTTAAAAACGCATAATCTCGGTTTTGTACTATTTTTTAAAACCTTATTTATATGCGCCTTTCTACGGGATCTTTTTTCACTTTTACCTTTCATAGAATATTCCTTTATTTTTCTATTTATTTATTTTCCTGAAGCCTTGCCAACCTTTCTTTTAATAATTTCGCTTGAATACTTAATGCCTTTCCCCTTATAAGGCTCCGGCTTTCTTAAACTCCGAATCCTTGAAGCAACAAATCCCACAAGCTCCTTGTCGTAGCCGGAAATTTTCAATAAGGTATTTTTTTCAACGCTTATGCCGATCCCTTCCGGAATTATAAAACTTATCGGATGCGAAAACCCCAAATTTAAAGATAGGGTTTTATTCTTCATTTCCGCTCTATACCCGACTCCGATAATTTCCAGCTCCTTTGTAAATCCGTTAACAACGCCGCTAACAGAGTTTGCAATGATTGTTCTTGTTAAGCCCGTATATTTTTCGAAATCGCGGTTGTCATCCTTTAATGCCACGGATATACTTGACCCTTCTATTTTTACGATTATGCCTTCGGGAAGTTTTTTTGTTAATTTCCCCAAAGGTCCCGTACATGTAAATAAATTACCCACAATGCCCGCGGAAACATTTTTGGGAATCTCGATAGCTTTTTTACCTATTCTAGACATTTTGCCGACACCTTATTAAATTTTTTTATCTTGTTAAAAAACTTTCAGCAGCGATAGTCCGCCGATATTTTTTTCCCTGCATTCGACATCCGACAAAATTCCTGCAGAGGTTGAAAATACTTCCATACCTAAGCCGTTTTTATATGACTTGATATCCAATGCCCTTTTGTAAAATCTTAACCCCGGAGTGCTTGTAACTTTAATATCGATGATGGTGGATTTTTTATTTTCAAAATAACTCAGCTTAATTTCTATGTTTTTAAAAGCGCTGTCTTTTATATTATTTATTGCATAATCATCGATAAAACCCTCTCTTTTAAGAATGACGCATATATTTTCTTTGATCCCGGAATATGGTAAATTTACCCTTTCCTTACCCACTTTGTATGCATTTTTAATTCTTATAATCATATCAGATATTGGATATGTCATATTTTATTCATCCTCATTAAATACATTTAAATAAATTAAACTATCTGCTACCAACTAGATTTTGTGACACCGGGAATGAGTCCCTTGCTCGACAAAGTTCTAAAACATATTCTGCACATATCGAACTTCCTGTAGTATCCTCTCGGTCTTCCGCATATCGGACACCTGTTGTGCGCGCGAACTTTAAACTTTGGCTTCCTGATCGCTTTAATAATCATAGACTTTTTTGCCATATATTTTGTCTCCTAATTTCTAAAAGGAAAATTAAACCCTTTTAAAAGTTTATATCCGTCATCATTATTTTTTGCAGTTGTTACTATCGTTATATTCATTCCCTTAATCTTGTCGATAAGTTCATAGCTTATTTCCGGAAATATCACCTGTTCCTTGACCCCAAATGTATAATTCCCATAGCCGTCAAAAGACTTCTTCGACAGGCCTTTAAAATCTCTAACCCTCGGAAGAGCTATGTTGATAAGTTTGTCGAAAAAGTCATACATCCTTTCATTTCTTAAGGTAACAAAGCACCCTATCTCCTGATTTTCCTTTAATTTGAAAGCTGCAATAGATTTTTTCGCCTTTGCGACCACGGGCTTCTGGCCCGATATTTTAGCAAGTTCCGTTATGGATTGCTCAATAATCTTTGAATTTGATGTTGCTTCCCCAAGACCCATATTAATGACGATTTTTGACAATTTAGGTATCTGGTGAACATTTTTATAACCTGTTTCTTCCATTAACTTAGGGGCAACCTCATTTTTATAAAATTCTTTATATCTCGAAGCCAATTTAAAATCCTCCAGAATTAAACTTCAGAACCGCACTTTTTACAAATTCTAATCTTCTTATTATTTTCATTAACTTTTACAGAAAACCTGACGGGTTTTTTGCATTTTGAACAATAAAGCCCGATATTTGAAATATCTAATCCGGCTTCTTTGTCTATAATGCCGCCGGGTTCCTGGGCGCTTCTCGGTTTTATATGCCTTTTAATCATATTAATCTTTTCGATATAAACCCTGTTATCATCCTTGTCGATACGAATGATTTTACCGACCTTACCCTTTTCTTTTCCCGCTAAAACCATAACGCTGTCGTTCTTTTTTAATCTTATAGTCATATTATAAAACCTCTGGCGCTAATGAGATAATTCTCATAAATTTTTTTGCTCTCAGTTCCCTTGCAACGGGTCCAAAAATACGCGTTCCTACGGGTTCATTCTGCGTGTTTATCAAAACTGCCGAATTGTTATCGAATCTTATGTAACTTCCGTCAGGGCGTTTTATTTCTTTTACGGTTCTTACAATTACCGCTTTAGAAACATCGCCTTTTTTAACCTTTGAATTAGGAATTGCTTCTTTTATGGAAACAACTATTATGTCTCCAATTTCGGCATATTTACGCTTTGATCCGCCGAGGACTTTAATGCACATGAGTTTCTTCGCCCCCGAGTTGTCGGCAGATCCTAATATTGTTTGCATTTGAATCATTATTACAGCCCCTCGTTTAATTTATATATATCCCCATGCCTAAAGGCAGGGGTTTTAATATATCTTAATTTGCCTGTTTTTCAAGAATCTTTTTTAAATTCCACCTTTTCTCTTTGGATAACGGGCGCGTTTCAATAAATAAAACTTTATCCCCGATTTTTGCAGTATTTTTTTCATCATGAACCTTAAATTTCTTGTTCTTTTTTACATATTTCTTGTATAAAGGATGTTTCACGATATTAGAAACTACGGCAACAATCGTTTTATCCATTTTGTCGGAAGTCACAATGCCTATATAGGTTTTTTTCATAATTGCCTCCCGCCTCTTTCATTTAAAATCGTTTTTATACGGGCAATATCTTTTTTAACCGTTTTAATCCTTTTGGGATTTTCTAAAGAGCCTACAGATTTTTGGATAGTCAAGTTAAAAATTTCCTTTCTAAAATCGGTTTCTTTAACTAAAAGTTCATCATCATTCATCGCTTTAAGTTCATTATATTTCATATATTAAAACTCTCCCCTTTCTATAAATATCGTCTTAAGCGGTAATTTATGAGATGCCAGCCTTAGAGCCTCCTGGGCAATCTCTTTAGATATTCCTTCCATTTCATACAAAACTAATCCCGGCCTGGCAACGCACACCCATTCCTCAACGCTGCCTTTTCCTTTTCCCATTCTGGTCTCGGCGGGTTTTTTGGTAATCGGTTTATCGGGAAATATTCTTATCCAAATTTTACCGCCTCTTTTAACAAACCTTGTCATCGCAATTCTCGCAGCTTCAATTTGTTTTGAAGTTATATATCCGCATTCTATAACCTTGAGTCCGAAATCACCGAAGGCAAGAGTATTGCCTCTCGAGGCTTTTCCTTTCATCCTTCCCTTCATCTGCTTTTTATATTTAGTCTTAGCTGGCATTAACATATTTATTCACCTTTGGCTTTTTCTATTATTTCTATTAATTATAAAATTAAAGAACATCTCCTTTATATATCCACACTTTAATGCCGATTTTTCCGTATGTCGTATTGGCTTCCGCCGTACCATAGTTGATATCCGCCCTGAGGGTATGCAGCGGAACTCTGCCTTCGCGATACCATTCGGCTCTGGCAATTTCAGCCCCGGCAAGCCTGCCGCCGCAGGTAATTTTAATGCCCTTCGCGCCGCTTTTCAACGCCATTGAAACGCTTTTTTTCATCGCCCTCTTGAATGCTATTCTTTTTTCCAACTGGGAAGCAATGCCTTCCGCTACCAGAGTAGCATCAATTTCAGGCTTCTTTACCTCTATTATGTTTATATTGATGTCTTTATTTTTAATTTTAATAAGCCTTGCAAGCTCTGTTTTTAAATTTTCAAATTCGGAGGAACCCTTTTTCCCGTATATCATTCCCGGTCTGGCAGTATATATATCGATAATTAATTTTTCGGCCTTTCTGCTGATATTAATTTTAGATACTCCCGCCGAGTAAAGTTTTTTCTTTAAGAAATCCCTGATTTTTAAATCCTCATGCAAAAAAGTAGAGTAATTGCGATCACTATACCATATCGAATTCCAGGATTGATTGATTCCTATTCTTAATCCAGTTGGATTTACTTTCTGCCCCAAAATTAACCTCCGATTTTAAATTTCCGCAAGAACTATTTTAATGTTACTCATACGCTTCTTAATTGTAGCGCCTCTTCCCATAGCTTTCGGCATTAACCTTTTAAGAGAAAACGACATATCGACGCTAATTTTAGAAATAATCAGGTTATCTATATCAACCCTTCCTGTACTTGAAGCATTTGCTAACGCTGATTTTAAGAGCTTATATACGGTAAGCGACGATTTTTTTTTTGTAAACTTAAGTATATTAAGAGCGTCATAGACCTTCTTCCCTCGTATCAGGTCAACCACAAGTCTGGCCTTCTGAGGAGAAACCTTAATGTATTTTGCTTCAGCTTTAAACTCCATCTTTAACCCCTTTATATTTATTTTGCAGCAGGACGACCGCTGGATTTAACCTTGGCTTTTCTATCCCCTGAATGCATGGTAAAAGTTCTGGTCGGCGAAAATTCGCCAAGCTTATGCCCAACCATATTTTCGCTGACAAATACGGGAATAAATTTTTTACCGTTATGAACGGCAAATGTAAATCCAACCATAGATGGCAAAATAGTAGATCTTCTAGACCAGGTTTTTATAATTTTTTTATCGTTAGTCTCGAATGCCTTTTCCACCTTTTCTATAAGCGATTCATCGGCGAAAGGTCCCTTTTTAATCGATCTGGCCAAAATCAAACTCTCCTTTAATAAATTTTATTTAACTTTTCTTCTCGATATTATGTATTTTGATGTTCTCTTGTTTTTTCTTGTTTTAAAACCTTTAGTAGGAACACCCCACGGGGTAACCGGATGACGCCCGCCGGAAGTCTTTCCCTCTCCTCCGCCGTGCGGATGATCGATCGGATTCATGGCAACGCCTCTAACAGACGGCCTAATTCCTAACCATCTTGACCTGCCTGCTTTTCCGATACTGATATTCTCATGGTCTATATTTCCGATTTGGCCTATTGTGGCGCAACATCCCTCGAGAACCCGCCTGAACTCGCCTGACGGCATTTTAATTTGAGCATATCCGCCGTCTTTTCCCAGAAGCTCGGCATAAGCGCCTGCGCTTCTGACAAGTTTCCCTCCTGAATTAGGCTTTAATTCAACATTATGAATCATCGTACCGACAGGAATATTGTGCAAAGGAAGACAGTTTCCCGGTTGTATATCCGCCTTTTCCGATGATATAACGCTATCCCCTTTTTTTAATCCGTCGGGACATAATATATACCTTTTTTCACCATCGATATAATTTAAAAGGGCAATCCTTGCAGACCTATTAGGATCGTACTCTATTTCCGCGACACGCGCCGGAATATCTCTCTTATCCCTTTTAAAATCGATAATCCTGTATCTCTTTTTATGTCCGCCGCCCTGGTGGCGGGTTGTTATCCTTCCATTATTGTTTCTTCCTGAATTTTTCTTATATTTGGATAACAGTTTCTTTTCTGGATAATCCCGCGTAATTTCAGAAAAATCTGAAACAGTTTGAAATCTTCTTCCGCTGGATGTAGGTTTATATTTTTTTAATTGCATTCCTATTGTCTCCCGATTAAGCCTCTAATGCAGAAATTCTTTGGCCGTCTTTAAGTTTAACATAAGCCTTTTTAAAATTTGATAATTTACCGGTATATTTTCCAACCCGCCTATATTTACCCCTGTTAATCAGGGTATGAACATTTTCTACTTTCACATTAAAATATTTTTCCACCATATCTTTAATATCTTTTTTATTTGCCTTTTTATTAACATTAAAAACATAGGTATTATTTGTTTCTCTTATCCCCAGACTTTTTTCGGAGAGCAGCGCCTTTTCAATAACGGCATATAATTCTTTCATATCGCAAGATTCCTCTCTAATTCTTCATTGGCTTTTACGCTAATTAATATCTTCTTATACTTAAGTAAATCGATAATATTAATTTCATTTACATTAGTTGCTTTAAAATCAGCAAGATTTCTTGTTGATTTAACAATTTTATCGTTAATATTAGTGGATGGCAATATAACTAACCCCTTTTCGATGCCGAATTTACTAAAAAATTTTACCATTTCTTTAGTTTTAATTTCAGGAATATCAAAATCCTCGATAAAAGTTAGCCGTCCCTCTTTAAAAAGATATGACAACGCGGACTTCACCGCGGCTTTCCTCGCCTTTTTCGGCATATCCTTTTTATAATTTTTCTCATTTTTGGGACCAAAAATGGTTCCGCCGCCCTTCCATAAAGGAGACCTTATCGAACCTGCCCTTGCCCTTCCCGTTCCCTTTTGCTTCCATGGCTTAATCCCGCCCCCCGAAACAATTTTTCTGTTTTTGGTGGAAGCCAAGCCCAGCCTTTTATTTGCCAGAGTTAATAAAACATATTCTTTTATTAACGCCTCTTTTACGGGATATGAATAAACAATTTCATTCAACTCGATATCCCCGACCTTTTCATTATTTTTGTTTACGACATTTACTTTCTCAGACATTATAAATCCTTCTTAATTTATTAATTAAAGAATTACTTATTCAGTTTTCTTCCCGACTCATCTGCCGCATATATATATAAAATGCCATTGCCTGCACCTGGAACGGAACCCTTGACATACAAAAGATTCTCGGCGGCATCGATTCTTATAACTTTCAAATTTAATACGGTACATTTATCATTCCCCATATGTCCGGGCATTTTTAATCCTTTAAATACTTTCGAAGGAAACGACGACTGGCCTATAGAACCGGGCGCTCTATGAAACATTGAGCCGTGCGTATCCCTGCCGCCCGAAAAGCCCCATCTTTTTACAACCCCCTGATATCCCTTTCCTTTGGTAATCCCGCTAATGGACACCGACTTTGCCTCGTTAAAAACCGAGACATCTATCGTATCGCCTATGTTTAAGGCATCTGCATCCGAATCTCTAAATTCCTTCAGTACTTTTAACGGGGACATATTATTTTTTGTAAATTTGCCGAGAACAGGCTTTTTCACCCTATAAGATTTTACTTCTTCAAATCCTAATTGTATGGCATTATATCCGTCGGTTTGTTTATTTTTTTTTGCCACGACCGTACAGGGTCCCGCTTTAATGACGGTAACTGAAACAATCATTCCCTCTTCGTTAAACAGCTGCGTCATTCCAATCTTTTTTCCAATCAGTGCTTTTATCATATATAAGGCTCCAACATGAAATTAAATCTGCTTAATATCCACATCGATACCTGCCGAAAGATCCAGCTTCATTAAGGCATCGATAGTAGCTTGATTTGGCTCTAATAAGTCGATAATTCTTTTATGCGTTCTCATCTCGAACTCCTCTCTCGATTTTTTATCTACATGGGGAGACCTTAAAACGCAATATTTATTAATTTTAGTAGGCAGAGGTATCGGACCGCTGACTTTGGAACCGGTGCGTTTTGCCGTTTCGACAATTTCTATAACCGATTGATCTAACAATCTATGGTCATACGCTTTGAGTCTGATTCTTATTTTTTGAATATCCATAATATCCTTTATTTTATATTACCCTTTTTTCTGTTTAAATTACTCTATAACCTCGGTTATAACCCCGGCGCCTACAGTGTGCCCTCCCTCTCTTATGGCAAACCTTAATTCCTTTTCGGCGGCTATCGGGGTAATGAGTTCGACGCTCATAGACACATTGTCTCCAGGCATTACCATTTCGACGCCTTCCGGCAGCGTGCAAACCCCGGTAACATCTGTAGTCCTGAAATAGAACTGCGGACGGTAGCCGTTAAAGAACGGGGTATGGCGGCCACCTTCTTCCTTGGTAAGAACATATGCCTCTACCTTAAACCTCTTATGGGGAGTTATGGAACCGGGTTTGGACAAAACCATGCCCCTTTCCACCTCTTCGCGCTTCTTGCCCCTTAAAAGAACGCCTATGTTGTCGCCTGCCTGTCCTTCGTCCAAGAGCTTCCTGAACATTTCTACGCCTGTTACGACTGTTTTGGATGTCGGAAGTATTCCGACAAGTTCGATTTCATCTCCGACCTTGACTATGCCTCTTTCTACCCTGCCCGTTGCAACGGTTCCCCTTCCGGATATGGAAAATACATCCTCGACCGGCATAAGGAACGGCTTATCTATATCTCTTTTCGGAAGCGGAATATATTCATCGACGGCATTCATAAGATCAACTATCTTCTGTGTCCATTCGTTATCCGACTCCGCCTCGAGTGCCTTAAGGGCGGAACCCTTTACTACGGGAACAGAGTCCCCCGGAAAGTTATAGGAGGTCAAAAGCTCTCTTACTTCGAGTTCGACAAGCTCAAGAAGTTCGGGGTCGTCCACCATATCGACCTTATTTAAAAATACGACTATATAGGGAACGCCGACCTGACGGGCTAAAAGTATATGCTCCCTCGTCTGGGGCATAGGGCCGTCGGCTGCGGAAACCACAAGTATGGCTCCGTCCATCTGGGCGGCGCCGGTAATCATATTCTTAACATAGTCGGCGTGTCCCGGACAGTCAACATGGGCATAGTGCCTTTTATCGGTAGAATATTCGACATGGGATGTGGCAATCGTAATACCCCTTTCCTTTTCTTCGGGCGCATTATCAATCTGGTCATACGATTTAAAGGAAGCCTGGCCTTTTCTCGAAAGAACCTTTGTAATGGCGGCGGTTAATGTGGTCTTGCCATGGTCAACATGACCTATCGTGCCTATATTGACATGCGGCTTTGATCTGTCAAATTTCTCTTTGGACATTTAATTCCTCCTGATTGTATCTATTTACCTTGTGATTTAGCGATAATTTCATCGGATATAACTTTTGGCACCTGTTCATATTTAAGAAATTCCATAGTATAATTGGCCCTGCCCTGTGTTTTGGATCTTAAATCGGTAGAATAACCAAACATTTCGGCTAAAGGAACTTCTGCATTTATGACCTGAATTCCTCCTCTTGATTCTAAATTAATAATCTTTCCTCTTCTTGAATTTAAATCCCCTATTACATCGCCCATAAATTCTTCGGGAACTAAAACCTCAACTTTCATTATCGGCTCAAGAAGCGCAGGGGAAGCCTTTTTAGCGCCGTCCTTAAATGCCATTGAAGCAGCAATCTTAAATGCCATTTCTGAAGAGTCAACCTCATGAAAAGACCCGTCATATACGGAAGCCTTAATATCGACCACCGGATAGCCGGCCAAAACCCCGCTTGTTAAAGCCTCTGCAATACCTTTATTGATAGCAGGTATATATTCTGTGGGAATAACGCCGCCTTTTATTTTATTAACAAATTCATAACCCGCGCCTTTTCCGAGAGGCTCAAGCTCAAGCCATACATGGCCATATTGGCCTCTGCCGCCCGATTGTCTAATAAACTTGCCTTCCGATTGAACTTTTTTATTTATTGTTTCTTTGTACGCAACCTGAGGTTTGCCGACATTTGCATCGACCTTAAATTCTCTCGTTAATCTATCGACTATTATTTCAAGATGAAGCTCGCCCATACCGGAAATTATAGTCTGCCCTGTTTCTAAATCGGTTTTAACCTTAAAAGACGGATCCTCTATCGTTAATTTTTGCAGAGACAGTCCTAATTTTTCTTGATCCGCTTTAGTCTTCGGTTCGATAGCGACGGATATAACCGGATCGGGAAATTCCATCGATTCAAGAACTATCGGATGGGAATCATCGCAAAGGGTGTCCCCCGTAATAGTGCTTCTTAACCCGACGGCAGCGGCAATATCCCCTGCATGAACCTCTTTTACTTCCTCTTTTTTATTTGCGTGCATCCTTAAAAGCCTTCCGATTCTTTCTTTGGAATCCTTAACGGAATTATAAACATACGACCCCGAAGAAAGGACGCCTGAGTAAACCCTGATATATGTCAGCTGGCCCGTATAAGGATCCGACGCAATTTTAAAGGCTAACGCCGAAAAAGGCTCATCATCGGAGGCATGCCTCGTTTCTTCTTTTTCTGTTTTAGGATTTATACCCTTAATAGGCGGTACTTCCACGGGAGAAGGCAGGTAGTCGATTACGGCATCCAGCAACGGCTGCACGCCTTTATTTTTAAATGCCGACCCGCAAAATACGGGAACAAGCTTAAACTCGAGCGTTGCTTTCCTTATCGCTTTTTTAGCTAAATTAATATCGATATCTTCGCCAGCTAAATATTTTTCCATCAGGGCATCATCAAAATCGCACGCCTTTTCAATAAATTCGTCATGATATTTTTTTGATTCTTCAAAATAGTCCTGGGGGATATCTATTGCGTCATACTCTGCCCCGAGGCTTTCATTCTTATAAACAAATGCTTTCATTGTCGCAACATCGATAATACCTTTAAAATTATCTTCAAGACCCAGCGGAATTTGCATAACAACAGGTGTTGAATTAAGCCTTTTCCTGATCATATCCACGCATCTAAAAAAATTTGCGCCTGTTCTGTCCATCTTATTCACGAAACATATTCTTGGCACTTTATATTTATCGGCTTGCCTCCAAACTGTCTCGGATTGCGGTTCGACTCCTGCGACACCGTCAAATACGGCTACTGCTCCATCCAAAACCCTTAAGGATCTTTCTACCTCTATCGTAAAATCAACATGCCCCGGGGTATCTATTATATTTATCCTGTTGTTTTTCCAAAAACATGTGGTAGCGGCAGATGTGATTGTTATTCCTCTTTCCTGTTCCTGCTCCATCCAATCCATCGTGGCCGTTCCATCGTGAACCTCGCCAATTTTGTAGTTGACCCCCGTGTAATACAAAATCCTTTCGGTAGTTGTGGTTTTACCGGCGTCAATATGTGCCATAATGCCTATATTTCTTGTTTTTTCTAAAGGTATTTTATCTGCCATTTAGCCCTCTTATTACCATTTAAAATGTGCAAAAGCCTTATTCGCTTCAGCCATTTTAAATGTATCCTCCTTCTTTTTAATTGAACTTCCCCTGTTGTTTGCGGCATCCAATATCTCAAGGGCTAAATTCTCTTCCATGGATTTTTCGCTTCTTGCTCTGGCATATCCTATAATCCATCTTATTGCTAAGTATAATCTTCTATCGCTTCTTACCTCGACAGGGACTTGATAGTTAGAACCTCCTATCCTTCTGGCCTTTACTTCAAGAACAGGTTTAACATTGTCAATAGCCTGCCTAAAAATCTTAAGACCGTCATCTTTAGTCTTTTCATGGATTATATCAAGCGATTTATAGAATATTTTTTCACTCACGCTCTTTTTTCCGTCGTACATAAGTTTATTTATAAACTTTTGCACAACCTTATCATTGAACTTTGGGTCGCTTTCAATAACCCTTTTAACAGCCCTTTTTCTCCGAGACAATTTTAACTCCTCACTTTATATACTATTATTTAGTTCTTTTAGCCCCATATTTGGATCTGCTTTGTTTCCTTCCGTTTACGCCGACGCAGTCAAGAGTCCCTCTAATTATGTGATACCTTACGCCCGGCAAATCTTTAACCCTTCCGCCCCTTATCAATACTACCGAGTGTTCCTGCAAATTATGTCCCTCTCCTGGAATGTACGAAGTTACCTCCATGCCGTTGGTTAACTTAACCCTCGCAACCTTACGAAGCGCTGAGTTAGGTTTTTTTGGGGTGGTGGTATAAACCCTAACGCAAACTCCCCTTTTTTGAGGAGATCCTTTTAGGGCGGGGGAAGAGGTTTTCTTTAATACCTTCTTTCTCGCACTCCTGATTAATTGATTTACGGTTGGCACAATATCTCCTTAGCTAACTAAATTATTAAATTATATTTTTAAAAATTAAATACTTTTAATCTTATCGGTTTTCCTAAAACAATTTATGGAATTATTTATGGAATTTTAGATTTTAATATTTAATTACTTTTTTGTCAAGATTTTTTTGCATTTCCAATTAAAAAATTATAACACCTCGACATCAAGGGCTAAATACTTCGTGGAGCCGGTACCCGCAGGTATAAGCCTTCCCATAATAACATTTTCCTTAAGTCCTCTCAAATGGTCTATTTTACCATGGATAGCCGCTTCGGTCAGGACCTTTGTAGTTTCCTGGAATGATGCGGCAGAAATAAAGCTTTCGGTACTTAACGAGGCTTTGGTTATACCCATTAATTCAGGCTCGGCTATGGCAGGATTTCCGCCTTCATTTATGATCCGTTCATTTTCTGCGTCGAACAAATTTTTATCCACAACTTCATCCTCAAGGAATCTGGAACTCCCTGCATTTTTAATTCTTACATTTTTTAGCATCTGTCTTACTATAACTTCGATATGCTTATCATTTATTTTAACGCCTTGAAGTCTGTAAACCTCTTGAATTTCATCGACCAAAAATTTTGCGAGTTCTTTTTCTCCAAGAACTCTTAAAATATCGTGGGGATTAGGCGAACCATCCATTAAGGGCTCGCCGGCCTTAACATAATCCCCCTCATGAACGCTGACAAGTTTCCCCTTAGGAATTAAGTATTCTCTCGGCTCCCCGTTTACGGGTTCGATGATAACCCGTCTTTTACCCTTGAAATCCCGTCCAAAAGATATTTTTCCGCTTATCTCGGTTATAACAGCCCATTCCTTCGGCTTTCTGGCTTCAAACAGCTCCACCACTTTCGGCAAACCGCCTGTAATATCCTTAGTTTTAGTAGTCTCTCTCGGAATTCTTGCAATTATATCTCCTGCATAAACTTCATCCCCGTCTTGAACGGACAAATGCGACCCTATAGGCATCAAATAAGATTTTTCCTGATTAGCCGACTTAATAATTATTTTTGGCCTTAATGTTTGATCTTTAGGTTCGATGATAACCTTTCTAGATAAGCCGGATGTTTCATCGACCTGCTCCTGCATAGTTTCATTTTCTCTTATATCATCGAATCTTACTTTTCCGGAGATATCCGCAATTATCGGGTTAATGTATGAATCCCAATCGGCTAAAAGGGTATTTTTCTTAACCTTGGAATCGGGTTCAACTTTTATTTTCGAACCGTAAGTCAATTGAATTTTTTCTAATTCTCTTCCTAAGTCGTCTAAGATAACGATTTCGCCGTTTTTGTTCATAACAACATATTCATTATCTCTATTTTTAATAATATTAAGGTTATTAAATTTAACAATACCGTCATATTTATTTTCGATACTTGTCTGTTCCGATCTTCTTGAAGCAGTGCCTCCCACATGGAATGTTCTCATCGTCAGCTGCGTTCCAGGCTCGCCAATCGATTGCGCCGCCATAACGCCGATAGATTCCCCTATATTTACCAAATGGCCTCTGGCCAGGTCTCTTCCATAGCATTTTACGCACACGCCCTTTTGGGTCTTGCAAGTTAAAACGGATCTTATTTTAACGCTCTCTATGTGTGCATTTTCTATCAGCGATTGATGGGATTCCTGAATTTCCTCGTTAGCTTTAACAATCAGGCTGCCCGTAAACGGATCTATAATATCCTCCAGCGCAACCCTTCCCAGTATTCGATCTTCTATCGGTTCAATTACATCGCCGCTTTCTACTAAAGTCGAGACCACTATCCCGTCCATTGTATGACAATCGTATTCGGTTATAATAGTATCCTGGGCAACATCGACTAATCTTCTCGTTAAATAACCTGAATTAGCCGTTTTTAAGGCTGTATCCGCCAACCCCTTTCTTGCTCCGTGAGTAGAAATGAAATACTGCAGAACGGTAAGCCCTTCTCTAAAATTTGCGGTGATAGGCGTTTCGATAATTTCTCCCGAAGGCTTTGCCATTAATCCCCTCATTCCTGCAAGCTGCCTTATTTGCGCCTCGGAGCCTCTGGAACCTGAGTCCGCCATCATAAAAATAGAATTAAAGCTTTTCCCCGTAATTTTCTTGTTTTTTGTACCCCCTGAATATTCCTGCGTACCCAATTGATTCATCATAGCCATGGCAATTTCATCCGTAGCATTTGCCCATGTGTCAACAACTTTGTTGTACCGCTCTCCGTTTGTTATAAGGCCTTCTTTATAGCTATTTTCTATCTCTTCTACTTTTGCCGTAGCTTCTTTGATAACATTAATTTTTGCAGGCGGCACCTCCATATCGCTTATGCAAATGGATATACCTGATTTGGTAGAGTATTCGTAACCTATCGACTTTAGCTTATCCGCCAGTATAACGGTCTTTTTCGGGCCGCATATCCTGAAGGCATAATCTATTAAGTTTGTAATTTCCTTTTTGGACATAAGCGTATTTACAAACGAAAAATCTATTTCACGCGGCATTATTTCATAAAGTATGACCCTTCCAACGGTTGTCGTCTCGATTTTATCATTAATCTTTACTTTTATGCGGGCATGCAAGCTCACAAACCCGTTGTCATAAGCAAATTTAACCTCATCGGGATTGGAAAATATCTTATCCTCTCCTTTTGCGAACGGGATCTCTCTCGTCATGTAATATAAGCCGAGCACTATGTCTTGAGAAGGAACTATAATCGGCTTTCCGCTTGCCGGCGAAAGTATATTATTGGTTGCCATCATCAAAACCCTTGCTTCAACCTGAGCCTCTATCGAAAGCGGAACATGGACGGCCATTTGATCTCCGTCGAAATCCGCGTTAAATGCCGCGCAGACTAACGGATGCAAATGAATTGCCTTCCCTTCGACTAATACAGGTTCAAATGCTTGTATCCCCAGCCTATGAAGGGTTGGAGCCCTGTTTAGCAATACGGGATGCTCTTTAATTACCTCTTCTAAAACATCAAAAACCTCCGGCGCCTCTTTATCGACTAATTTTTTTGTGGTCTTAAGCGTATCGGTTACACCATTTTGCAATAGCTTATGAAAAATAAACGGTTTAAAAAGTTCTATGGCCATTTTTTTAGGCAAACCGCATTGATGAAGCTTTAACTCCGGTCCTACGACTATAACCGACCTTCCGGAGTAATCTACTCTCTTACCCAACAGATTAAGCCTGAATCTCCCTGTTTTTCCCTTTAGCATCTCGCTTAAGGACTTAAGCGGCCTTCTATTGGAGCCCATTATTACGCGGCCGCGCCGTCCATTATCAAAGAGCGCGTCCACCGCTTCCTGGAGCATCCTTTTTTCATTTTTAATAATTATATCCGGGGCAGAAAGTTCTATAAGTTTTTTTAATCTGTTATTTCTATTTATAACTCTCCTGTATAAATCATTTAAATCGGAGCTCGCAAATCTTCCGCCTTCAAGCGGAACCAAGGGGCGCAAATCCGGGGGAATAACCGGAATTACATCTAAAATCATCCATTCGGGTCTATTTCCGGATGTTTTAAACGCCTCGATTAGTTTTAATTGTTTTGCAAGTTTTTTCTTTTTAATGCCGTTCGGCAAATCTTTTATCTCTTCTTTTAGATTTTTAGATAAGGAATTGAGATCGATTCCCTTAAGAAGCTCTTTTAAGGCTTCAGCGCCGATACCCGCCTTAAAATTATACCCCTCCTTTTGAATTTTTTGATAGTTTTCCTCGGTTATAATATCTTTATATTTTAATCCGATTTTTGATGCGTCACCCGGTTCTATAACAACATAAGACTCAAAATAAAGGACCTTTTCGATATCCTTAAGGGTCATATCAAGAATGCTTCCAATTCTTGAAGGCAGACTTTTAAAAAACCATATATGCGCTACGGGGGAAGCAAGTTCGATGTGTCCGAGCCTTTCTCTTCTAACCTTAGATGAAATAACTTCTACGCCGCACTTTTCGCACACTATACCGCGATGCTTCATTCTTTTATATTTTCCGCAATTGCATTCATAATCCTTGATCGGACCAAAAATTCTAGCGCAAAAAAGTCCGTCCCGTTCCGGTTTTAATGTTCTATAGTTTATAGTTTCCGGTTTTTTGACCTCTCCATGCGACCATTTTTTTATTGTTTCGGGAGACGCGATTCCCAACCTGATAGAATTAAAGCTTAGCGGATCTTTAATCCCCTCCCTATCATTCAAAAAGAAATCTCTTTTATTTTTACCGTCAAATAATTTTTCAAGGTTTGGCTCCTTTTCCCCAATCTGAACCATATCTTCTTCGTCTTCGGAAATATCATTCAGGCTAATCGTAAGGGTGGCATCCTTATTGTCATTACTATAATTATCTATATCGTCATCAATTGACATTTTCTCCCTCCTTTAACAACTCGACATTCAGGCATAGACTCTGCAACTCTTTAATAAGAACATTAAACGACTCAGGAAGCCCTACCCTAAAAGATGTATTCCCTTTTACAATCGCTTCATACATTCTTGTCCTTCCGACGGAATCATCCGATTTAACCGTAAGAAACTCTTGAAGAGTATGAGCGGCTCCATAGGCCTCCATTGCCCATACCTCCATTTCTCCCAATCTCTGTCCTCCAAACTGCGCTTTTCCGCCTAACGGCTGCTGAGTTACCAATGAATAAGGACCCGTTGACCTCGCATGTATCTTATCATCGACTAAATGATGGAGTTTAAGCATATACATTATGCCTACGGTAACCTTCCTGTCGAACGGCTCACCCGATCTCCCGTCATAAAGCGTAACCTGTCCTGTTTCTTCGACGCCCGAAAGTTTAAGGTAATTTCTAATTTCGCTTTCTTTTGCCCCGTCAAAAATAGGGGTTGCCATATAAACCCCGTTCTTATATTTTTTTGCCAGTTCTATGACCTCATCTCCATTTAATCCTTTAATAAATTGAACCATCGTAGGGTCGTTAAAAATCGCCAATAATTTTTCCCTAACCTTTTCCGGACCAAAATTTTCTTCTATAATCTTATTGATTTGAATACCTAAATTATGCGCAGCCCAACCCAGATGAACCTCTAAAATTTGTCCGACATTCATTCTGGAAGGAACCCCAAGCGGATTTAGCACCATATCGACTATCCTTCCGTCTTTCATAAACGGCATATCGTTAAGGGGCAGTATTCTGGAAACCACGCCCTTATTTCCGTGTCTTCCCGCCATTTTATCCCCTACGGATAATCTTCTTTTAATAGCAATATAAACCTTTATCGTTTTAAGAACGCCGGGGGGAAGTTCATCGCCTCTTTGCATTCTTGTGATTTTATCCTCGTAAAATCCTTTCAAAAGGTCGATATCTTCTAATGATTCATCGTCTATCTTCTTTAATTTATCATATATATTTTTAGCATTGCCCTCAAATTCTATATTAAAAATATCGTCTCTGGTAAGCTTGGAAACTATATTTTCCGTCAATATATCCCCTTTTTTAAGGTACACAGGCTTATGTCCCGATGAAAGCGCCGCATTTGAACCGCATTTTTTATTTTGTACCACTCCGCGCATCTTCCCGAGGGCGTTATCCGAAATAGACAATATCTTATCGTCCAATTCCGCAATAAGATTTGCTACCTCGCTGTCTTCAATCTCCTTTGCCCTAAAGTCTTTTTCAATGCCCTTTCTCGAAAATACCCTGACATCGACAACGACGCCGGAAACACCCGGAGGAACCCTTAATGATGTATCTTTAACTTCCTTTGCCTTTTCCCCGAATATAGCTCTTAAAAGTTTTTCTTCGGGCGTAAGAACCGTTTCCCCTTTCGGGGTAACCTTTCCCGCCAATATATCCTGAGCTTTAACCTCCGCGCCTATTCTAATAATCCCGTTTTCATCCAGATTTCTTAAGGCATCTTCGCCTACATTAGGAATATCCGAAGTAATTTCCTCCTTGCCTGATTTTGTTTCCCTGCATGCTACTTCAAATTCTTCTATATGGATAGATGTAAACGCATCTTCATGTAATAATTTTTCGCTTATTAATATCGAATCCTCAAAGTTATAACCGTTCCAAGGCATAAACGAAACCAGGACATTATGCCCGAGAGCCAACTCTCCGTCTTTTGTCGATGCGCCGTCCGCAATAATTTGTCCGGCAATAACCCTGTCCCCCGCCTTAACCAACGGTCTTTGATTTAAACATGTATTTTGATTCGATCTTTGAAACTTTACAAGGTTATAAATAGATACGGGATCATTATCTTCTTTGCTTTCGGTTAATTCGCCGTCTCGATTTATATAAATCTTTGTCGAATCGACATAGCTGACTATGCCGTTATGTTCCGCTACGACACAAACACCCGAGTCTTTTGCCACGATTTTTTCGATACCTGTTCCGATAATCGGAGGATCGGGCATTAATAACGGCACGCCCTGCCTTTGCATATTGGAACCCATTAAAGCACGGTTAGCATCGTCATGTTCCAAAAATGGGATTAACGAAGTGGCAACCGAAACAAGCTGCATTGGAGAAACATCGATGTAATCGACCTCATTTGGGTAAACCATCACCGTTTCCCCGCTTCTCCTGACAGGAATCAATTCATTTACAAGATAGCCGTTTTTGTCTATTTCCGCATTAGCCTGGGCTATAACATATTTTTCCTCTTCCATAGCCGTCAGAAAATCAACATCGTCGGTTACCATCGCTCCTTTCTCCGCGACCTTAACTTTTCGGTAAGGGGTCTCGATAAACCCATATTCATTGACTCTTGCATAAGAAGATAGAGAGGCTATAAGTCCGATATTCGGTCCTTCAGGTGTTTCGATGGGGCAAATCCTGCCGTAATGGGTTGGATGAACATCCCTGACTTCAAATCCTGCCCTTTCCCTTGTCAGACCGCCGGGCCCAAGTGCAGAAAGACGCCTCTTATGAGTGATTTCGGAAAGCGGATTCGTTTGATCCATAAATTGGGACAACTGGCTTCTTCCAAAAAATTCTTTTATCAGCGAATTAACGGGCTTAGGATTAATAAGGTCATTGGGCATTAAAGAGTCAAGTTTTTGCGTGGTCATTCTCTCCTTAATGGCCCTTTCCATTCTTACGAGGCCTATTCTAAATTGATTTTCCAGTAACTCTCCCACAGCCTTTACCCTTCTGTTTCCAAGATGGTCAATATCGTCTATTATTCCTCTGCCGTCTTTGAGTTCCATTAAATATTTTAAGACATTTAGAATATCGTCTGGAAACAATACCCTGTCGTCAAGGCTTTTATTCAGATTCAATTTATTATTTATTTTAAGCCTTCCGACCTCGGACAAATCATATCTCTCAGGGTTAAAAAACATATTTTCGAAATAGGATGTTGCGGATATAAGGTTCGGCGGATCTCCGGGTCTCATTCTCTTGTAAATATCGATAACGGCATCATCCTTAGAGTTTATTTTATCGGCCAATATCGTATCTAATATCGAGGAAGATACATTTATATTATCAATGAAATAGACGCTAAACTCATTTATGCCAAGATTTTTGAACCCCTCTAAAAGATTGGATGTTACGGGTTGAACCGATTTGGCGATAGTTTCTCCATCCTTTGCAACATCTTTCGTAAGGTACTTCCCTATAACTTCGGATTCATCGCAAGGCAAAAACTCAACCCCTGCTTCTTCAAGTTTATCTATCAAGAGTTTTGTTATTCTTCTGTTTTTCTTGATTAAAACTTCTTTTGTTTTCGGGTTAATAATGTCTTCGCTTGCCCTTGTCTGCGTCAGAAAATCCTTCGGCATTCTCCTGAAATATTTCCCGTTAATGAGCTTAAATACTTCATGTTGATAAAAACTGCCAAGAATATCGTCTCTTGAATATCCCACCGCTTTAAGCAAAATAGTCGCAGGGAATTTTCTTTTTCTGTCTATTCTGGCAAAAATCATGTCCCTCTGGTCGAATTCAAAATCCAGCCATGACCCCCTGTAAGGTATAACCCTCGCAGTATAAAAGGGTCTTCCCTGAGTATGGCTTCTTATTTTGTCATTATCGTAGAAAACCCCGGGAGACCTTTGCAACTGGCTTACGATTACCCTTTCGATTCCGTTAATAATAAAAGATCCGTTTTGGGTCATTAGCGGTATTTCACCAAAATATACTTCTTGTTCCTTGATATCCTTAATTTCTCTTTGCACATTTTTTCCGTTCAAATCGGGATCAAGTTCAAAAGTCACAAGGTCAAAAAGGACTTTCAGGGATGCGCTATAAGTCAGTCCCTTCTGTTTGCATTCGAAAATGCTATATTTTGGTTCGCCGATAGTGTAGCCCATAAATTCTAAAGAAAAATTTTTACTTAATCCTTCTATAGGAAAAACAGATTTAAAAACTCCTTGAAGCCCGTTATTCGCTCTTTTATCTTGAGGTATATCCTTTTGCAGAAATCTCTCATAAGATTTTCTTTGAACTTCAAGAAGGTTAGGGGTGTTTATTACCCTTTTAATTCTGGAAAAATCCTTTCTTAAAATTATGGGAACACTGCCTTCCAAATTAAATTGCAATTTTGTTTTTGCCATTTATGATTTAAACTCCCGTCTTAACTCACTTAAATATAATATATTTTATTTATTTAACCGAAACTTTAGCGCCAACTTCTTCAAGCTTTGCTCTCATTTTATCGGCTTCTTCCTTATTAACGGCATTTTTTAAAGGTTTAGGAGCGCCGTCAACAAGATCTTTCGCCTCCTTTAACCCTAAGCTTGTCAGCTCCCTTACGACTTTAATAACCTGAATTTTATTTGCGCCGGCATTCTCAAGAATGACATCAAATTCGGTTTTTTCTTCAGCTTGAGCAGGAGCCGCTTCAGCCTTTGCTCCTCCAGCCGGGGCAGCCATGGCAAATTGGTCGGCTTTGACCCCAAACTTTTCTTCTATCTCTTTAATAAGATCATTCAATTCGATTACAGAAACATTTTCAATGTAGCTTAATACATCATCTTTAGTTACAGCCATTATTATTTCCTCCGATATTTAAAATATAATTTTAAAATTAAATAAAAAATTTTGCCATTTCAAAAGAAGCGGCGAATCCATATAACATAAGGTAAATTTATTATGCAGATTTTTTGGCTTCCACAGCTTGAAGAATTCTTATTAAATTTACGACAGGCGCTCTAAGCGTAAAAACAAGGCGTACTTCAGGAGATTTTATAACAGAAATAAATCTCGATATTAAAATATCCTTGGAAGGCAAAGTCGCAAGAGTAGTAATTCTACTCTTATCCAATATCGTCTGGTAATATCCTGCTTTAATCTCGATATTTTCAGGATTTTCCTGCGCAAACTTTAAAAGCGCTTTTGAGCTTGCCATTGGGTCATTTGTAAAAATCAAGAAATTAGGGCCTTCGAGATGACCGGAAATGGCTTCCGCATACGTTTGCTTAAACGCTATGCGGCTTAAAGTATTTTTGAATACTTTAAGAAGGGCGCCATGGCTTCGCATCTCTTTCCTTAATAGACTGAATTTTTCGACATTAAGCCCCTGGTATTTACTTATAAAAATACCCTGGCTATTATTAAGATTCTGTTTTAAAAATTCAATCTCTTGATTTTTTTTCTCTTTTTTCAATTTTTTCTTCCCCTCCTTTCTTTTAAATTTTCTCTTACAATTTTGTCAATATAACAATATAAGAGCAATTAAAAGAAAATCAGGTTGATAATGCCCTTTTTTTGTCTATGGCAGGATTTATAAACCTGCCGTCATTGACAAACTTAAATAATTTATTACATTATTTCGTTTCTAAGTTTAATGATATCTAAATGAACACCCGGCCCCATCGTGGATGAAAGAGAAATCTTTTTGATATATACGCCTTTGCTGGAAGCCGGTTTCAGCCGGTTTACAGTTTCGATAAGCGCCGTAAAATTATCCTTAAGTTTTAATGACCCAAACGAAACCTTTCCTAAGGATGCGTGGAGAATACCGCTTTTTTCGGCTTTAAACTCTATCTTGCCCTCTTTAAGCTCTTTTACAACTTTCCCTACATCAAAAGTGACTGTTCCGACTTTTGGATTGGGCATTAAGCCCCTTGGACCTAATATTTTACCGAGCTTGCCGACACTTGCCATCATATCGGGGGTCGCAACGACCCTGTTGAAATCCATAAACCCTTGCTGTACCTTTGTTATCATGTCTTCCTGTCCGACATAATCCGCTCCGGCCGTCAATGCCTCCCTCTCCTTTTCCCCTTTTGCAAAAACAAGAATTTTAACCTCTTTCCCCGTTCCGTGAGGTAAAAGCACCGACCCTCTAACCTGCTGATCATTTTTCTTTACATCTATGCCGAGATTTATTGCAATATCAACCGACTCGTCAAATTTTACATAATGCGAATCTACGATAGCATTGAATGCCTCATCTATCGTATAATTCTTATTTTTATCTATACTCAATTTTTTAGAAGCTTCTAAATATTTTTTTCCTCTCAGTGTCATTCTGGCATATCCTCCTTTAATCTATGACATCTATACCCATGCTTCTGGCTGTTCCTTCAATAGTTTTAACAGCCTGCTCAAGTTCATTTGCATTAAGATCCTGCATTTTAGTTTTTGCAATTTCTCTTACTTTAGTTCTGTTTATAGTCGCAACTTTATTTTTATTTGGCTGATTCGAACCCTTTTCTATACCGGAAGCCTGCTTTAGCAAAATGGAAGCCGGCGGAGTTTTTAAAATAAAATCAAACGATCTATCGGCGTATATGGTTAAAACAACAGGTATAACGGTTCCTTCCTGCGATTTTGTCCGTTCATTGAATTGTTTGCAAAATTCCATTATATTAACCCCGTGCTGACCTAACGCAGGTCCGACAGGAGGAGCGGGGTTAGCTTTTCCGCCTACGATTTGCAATTTAACCAAAGCTTGAATTTTTTTTACAGCCATAATCTTTTTCCTCTTTTCTTGGCGGCAGACTTAAGTCTGCCGCCATTCTATTATTAATATATCTAAAATTATTGATAATTATCTCATAAAACTAGAACTTTCATATTAACTAATTTCTCTCAACCTGCGTAAAATCTAATTCTACCGGGGTAGCCCTGCCGAAAATGGAAACAAGAACCTCAAGCTTGCTCTTATCAGGCTTTATATCGTCTATTGTTCCATTAAACCCTGAGAATGGTCCCTCCGTGATTTTGACGATATCGCCCTTAGAAAACTCAATTTTTGCCTTCGGCCTTTTAATTCCCTCGGTTATTTGAGCTATTATCTTATCCATCTCTGATTCATCTACCGCCATAGGATTTAATTGATCTCCGACAAAGCCTGTAACCTTTGGAGTTCCTTTAAGCAAATGCCATGAATCGGTATTTACATTCATATTTACAAAAATATAACCCGGAAAAAACTTTCTTTTAACCTTTTTTTTTCCGCCTTTTACATTTTTTTCTATAACATCTTCCTTTGGGATAATAATATCGCCAAAATACTTTTTTAGCCCGCTCGATGCAATTCTCTCTTCAAGGGCTAACTTCACATGGTCTTCAAAGCCGGAGTAGGTATGAACGGCATACCATTTTTTCTGGATACCGTCATCGTTCAAGGTATCTGCATTTACATTAGCATCGCTGGAATCTACGGCATGATTTTCGGTTATTTTTTCGTTATCCATCATTTTTAATATCTAAAACCTTTTTTATGTAAAACTCTAAGATTATTTTAATTTACTTATTTTTCTTATTCTATATATGGAAAAAATAAGAAAAAACTTTAGCAAAAACCATATCGATAAGACCAAGAAAAGCGGTCACAAGTACTATAAAAATAACTACGACATATGTGGTCTTTGTAGCCTTATCTTTATCAGGCCATATAATTTTGCCAAGCTCAGATCTTACTTCATATAAATATTGCTTTGCTTTTTTTATAAACTCCGAAACAGGATTACTTACCATCTTTACATATCCCAAAATAGTATTTTCTCTCATTTTATATTCGCATAATGGCAGGCCAGGAGGGATTCGAACCCCCAACACTCGGATTTGGAGTCCGACGCTCTAGCCGTTGGAGCTACTGGCCTATTTAAAAAATTATTATTATTTTGTTTCCTTATGTATAGTATGAGTCTTGCAAAACTTGCAATACTTTTTTAAATTTAATTTTTCCGTGGTAAGTTTTTTATTTTTGGTGGTTGTATAATTTCTCTGTTTGCATTCGCTGCATGCAAGCGTTATTATTTCTCTCATTATTTATTTATTACCCCTTTTTTTACGATAGGGACAAGCTTGAGTCTGTCCCTTTTCTAAATTGTTTAAATTACTCTATAACCTCGGTTATAACCCCGGCGCCTACAGTGTGCCCTCCCTCTCTTATGGCAAACCTTAATTCCTTTTCGGCGGCTATCGGGGTAATGAGTTCGACGCTCATAGACACATTGTCTCCAGGCATTACCATTTCGACGCCTTCCGGCAGCGTGCAAACCCCGGTAACATCTGTAGTCCTGAAATAGAACTGCGGACGGTAGCCGTTAAAGAACGGGGTATGGCGGCCACCTTCTTCCTTGGTAAGAACATATGCCTCTACCTTAAACCTCTTATGGGGAGTTATGGAACCGGGTTTGGACAAAACCATGCCCCTTTCCACCTCTTCGCGCTTCTTGCCCCTTAAAAGAACGCCTATGTTGTCGCCTGCCTGTCCTTCGTCCAAGAGCTTCCTGAACATTTCTACGCCTGTTACGACTGTTTTGGATGTCGGAAGTATTCCGACAAGTTCGATTTCATCTCCGACCTTGACTATGCCTCTTTCTACCCTGCCCGTTGCAACGGTTCCCCTTCCGGATATGGAAAATACATCCTCGACCGGCATAAGGAACGGCTTATCTATATCTCTTTTCGGAAGCGGAATATATTCATCGACGGCATTCATAAGATCAACTATCTTCTGTGTCCATTCGTTATCCGACTCCGCCTCGAGTGCCTTAAGGGCGGAACCCTTTACTACGGGAACAGAGTCCCCCGGAAAGTTATAGGAGGTCAAAAGCTCTCTTACTTCGAGTTCGACAAGCTCAAGAAGTTCGGGGTCGTCCACCATATCGACCTTATTTAAAAATACGACTATATAGGGAACGCCGACCTGACGGGCTAAAAGTATATGCTCCCTCGTCTGGGGCATAGGGCCGTCGGCTGCGGAAACCACAAGTATGGCTCCGTCCATCTGGGCGGCGCCGGTAATCATATTCTTAACATAGTCGGCGTGTCCCGGACAGTCAACATGGGCATAGTGCCTTTTATCGGTAGAATATTCGACATGGGATGTGGCAATCGTAATACCCCTTTCCTTTTCTTCGGGCGCATTATCAATCTGGTCATACGATTTAAAGGAAGCCTGGCCTTTTCTCGAAAGAACCTTTGTAATGGCGGCGGTTAATGTGGTCTTGCCATGGTCAACATGACCTATCGTGCCTATATTGACATGCGGCTTTGATCTGTCAAATTTCTCTTTGGACATTTAATTCCTCCCGTAAAAATTATTTATTATAATTTATAATTTTATGGAGCCCATGATCGGGATTGAACCGATGGCCTCTTCCTTACCAAGGAAGTGCTCCACCACTGAGCTACATGGGCATAAGTTATAATATGGAGCGGGAAACGGGATTCGAACCCGCGACCCTCAGCTTGGAAGGCTGACGCTCTAGCCAACTGAGCTATTCCCGCAATGAAAAACCTCTTTTCTTAAAGAATTTTAATATAATACCTTAATATAATACTGGTGGAGAGGGGAGGATTCGAACCTCCGTAGACTCGCGCCGACAGATTTACAGTCTGTTCCCTTTAGCCGCTCGGGCACCTCTCCGCTTTCCTTTTAAATTATGGAGCTGGCGATGGGAATCGAACCCGCAACCTGCTGATTACAAATCAGCTGCTCTACCATTGAGCTACGCCAGCTTAGCCTGTTTTATCCCGCAAAATACCCAATTTAAGTTTAGAAACCTTAATCTTATCAAAAAATTAAATTAATTGTCAACATATTTTTTAGCCCCAATCCCGATTTAGAAAATATTTATAAGTTCTAATACTAAATAGCACTGGATTAACGCTTCGCTCTCGCACTTCGGCATCTCCGGCACGCAAAGGCGGCGTGCGCCTTTCAACGCGTGCCTCCTATATGTGAAGTTTATCCTAAACTTTCCCGCTGAAGGGGGTTGGGACACCCAACAGGTGAAATTTTAGTCTTGACTTTGGGGAGTAGTTTATGTAATATATGTGTAATTATGAAAAACAATAAATATTTTTTGAATAAAAAATATAAGTTTTTTCTATTTTTTCCTCTTGCCGCTATTGCTATTTTTTATCTAATCGCGGCTGCGGATATAAGCTATATGTTTAATATCCCGATGATTATGTCCCCGATGCAGGCGGGAATGTCTATGAATATGATGCAGGCGGGACAGGCGGCGGGAAAACCTGCGCAAGGGGTGAAAAAAGCATCCCCGCTATCTTTTTTAAAAACCGTTTCGCCGCATTCCAATAAGTTAAATTTAGAGTCTTATATAACCTGCATAGAATGTCAGAATTTACCGACCGCTTATTATCCCGCATCATTTGATTACGGTAGTTTTGTTAAAACAATCTCATCCCCTGGAAAATCCTATATTAAACATTTTTCTTCCGATATACCCCATCCCCCTCAAAACAGCCTTACCTTATTTAGTTAAATTAAACAGCCAATCTTTATCGCGAATGCATCGAACATAAGTTCGTCAGCTTAAGATATAATCCGCTATAGTTTTATCTATTATTATATCTTATGTTATCATCCTATGTTTATGTTTAAGATGCGCGCAAATTTAAAATTAACATAATTAAATTATTAAATTACAAGAAGGGAGTTCTTTATGAAAACAAAATATTTGCATAACAAAAAATTTGTAATTGTTTCGATATTATCGGTACTGTTAGTCATTGCAGGAATTTATTTATTTAGCGGAAACGGTTACGGCCAGGGCGCGAACGGAGCGGCCGGCAACAGCGGCATGATGGGCATGACGGGCGGCAATAACGGAATGATGGGAATGATGGGAATGGGCAATAACATGACTGGAAAAAAGGTAAACAGCATGGGACACAAAATGTTTCCACAGTATAAAGGCGTAAAAACCGGACCGGCCTTGTTCCATTATGAAGGCTGTTTTATGTGTCATACGATAAACGGCTTAGGTGCCGGCGGTAACGATGCGCCCAATCTATCGCATATCGGCTCTATAAGAAGTTTTTCATGGATTGCGACCCAGATAGCCGACCCTTCCGCGCATTTTAAGAGAAACAGCGTGGTAACTTTAAACGGGGTTAAATACAGGGCTGTTATGCCTTCTTTTAAAAATATGTCCTCAAAGAATATCGGCATACTGGCAAAGTATCTCGCATCCTTAAAATAATAGAAAAGATTATTTCAAATTTTACCCTAATCCTGCACCCCTTACGCTATCGCCTGCAAGGCGTGGTGGAGGATTAAGCGAAGTTCTCGTGCAGGGTTAGGGTTTTATATTAATTATGGAGAATAAATAATATGAATATATTTAATTTATGCGGGTTAAAGCGGAAGGTTTTAATTTTGCTTTCTTTCTTTGTCATTTTAACAGGTTTAATCTTCTACGGCGGCAGGTCTTATGCGGCAGGTACACTGTCTTTAAAAATGCTTATAAAAAATGCCTTGAAAAATCCGGAAATAACTTCGTCCGCTCTGAAGACCGAAGGGCGCAAAGAAGAAATTGCTATTGCAAAAGCCCTTCCGGAACCAGTGGCAGGAATAGGGCTTACCGATGCAAACGGGTTTAATAATCCCGGAATCGGGGTTAATGGGATGAGCGATATCGGCTTCAGTATAAGCCAGAAGATACCTTTTCCTTCGAAACTCGAAACGAAAAGCCAAATAAATAAGTATTCTTATATGTCGTCAAAAGCAAAAACAAGGGCATTAAAAATTAATACCGCTTATTTGGTCAAGGAAAGCTATTATAATCTTGCTTTGTTAGAAAAACAGATTGCCGTAGTGAAATATAACAGGCTGCTTTTAAATATAATCCTTAAAGATATTTCCCAGAAATACGGCACGGGAAGCGCTTCCGCTCCGGCTTATATCAGGACTATGCTGGAAGATGCATCGTTGAAATCGAAACTGCTTACGCTAAGCAGGGCTAAAGCTAAATTAATTTATTTATTGGGCGAACTCACGGGACTAAAATCTTCGTATATTAAATTTGACCGCGCCGTCCTGCCGAAGATATCGGGGGTAAGAAAAGGGGTAAAAACGGGCATGTCTCCAGAAGGTGAATTAAACGAAAAAGAATATATAAAAACGGCATATAAATTTAATCCGGAATTAAAATCGTTAAAATATCTCGCCAAAAAATCGGATTATGAAACCGCATACGCAAAGGAATCTTATCTTCCCGATTTTTACCTCAAAGCCGGTTACGGAGACAGATATTCGATGGTCCCAGTTTTATCGGCTTCGGTCGGGTTATCCCTGCCCGTATATTTTAACTCCTATCAGAAACCTTTAATAAATAAAGCCGAAAAGGACAGGCTTTCGTCTATTTACGATATTAGCTGGGAAAAGTTGCAAATTATAAAAAACATTAGCGTATATGTGAAAGATATGCGTTTAAACAAAAACAATTACAAATTGTACAAAAGTTTATATATTCCTGAAGCAAAGCTTCTTTTTAAAGCCGAAACAGCATCTTTCGGGGTGAAAAGGTCGTCCGCATTCCCGCTGTTAGACAGTTTCAGAAAGTTAATCGACGCGGAGTTCGAAATGGATATCTATAACGCAAAATATTATATAGACAAATCGCGGCTCGAACAAATTATGGGGAAAATACAATAAAAATCAAAAAATTAAGGGGTTAATTAAATGAAAGTTTCAAAAAACGCTAAAAATATATTGATATTTTTATCCGCCTTTATTCTCGGCGGCATTGTTACGGTTATAATTTTTAAAAATACGGGTATATTTACCGGAACGGATAACCGGATTCCCGCCGGAAAAAGCGTAAACGCAAAACCTAAAATGGAACCGAAGGTCAGCGGAGCTCAAATGGCAAAAGGCGGGGTAATGGTAAGCACGCTTCAAAGACAGCTTTACGGCATAAAAGTCGGAAAAGCAAAATTAATGAAATTAACAAGAAAAATTAAAACCATAGGCGAGGTTGCCTACAGCGTTCCTTTAGAACAAACCGTAACATTGAAATACGGCGGTTATGTCAAAAATCTCTTTATAAATAAACCCGGCATGAGCGTTTATAAGGGGGAGCCTCTTTTTACGGTTTACAGCCCCGAGTTAGTCAACAGCGAAAAAGATTTTATGCTTGCCTATAAAAACTATAAAAAATTAAAAAAATCGGGCTTTAATTTCGGAATAAAAGAGGCTAAAGCCTTTTTAAACTCATCCGTCTTCAGGCTCAAACGGTTAGGCATAACAAACAGCCAGTTGAACTTATTAAAAACGGGAAGGCTTATATTGACGAATACTACCGTTTACTCGCCGGTAAACGGCGTCTTCTTGAAAAAATCTATTTTTTCCGGAAGTTATTTTAATGCGGGACAGCCGCTTTATAAACTGGCCGGACTAAGCCGCGTATGGATGAACATATTGGTTTATGAAAAGGATATGCCTTTCGTAAAGACGGGGGCAACGGTAAAGGTAACATTTAACGCTTATCCAGGGCGGGTATTTTACGGCAGGGTTTCGTTTATTTACCCTTATCTTGCCAGCAAAAAAAGGGTTGACGAGGTCAGGCTTGTTTTTAACAATTCAAACGGCGAAATAAAACCTGATATGTACGGAAATGCCGAAATTATGATTAAAAGCGAAAAGGTTATTGCGGTTCCGACATCCGCCGTTCTTATTACGGGGGCAAAACCGCTGGTTTTCGTTTATAAAGGAAAAGGATATTTTATGCCGAAATATGTCGTTATAGGGACAAGATACGGCGATTACTATCCGGTAATATCGGGCTTAAAAAACGGCGAGAGAATCGTCGTATCGGGAACATTCCTTATGTCGAGCGACTCCAATCTATCGCAGGCTACCGGTTCTATGGCGGGAATGCCGGGAATGTCTGGAATGTCAAACAATTCAAATTTATCGCAAAAGACTTCTTCTACGGCAGGAACGCAGGCAATATCAAACAACTCGGGCCGGCCAAAAAAGACTTCTTCTATGACCGGTATGCCCGGAATGTGACAAAAGCAAGCTTTAAGAGTAATAAAATTAAAATTTAATATTAATATTAAGATGTTACTTAAAATACCGGAGAATACTTATGATAAATAAAATAATAGATTACTGCATAAATAATCAGTTTTTAGTTTTTGTTTTTATGCTGTTTCTGGGGCTCGGCGGGGTTTACGCAATTTACAACATAAGGCTTAACGCACTTCCCGATATAGCGCCTTCAGAGGTTATTATCAAAACGGCGTGGCAGGGACAGCCGCCGAACATAGTCCAGCTTCAGGTAACCTACCCCATAGAGTCCTCGCTTATTTCGGCGCCGAGGGTTAAAGAGGTTAGAGGAAATT
This sequence comes from bacterium, assembly GCA_021802425.1. GTDB lineage: Bacteria > SZUA-79 > SZUA-79 > Acidulodesulfobacterales > Acidulodesulfobacteraceae > Acidulodesulfobacterium. The sequence continues at coordinate 67,061 of JAJZXJ010000002.1, read as the reverse complement.
CTATGTACGGCACATCTTTTGTTACGGTCGTATTTAAAAGAGGGACATCGTTAGGATGGGCGAGGGCGCAGATACTGACATATCTTTCTCAGGCAAAAAAACTGCTTCCTCCGGGTGTTTCCCCGGTTTTAAGCCCTTACGCAAACGGAGTGGACTGGGTTTACCAGTATGCAATAATAGACAAAGTGCATAATCAGAGTTTAGCGGATTTATATTCCTATCAGGAGTATTTCCTCAGATACGCCTTAGAAACCGTGCCGGGAGTGGCGCAGGTTGCGACTTACGGCGGCTGGAATAAAGAATATCAGGTTACGATTAATCCCAAAGCGCTTCAGTATTATAATGTATCGTTATCTCGGGTAATTAATAATATAAAGTCTTCCAACTCCGATAACGGGGCAAGGATTATAAACTCTTCGTCGGGGGTAAGCCATTTAATCTATGTCAGGGGTTATCTTCATAATTTAAAACAGATACGAAATATCGTCGTAGGGGAGACGGCAGCTCACACGCCTGTTTTAGTCAAAAACATAGGAACGGTTCAATTAGTGCCTGCTTCAAGCCGCTCTATATCGGATTTAAACGGCAAAGGACAGATGATAGGCGGAGTCGTAATAAAAGACCAGGGATCGGATACGCTGAAAGTAATCGCCGCCGTAAAGAATAAACTCAAAGAGCTTAAAAACTCCCTCCCGAAAGGCGCAAAAATAATAACTACATACGATCAGAGCACCCTTATCGCCGCTTCCGTCTCGACGCTTAAAACCACGCTTATTATGATAGTTTTAATAGTTATCTTCGTTATTATGCTTTTCCTGTTTCATTTAAGGTCGTCCTTAGTTATAGTTATAATGATTCCGTTTGCTATTCTCGGGGCATTTCTGCTTATGTACATGCTTCGCATAAGCGCAAATATAATGTCCCTCTCCGGCATAGCGCTTGCAATCGGCGCAATGACCGATTCCGCTATAGTAATGATCGAAAACGCCCATGCGCATCTGGAAATTTTAGAATGCGCACCCGAAAAATGCCCGCACGGCGGTATGGAAAATAAGGAAGAGGCGAGAAAACTCTGTGTCGTGGATTCGGCAAAAGAGATGGGTAAGCCGCTTTTTTACTCGCTTATTATTATAGCGGTCGGATTTCTGCCGATTTTCTTTTTAACCGGCGAAGTAGGCGCATTGTTCAGACCTTTAGCATACACTAAAACATTTTCGATGATTTTTGCGGCTGTTCTATCCGTTATATTCGTGCCTATTCTTATGGTTTATCTGATTAAAGGCAGGATAATGCCTTTAGACAAAAATCCTATAAACAGATTTTTAGTTTTTTTGTACTCGCCCGTTTTAAAATTCGTTATGAAGCATAGGAACGTATTTTTGGCTATGCTGTTTGTCGTTTTGGCAAGCGGATACTTTGCGTTCGTCCAGCTCGGCTCGCAGTTTATGCCGCCCTTAAACGAAGGAACGCTCTTATATATGCCTTCATCGACCCCGGGTTATTCATATACGGATGCGGCGCAGCTTTTGCAAGTAGAAGACAGGATAATTAAAAAATTTCCGGAAGTAAAAATGGTTACCGGAAAAGCGGGCAGGGCAAATACGGCTTTTGATCCTTCGTCTTTAAGTATGACCGAAACTACGATCGTTTTAAAGAGAAGAAAATATTGGCCGGCCGGCATGACCGTAAGAAAGCTGATAAATAAAATGAATAAAGCGTTAAATATACCCGGCATCGAAAACGTGTGGACTATGCCCATTAAAAACAGGATAGAAATGACGTCTGCCGGTTTAAGGACGCCTATAGGAATAAAAATATACGGTTCTAACGTAAAAACACTGCAAAAGTTGGCGGAAAAAGTTGCCGGAGCCGCTTCTATGGTAAAGGGAACATTGAGCGCTTATGCCGAAAGGGTTTATAACAGACCGTATATAGTAATTAAGCCGAATGCCGACGCTATGGGTTTTTACGGAATATCGCTTAAAAACATAAACGAAGCTATAGACTCCTCTGCGGGCGGTAAAACGATAAGCACTATTTACGACGGATTAGCCCGTTATCCGCTTTCGGTCAGATACCCTTACGCTTATAGAAATAATTTAAAATCTCTGGGAAACATACTCGTAAAAACCGACGGCGGATTCATACCTTTAAAGGAACTTGCATCTATAAAGTATGAACTGGGCCCGTCTTTCGTATCTTCGCAGGGAGGAACGCCGGACGACACCGTCGATATAACTTTAAACACGTCCAATATGGTATTATGGGCAAAAAACGCTAAAAAAATGATTAATAAATATGTTAAATTTCCCAAGGGCTATACATATACTATAAGCGGCGAATATAAATCCCTCAAAAGGGCAAACAATAAGCTTATGGTCATAATTCCCATAACCATATTTATTATCTTCCTTTTAATATATTTTAATTTTAAATCCATACCGTTATCGCTTCTGGCGCTTTTTTCGATACCGTTTGCGTTAGTCGGGGCGTTCTGGTATCTTTACCTTATGCATATAACGATGTCTATCGCCGTATGGGTCGGCATCATTGCCGCAATGGGGGTATCTACGGAAATAGGCGTGGTTATGATTTCCATACTGGAGCTTACGTTTCATAATTATTACGAAGCCGGTGCCGACATAGAGCAGATAGTAATTAAAGGCTCGATAATAAGGCTCCGCCCTATCGTTATGACGGCAATGTCCATCATCGTCGGACTTCTTCCCGCAATGTTCGCCTACGGCACGGGAGCAAGAATGACAAAGTTTATAGCGTCGCCTATGGTCGGCGGGATGATCACGGCTACGATACTTAACCTGCTTTTATTGCCGACATTATATCTTATCTGGAAAAAATGGAAACTTGGGCAAATGAATTCAGGCAATATTAAATAAAAAAATAAAATCCCAAATCCCGATTTAGGATTTTATTTTCTGGATTAACGCTTCGCTCTCGCACCTAACGGTGCTCGTGAAGTTTCTTTGAAACTTTCCCGCTGAAGCGGGTTGGGATGCCTGTTGGGTGAAAACCTCAATTCTCACATAGTCATTCCCGCGCAGGCGGGAATCCAGGATTGCTTATCATTGGAATATATAAATATTTTCTAAATCGGGATTGGGGTTAGTCAAACATTTTGAAAAGATTTAAAGAACATGGTAGAATTATTTAAGGAAGGATGTTTATGAAAAAATCAAAATTATCGGCTATAGTCTTAACTATTATCTTTTTGCTGCCTTTATTCCTATCCGGGTGCGCTCAAAAGCCGGAAATCCTCACAAAAGCCCTTGCGAAAAAATTAATAATAGAAAAAATAAATTCTTCCGTCTTTTTTGCATTGCCCTATACCAGGGCTGCCAGTCTTAATAACGATAAATTTTATATGCTCTTATTAAAAGGCGGGTATATCAAGTTTCACAAAAAATTGGGCTATACCTCTTTTACGCCGCTTTTTAAACCTTACTTATTTAAAATAGCCGATAGAACATATATAAGACTTGGAACATTAAAAATAATTAAAGCATATAATCTTAGATTTATTTCCCGTAAAAAAGCTAAAGCGTTTTTTATTTTCAAATTTAATCCGAACTACATTTACAGGCTTATGAGTAAAAATAATATGCATCCAAAATTATTTACGACTTTAAAAACTAAAAACGCCGCGGCGGTTTTTCAATATAAACCATTTTTAGAATGGAAAGTTACAAGATTTGAGCAGGCCGGCCATAAAATAATCAAAAGATAATTTTTATCAATATCAAATTAGAACATCTTAACATATTATTTAATGTATATTATAAATATTTTAAAAAATTACATTAAAATCTTAAGCAAATTAATTTTTGTATTATTCTTTATTTTATTTGCAAATTTAATTGTTTTTACCGGAATATCTTATGCAAATACAAAGACAAATAATAAAAATCTAAAAGCGGGCATCGGTCTTGGAATATCAAACACGACAGGAACGATTCCGTCATTTAATATAAATACGCGGGACTATCTAAAATATAAAAACTATCCATGGCGTCATAAACTCAGGTTTGTTTACAATTACATAACAGAATATAGCCAGCTCAGTTATTTAAGGCTTATTGCGCAAGAAAATTCATCTTATTATTTTAACAAAACTTCTTATATTTTTGCCGATGAAAGATTCGATAGGAATATTGTTACGGGGTTCGGATACAGAATATACGAAAATATCGGCTACGGTAAAAAGTTTATTATTTCTAAAAATATGAATTCGTCCATAGAATTAGCGCCGGGATTAAGGCAGGAAAAAATTATCGGCGGTCCGTATTTTGGATCTGTTACGACAATGATTAGAGCGAAGTATCATTGGAAATTAAATAAAGGCGTCAAGTTTAAAGAGGAAATCACGGCATATCTCGCAAACAAAGGCGGTTCTTTTTACGAATCTTTAACTAAACTTAGCACAAAAATAGTAAAAAACGTATATCTTGCTATCTACTATGAACTTGAATATCAAACGCTTGTTCCTGCGGGATTTAAACCGTTTAATACAATATCGAGCATTAATATTAATGTTAAATTTTAAGATAATATAATAAAAAATACAATAAATCGGCCGGAAATAAAATAATTCGGAGATTATATTTAATTAAAGCTTAGCCAATGAAAATATGGAGATTATATCTTTCTGAATTTATAGGAACGGCGCTGCTTATAAGTATAGGCCTTTCTTTTGTTATTCTTGATTTTGCCAAAGGAAGCCCTATACCGGCAATGATTCCAAACGCCGGATTAAGGCGTATTATTACCGGCTTTTTGTTCGGAAGCACGGGAATGTTAATTACATTTTCGCCTGTCGGCAAATGGAGCGGCGCCCATATTAATCCGGCAGTAACACTCTCATTTTGGTTAAAAGGAAAAATTAAAACTTATGTAGCTTTAGGCTATGTCATATCTCAGCTTCTTGGCGGCATTGCCGGCGCCTCCGCTCTTCTCGTCTGGGGAAAATTAGGAAAAGGGGTATTCTACGGAGCTACCTTTCCCGGAAAAACAGGTGTTCTTGCCGCAGTTATCGGAGAATCCATAACAACATTCTTTTTGATTGCGGGTCTTTTTTTCTTTCTGGGGCATAAAAAATTAAGACCTTATACCCCGGCTCTTTTTCCATTTTTATATGCTATTATGGTTTATTTTGAAGCGCCTATTTCTGGAACAAGTACTAATCCCGCACGCAGTCTGGGGCCGTCTTTGGTATCTGGAATGTGGAGCGGGTGGTGGGTATATTGGATAGGTCCGTTCGCCGGCGTCTTTATTTCCCTTATTATACTTAATAAATGGGATCCATGGCTCAAAATAGAAGTTGCCAAAATTTACCATTTTGAACACGACCCTTATAATATATTTAAAAATACGGAAAAACGCTTTAAGTCGTTAATTTAATATAGGATTAGCATGGCGGGATGGGATGTTCCTCCCGATTTTCGCTTAAGGTTGTATTCGTATATGGAAATCATTTCCTTCCCAACGGTTGGCGTTTATCCAATAAAATGTAAAAGCTATTTCACCGTCCTCAGGAATACCCGAAGAAGGCAAATCGGCATAATAAACCCCGAAACCTGAATCTTTTGTTTGCGTATCTTTAACCGTATGCCAGCCGTCATCGCTCCAGCGAACTATAGCAGGGGAAAGGGTTTCGATGCGCAATGTTTTGCCCTGCGGCATCTTATGCAGTTTATGATTAAAGCGCCATTGCATAAGATCGGATGTTATACCGTTTTTAAGGTAACGGAAAACCGTCTGGGGCGGCATATCGAACACCCTTTCTTCCGTAAGCGAACGAACAAGTTTTAAATATTCGGCATGTGCCCATACCAGGGGCATTGCCGAACCCGTCGGACGGCCGAAAAAAAGCTCTCTCTCAGGTATGTCATGGCTGTCCCATACCTGTTCGGGCAAAAGTCCGATGCCGTCTGCCATACCTTCCATAGTTTCAAGCAAACGCTCCGCCTCTTTGAAATTTCCTGCAGCTATGTTATAATGGGCGCGCTCGCCGGTGAGTAAAGGCCACAGCCGCCCCCTCCCCGTACCGTCAAATGGGCTTCCGTCTTCGTGTTCGCCGTAGCCGTCGCCGTTATACCTATGCCAGCATGGTCCCGAAGGAGTTTCTACTTTAAGCAAAGCGTCTATAACCTTTAATGTGTTAAATATTCGCGAGTCGTCTGCATTTCTTAACCCAAAACGAACAAAAGCTAAGGCATCGGTGCATACCACGGAGGCAACATGTGGATAACAGGAAGCGGGAGGACGGTTTTTAATACGAATAGTATCGTCGCCTTCTTCAAAATCAGGGGGAGTAACCCTGACATAATAACCTTCAACCCCTGTTTTATCCGCAAGCTCCCCGCCTTTTACATAAAGCCAGCGGTCGATACATGAATACCAAGAGTCTGCGGTCTCGCGCAGATAAGGAGCGGCACCTTCTTCGCCCGCTAATTCGGCAAGTTCGGCGCCGGTTATAAGAGCGGCAATTTCGGCTGCGAGAGTAAACGGGGTATATCCTCCGTTTTCTTCCCAGCGGTCTTGTTGGGTAACGGGCCCATTTTTAACTATATAACAGAGAGCTTTTTTTATCATGGGCCAAAAACGATAAGTATCTCCCTCTAAAAGCGCCGTCTCCCTGCGGGCAAGGTCAAAAAGCAGAATGGGCAGGGCTGTTTCATCCATCTGTATGCCGCTCCAATACGGAAAGCCGTCAATCCACATATTTTGAGGCCAATGTCCATCAGATTCCTGAGTCGATTCAAGATAAACGAGTAAATTCCTCACTTCCGTTTTAATGCCTGCGGCGATAAGACCGCCTGCGGACTGTACCATATCACGCGGCCAAATCAGGTGATAACCGCCAAGATCTCCGTCGCCCTTAGAAAAACCCCATGGTACGGCAAGGCTTGCAAGAATAGCTCCGGGAACATATTTAGAACTGTGGGTAAGAATAACCATAGCGCTTATTGAAAAAAGTTTGTGTTTTTCGGCATAGAAAACCGGTTTTTGCTTTTGCCAGAACTCTTGCCATACTCCGCTATAAGAATTAAGTATGTTTTGAAAACCCTCGTTAAGGGATGCCCTCGATTGCTGTGCGGCTTCCGAAGGATTGCGTCCAAATCCAAGCGCTAAAACAAAAGTATCGTTTTTAATATCTATTTCACCGGTAAGCGCCACATTTCCGTTTTCCGCCCTTGTATAAAGCGAACCGAGATTCCCGTGCTTTATTAAATCCTGCCACCCGTCGGAAAATCCGACAAAACCCACCGAACAGGCTTTAAAACCGGTATTGCTCATAAGACAGAGGGAAGTGTTGTGACGGGAAGCAAAAAGCCCCGTAATTCCTTTGTAATCACTAACCCATGCCGTATTGCCTGCGCCGTAATTGCCGATATGCGAACCAGTAATTACATAAAGCCTGTAATTTCCGGGTTTTAATGGAGTAAACTTTCCTCTTATAAGAACTACGGGTCTATCGGGATCGGTTATAATATCTTTTTCGAAGCGGTAATATCCCCTGTCGCAGACACTTTCGAGATGATAAGCGGGAACGCCTGCATAAAAAAGCGACGATGAATGAACGGCGTGACGTTTTTCTTCGGAAAAAAAACCGCCGTCTGCCGTAATAATAAAACCGAGGTCGCGGATGGCGGCCTCGTCTATTCTTGGAGAATATACTTCATTCAGGATGCCGTGGGAAATAGTAAACCAGACGGGGCTTCCTTTAAAAGCGGTTCCGACCCCGCTTTTATTAGAACTCGTCCATCGCCCTGGAATTCCCGGCCATCCCGGAGCAAAAATTGACTCTGACATTCTTTTTATCCTCTTAATCTTCCGTTTATCGTTATTATTTGTTATTTACATTTATACTTTTATCAAATTAAAGATCAGACTAAATCCTAATTTTTTATTTTTAATTAATTTCATTAATTAGAGTAAGTTAGCCTCCATGCGTAAAATTAGAATAATCGATCATTGCTCCATCCACAAATATTGTACTACCTGTCACATACGACGCATGATCGGAAACCAAAAAAGCGGCTACCCGGGCTACTTCTTCACACTCTCCCATTCTTCCAAGCGGTATTTTTTTAAGAAGATTGCCAAGGGTTTCGGGATTATCCCAAACATTTTGATTAATAGGCGTTTTAATTGCGCCGGGAGCTAAAGACATTATTCTTATTCCTAAAGACCCCACTTCCTGAGCCATAGTTTTTGTTAACATAGATAAACCGGCTTTTGCGGCGGTATAACTGCTATAGCCGCTCCATGGAATATTTTCATGGACAGAAGTTATATTTAAAATTACGCCGCTTTTTTGAATTACCATATATTTTAAAGCCTCTCTGGAGCAGTAAAACGGCCCGAATAGGTTAATTTTTACTACCTTTTCCCACTCGGCTATATCGGATTCCCACACAAGAGAGCGAACCCCGTCGATTCCGGCATTATTCACGAGAACATCTATTCCGCCCCATTCTTTTACAAAAGCATTTATCATTGTTTCAACCGAACCCGCATCCGAAACATCGGACTGCAAAGTAAGCACGGCGCCGCCATTTTTTCTTATCCCTGAGGCAATTTCCCCGGCTGCTTCCGCTTCCGAATGGTAGTTAAGGCCTATCTTTGCCCCATCGGCTGCAAATTCTCTGGCAATAACCTCGCCGAGTCCCGAACTTGCGCCCGTAATTAAAGCTCTCTTACCTTTTAAATCGACATTCATAATTAAAATCCCCCCATATAATATATTTCAGGAATTAAATGATCATAAAGTAAGCCGCTTTTTACCGTCATCATATCTTTCTTCAACCCCTGTGAACTTATAAACCAGCAATGACACGAGCCATGCCGATGTCAATATGCCCGCTATAATCCCGCCTAACATTGCAAAGGAAATATTATTAAAGAAATCCCACGGTTCCCCCGTAAAATTAAATTCCATTCCTATAACCTGGAGCCATTCCACCGTTCCGATGCAAAATGCTAAAAAAACAGAAATGCTTGTGATAGAAATGTTGTAAAAGATTTTCCTTACAGGATTCAAGAAAGCCCAGCTATAAGCATACTGCATTATGACCCCGTCGGTCGAATCAAGTAATAGCATGCCGGACGCAAATACTAAAGGCAGTATCAAAACATCGATTAGCGGTCTGCCGGATGAAGCAAATACGGCTGAAATAGATAATACGCCAACCTCGGTTGCCGTATCAAAACCTATACCGAATAAAAGTCCGATAAAAAACATCTGCCAGCTTGATGTAATGAGTTTCATGATGCCGCTAAAATACCGGAACATGAATCCTCTTTTTAAAAGTTCATCTTCTATTTTTTTATTTTTAATGTTTTTAAAATCCCCTGCAATCTTAACGATATTTACCAGAATGACGAGATTCATAAATGCAATTAAATATAAAAATAAAGCCGAAACGCCTGTTCCGAGCATACTGCCTAAATTACCCAATTCAGGATAAGCTTTAACTACAAATGTTCCAATTATAATCGTTATTATTGTTAAAACAAAGACCGACAATGCGTGCCCGATTGAGAAGAAAAATCCGACGCCGATCGGCTTTTGACCGTCATTCATTAATTTTCTTGTCGTGTTATCGATTGCGGCAATATGATCGGCATCCATGGCATGCTTTAAGCCAAAGAAAAAAGCAAGCGTGCCTAAACTTAACAGTGCAGGAAAGACCCTTGACCTGTCGATCAATATAATTACGGAAAATAACAGAAAAGCAATTAAAAATGCGTAAAGAAGGATAAGCCTTTTTTTAAAAGTTAATGAATTAAAAGGATGTAAAAACATAATTAGACCTCCCGCTAATTAAATTAAAATAGTACCTTAAAAAGCAGGTCTTCCGGCTTAAACATGAGAACATTCCGCCTTCCCGGTATTCATCAATCTTACCAGTGGCCAAGTAGAACATTCTTTATAGCGGCTTTAAAAAGAAAAACCCGTTATAAGTTATCACGGCTGCGGGAACAGCACAGGATTTTCACCTATTTCCCTAAACTTTTAAGATAAAGTTTAGTTTATATTCATTTACAATGAACGATTTTTTAAAAGATTATCACGGGAAATACAAAAAGTCAAATTAAGGATATGATTTTTCTTTCTATAATCTTCGGTAACCTTTAGTCTTTTCAGAATTATTTAATGCTTTAAGGTATTCTTTATATGCATTAAAGCAAACTTAAACAAACTTGCCAATCTATTTTTTTCCGGATATCTACCGCAAACATTAACAAACATTAAAATTTATTTGACAATTAAACCAAAACGACATATTATTTTATTAGCTTAAAATATAACGTAACTTACAAAGAAAATAAAATTGATTCCTTCGAGCTTTACTACCTGAGGTTTTTAAACCGGCAAGGGGTAAAGCCAGCCATAGTCAACGGCTCGGGCAGGGTGGGAAACTGCGCTACCTCCTATATCGGAAAGAAGGTTATTCTAATAAGGATGTTGATTCATGTCTTCTAACCATTACGGCATTAATGAATGGGCTGGAGCCTTTGGAGATATTGGAACACTCATACCGTTTGTTTTAGCCTACATTATAGTGCTTCATATGAATCCTGTGGGGGTCCTTTTTGCTTTCGGCCTATCCAAAATAGCAACCGGGCTTTTTTATAAAACCCCCGTTCCCATTCAACCGATGAAAGCGATAGGCGGCTTTGCCCTTTCCCATCCAAAACTTGTAACCCCGTCCATGGTTTGGTCGGCTGGTCTCATTATCGGGGTAACGTGGTTTTTCCTTGGCATCACAAGAACGGTAGAATTTTTCGGCAGGTTGGCTTCTAAGCCGGTGGTTCGCGGAATTATGCTCGGGCTGGGTCTTACATTTGCGGAAATGGGCATTATCCGTATGAGTTCAAACTGGCCATTGGCCGCCTTAGGGGTGGCTGTAACATTACTCTTATTTGCAACCCGTTTTCCCGCCATGTTTGCTTTGCTTATTCTTGGAATAGTCGGAGCTATTTTAAGTCATCCCGAACTGCCTTCCGAGCTTGCCAAAACGGGTTTGGCTTTTGGGTTTCCATCCCTTTCATTGCGCTTTCTCTCATGGGACACCCTGCTATCCGGTTTATTTCTGCTGGCGCTGCCCCAGATACCGCTTACGCTCGGCAATGCCATAATTGCAATTACCCATGAGAACAATGAACTTTTCCCCGATCATCCGGTAACGGAAAGGAAAATGGCAATATCGACCGGACTTATGAACCTGTTTTCCCCGCTGGTCGGAGGTGTTCCCATGTGCCATGGCGCCGGAGGAATGGCGGGGCATGTACGTTTCGGCGCCCGTACAGGCGGCGCATTAGTTATTTTGGGTTCACTCGTGCTTTTGCTTTCGCTATTCGGCGGTCATTCAACATTGATTATGTTAAAAGCGTTCCCTGATGCCATTATCGGAGTAATACTCTTTTTTGCAGGCCTCGAGTTAGCCTCCACTTCTAAAGACATCGGGAAAGAGAAAAAGGATGTATATTTGATGTTATTTGTAGCGGCTCTTGCAATGTGGAATATGGGAGTGGCATTTGTAGCAGGGGTTATCCTTAACGAACTTATGAGGAGGGGATGGGTAAAGATTTGAAAAAGATCTGAATTGGAAATTATATGCCCCTCCTTCATCAGCATTTAACTCTCATAACTGCCGTTTTCGCATATGCTGTCCCCGAAAAAATCACGACGAACCTGTATAAAATGTGGCAAATAAGATAAGAAATATGGAAAACATACATATGAACATAATGAATATAATATATCTTGATTTTGACGGGGTAACACATCCTTTTGGATGTGGAGAATGGAAAGAATTCTGCAATCTTCCGCTTATCGAAAAAACTATAGAACCGTTTATAAAAGAAAAAAATCTTAAAATAGTGATATCGTCAAGATGGAGAACACATTATCCAATAAAGAGTCTTAAAAACATATTTTCCGACGATATTAAAAATATTATTATAGGCGTTACGCCCGTCATATCATTTTCAGCAGGGTTTGAATCTAAATATTTCAGGTCAAATGAAATAGAAGAATCGCTAAAGATTCTTAAACCGGGCAATTTTATTATTATAGACGATGCGCAGGAAGCTATAAAGCCGGAACTTTGGAAATATTGCATTATAACGGATCCCGAGAAAGGATTTACAAGTAAATCAAGAAATATGCTTATCGACAAACTTAGAAAATTATGAAAATTAAAAAATGCACAATGGAGCATTAATAAGATGAATGCGTATTAAACTACTCCCCAAAGCCAAGACTAAAATGGGCTAATCTGCACTTATGCAAAAAGCTTAATGAACAATAAAATAAAAGAAATAGAGCTGAAGATAAACGGCCTTAGGGAATTAAAAGTGAAGCTTGAAGAACGTTTAAAACAAAGAACAGGGACTTCAGGTTCTTCAATTTGTCCTATAATTGATAAAAAAACAAACTTGAAATAAAAAATATAAGACAATCGGTTATAATCGGGCGGTTTGGAACCTGACTGAAATGCCTTAAATACCGCGGTTTTAAATGGGGTGGATGACAGGTTTTGAACCTGCGACCACCGGAGTCACAATCCGGGGCTCTACCAGCTGAGCTACATCCACCATAAAAGAAGTGCTACCTATTCTATTCTATCAAAATTCAATTTAAAATTAAATATTTTTTTAAATTTAAAATAACGCATCTATTCCCAACACCTTTCCTGAGCCTGTAAATATTATCACCAATTCGCACATTATAAAGGTAAGATTTATCGCTAACTCTGCAGGACCCATCCAGTACATTGCCAGAAGATAATTAAGGTTTAGAAATATACCGACAAAACCCGCAATCCCGGTTAAAAATCCTGCCGTCAAAAAAATCCCCGCGAATAACTCTCCCATAACTATTAATATGGCAAACAAAAATGCATTTGGAATAACAAAATGATTTAAAAATATAACATAAAACCGCAACGGGTCATGATCTGCAAAATATGAAAGTTTGTTGTGGAGACTTGAAAAGAAAAATGGATTTAATTTAAAATGGGCGGCGTAAAGGAAATAAATACCTATATATATCCGCAAAAATGCATTCCAGACGCCTGAATTTTTCGCCGCCATAAAAATAATCTTAACCTATAATTATATTAATAATATATAATAACGCAATTTTTTTAATCTATAAATTTAATTAATCCATTTTTAATATTCAATATCGAAAATAATATCATGAAAAATTAATTATGTCTATTGCCCCCGCAAATTATTTTTTATGATATAATCTTTTTGTGGACAAAATATTTGTGGTTCATGAACATCATGCAAGCCACCTGCATTGGGACTTAAGGCTTGAAGAAAACGGGGTTCTAATTTCTTTTGCTTTGCCTAAAGAACCCCCGTTAGAACCCGGAAAAAGGAATCTTGCTATAAAGGTAGATGACCACCCTCTTTCTTATGCAGATTTCGAAGGCATAATTCCCGAAGGCCATTACGGCGCAGGAACCGTTAAAATTTGGGATAACGGAACTTATAGAATCATAAAAAGGGATAACTCTAAATATATTATTAATCTCAACGGCAAAAAAATGGAGGGCGAATATACCCTGCTGAAGTTCGATAAGGCAGGGGAAAATCACTGGCTATTTTTTAAAAATAAATAATAAATAATTCCTAATAACCAATAATCCTGAACGATACGCATACGCCCATTTTGCATAAACTATAATAAACTATTCGGTTGGATAAATTTATACAATCTATAAATAAATATATAATTTAATTCTATAAGGAGATGGAATGAAAGCCGATTTCTTAATTTCTAAAAAGGAACAATTTAGAAAGTTAGTTTCATACGGTCAAAGCCCGTGGCTTGACAATATATCGAGGTGCTTAATAGATTCCGGCGAACTTGAGCAATTGGTTAAAAGCGGAATCATCACGGGAATAACATCCAATCCTTCTATTTTTGAAAAATCTATAAATTCAGGAAAATGTGGATACCCTGAGTTAATTAAGAAACTCGCATCAGAAAAATTAGATTCCTTTACCATATACGACATCATCACGCGTGAAGACATTAAAAAAGCTGCCGAAGTTCTTTTGCCCGTTTTTGAAAAAACCAGCGGAAACGACGGATTCGTCAGCATAGAGGTTCCCCCCAATATCGCGACAAATATTGAAACATCGATAAGCGAGGCCCAAAGAATATTTGCGCTTATAAACGAAAAAAATGTTCTGATAAAAATACCCGCCACAAAAGAAGGACTTGAAATTATCCCGATACTGCTGTCCAAAGGCATAAATGTTAATGTAACATTGATGTTTTCGGTAAACCACTATATTCAAGTGGCAAATGCTTACATAAAAGGTATTAAAAAGGCTTCAGAAAATGGAATAGATTTAAAAAACATTCATTCCGTCGCAAGCATTTTTATAAGCAGGATTGATACAATGGTGGATAGACAATTGGAGGAATTGATTAAAAATACAAACGACTCTTCCATAAAAGAAAAAATTACAAATTTGTTGGGAAAAGCCGGCGTCGCAAATTCAAAAATTATTTTTAAAAAATACAACGATATTTTTGATAATAGTAATGAATTTGCTCCTCTTAAAACAAAAGGCGCTAATATTCAGAGGCTTTTATGGGCAAGCACAAGTACGAAAAATCCGGCTTATTATGACTTAAAATATGTCGAACCTTTAATCGGTAAAAATACTATAAATACTCTGCCCGATGAAACTATCCTGCATATTGCGGAACATGGAAATTTGATTCCGGAAACCGCATCCGAAGATATTGATTATTCGATGCATATAAACGAAGAATTATTGAAAATAGGCATAGATTTAAATAAGGTCGGCGAAAAATTGCAATTGGACGGGGTTAAATCGTTTGAAGATTCCTATGAAAAGCTGCTTAAATCGATTGAAAATATTTAAAAAGATGTTTACAATTTATATTTAAATTAATTAATTTAAGGAGGCGCCTGCGGTAATGGAAATTAATAAAGGGTTTGAGAGGAAAGAATTGTCGGGAGAAGAAATCGAATTTTTAAAGAATTTTACAAAAAAATGCAGGGGAGATATTTTAAGAATGACCACGCTTGCCGCTTCCGGACACCCCGGCGGTTCGATGTCTTCAATCGACATATATGCCGTTTTATACGGATTTTGCAATGTTGACCCGTCAAACCCGTTCAAGCAAGACAGGGATAGAATAGTGATAAGCCACGGACACACAACGCCGGGCGCTTACTCCGCTCTCGGCAATTACGGATTTTTCGATATAGAAGATGCAATGTTAAATTTTAGAAGCGCGGGGTCTCCTTTTGAAGGTCATGTCGAAAAAACGGTTCCCGGAATCGAATGGAATACCGGCAATCTTGGACAGGGTCTTTCGGCCGCCTGCGGATTTGCATTAAATTCAAGATTGAATAATTTAAAATATAATGTTTATTGCGTTATGGGCGACGGGGAGCAAACAAAGGGACAGATAGGCGAGGCAAGAAGGTTTGCGGTAAAATACAAATTAAATAACCTGACGGTTATAGTAGATAAAAACGGACTGCAAATCGGCGGAAAAACATCCGAAGTAATGCCCGATAATATAAAAGAAAATTTTGAGGCGGATGGGTTTCATGTCATAGAAATAGACGGGCATAATTTTAACGAGATATATTCGGCCGTGAAAAAAGCTAATGAATTTGCCTCTCCGGTTGTCATTATCGCAAATACGATAATGGGAAAAGGCGTATCCTTTATGGAAAATCAGGCTAAATATCACGGCGCGGCGCTAAGTCCGGATGATTGCAAAAAGGCGTTGGCCGAACTTGGAGAACAGGACAATATCGATGAACTCTTTGACAAAAAGAAATTGGGTTTGCCTATTAAGCCTTTAAAAGAAAGGAAAAACCATTTTTTGATTTCAAACGCCGGCAATAAAAACATAATTTATACAAGAGAGAAAAACACGGACAACCGTTCGGCGTTCGGCAACGCGCTGTACGATATAGCAAAAAATTATAAAGAACAAAATAATTCCCCGAATATCCCTTTTGCCGTGTTCGACTGCGATTTAGAAGGCTCGGTTAAAACCGGCGCGTTCAGGAATGCCTTCCCCGATAACTTCTTCGAATCGGGCATAGAGGAACATAATACCGCCGTTATTTCGGGCGCGCTGTCAACCGAAAACATCCTTACCTTTTTCGCCGACTTCGGCGTCTTCGGAATAGACGAAGTTTACAATCAACAAAGGCTGAACGATATAAATCACACAAACTTAAAGGTGGTATGCACTCATTGCGGAATAGATGTAGGAGAAGACGGCAAAACGCATCAATGCATCGATTATTTCGGCGTAATCAACTCAACATTTGGGTTTAAGGTCATAATCCCGGCAGACCCAAATCAAACGGACAGGGCGGTAAGGCATATTGCTTCTAATGCGGGCAATTTTGCGCTGATTATGGGGCGGTCGGTTATTCCGGTTATATTGGATGAGGAAAACAAGCCGTTTTTCGGAGAGGGTTATACTTTTAGGTACGGAAAAATGGATATTATCAGAAACGGAAAAGATTTAACTATAATATCTTCGGGAAATATGCTGACGCACGCGTTAAAGGGATACGAAATGCTTAAAAAAGACGGAATAAACCCGATGCTTCTAAACGTTTCCTGCCCAAGCGACATAGACCCGGAAGACCTGCGTCTTGCCGCAAAAACCGGCTTCATAGTTACGATAGAAGACCACAATATAAAAAACGGCATTGGGACGGCATTGGGGTCGCTGCTTGCCGAAAATAGCATAACGGTAAAATTCAGAAAACTGGGAGCAAGATTTTACAGTTCGTCGGGCAAACCGGATGACCTTTACAGGCTGGCAGGCTTATCGCCGCAGGATTTATATAATTTTGTTAAAAAAGAAATATAAATGAATTAGTTATTGTTCCAGAGCCTGCCATCGGCATTAATCAGGTCATCTGCTTCTTTCGGCCCCCATGACCCGGCTTCATAGTTTGGAAATACGGGAGGTTCTATTTTTGACCACCCGTTTATTATGGATGTGATAAACTGCCACGCGATAAGCGTATCGTCGTATCTTGCAAAAAGAGTCTGATCGCCGACAATTATGTCATATATAAGTCTTTCATAAGCTTCCGGGGGAGAAAGTTTAAATGACGATTTATAATTAAATACCATATTCACAGGTTCTATATCCATTTTAAACCCGGGCGTCTTGGCGCCGAAATTTATCGATATGCCTTCATTCGGCTGAATCGTGATTATTATAGAATTTTGTTTAATTTTTTCCATTCCATCTTTTCCGTAAAGACTGTAAGGCAGCTTTTTAAAAAACACCGCTATCTCGGTTTTATGCTTTTTTAATCTTTTACCCGACCTCAGGTAAAACGGCACTCCCGCCCATCTATAATTATCTATGAAAAGCCTTAAAGCCGCATATGTATCGGTAGTTGAATTAGGCGGTATTCCTTTTTCTTCTTTGTAGCTTATTACGGGCTTATTGCCGATAAATCCTCTGTCGTATTGCCCCCTGACCGCAAAATTTTTTACATCGTTTAAACTGAAAGGCCTTATGCTTTTCAATAGTTTCGCCTTTTCGTTTCTTATATCGTCGGCATGGAAAATAGCGGGCGGTTCTATTGCAACGAATGATAATAACTGCATCATATGATTTTGCATCATATCCCTTATAATGCCGGATTTATCAAAATAGCCGGCTCTGAACCCTACCCCGATAGGTTCCAATGCTGATATTTGTATATGGTCTATATATTTATTGTTCCATAGGGGTTCAAAAATAGCGTTCGAAAACCTGAAAGCAAATATATTTTGAACGGTTTCTTTTCCCAGATAATGGTCTATCCTGTAAACTTCTTCTTCTTTAAACACGGAAAGAATTTTACTGTTTAAATCTTTCGCGCTTTCGTAATCGTAGCCAAACGGCTTTTCGACGACAATCCTTGAAAAGTTATCCCCTTTAAATTCGCTTGAAGTAAGATTTGCGCTTTGAATGCCGTCAATTATTTGAATATAAACATTCGGCGGGGTGGAAAGGTAATAAACGATATTTTTAGGTATATTATATTCCGAAGCCTTAGATTTAACGAATTTGCCCAATTCCTTATAACTCGATTCATCATCGTATTTTGACTTCAGATAAAATATATTCTTTGAAAAATTTAAAAAATCATCTTCATTTATGGGTTTTTTCCTGCAATTCGCATTCAAAGCATCGAGGATTGTTTTTCGGAAAGTTTCATCGTCCATACCCGTCCTGGCAAATCCTACGATGAAAAAACTATCGGGGAAAAACCCGTCCTCCCATAAGCTGTATAATGCGGGAAATATTTTAATATGCGCCAGATCTCCGCTTGCCCCGAAAATTACGATTATAGAAGGTTTTAGTTCTGCCATTACTGCACCCGCCTTTATTTGATTAATTTTCTGAGTAAAAGGGGACAGATTTGAAATCTGTCCCCTTTTACTAATAAATATTTAATTATCGCCGGAATTTATTTCTCCAGTATAACTCTCGCCGGGGCTCCGTTAGAATCTTTTATCTTGACCGGAAGCGCAATAAGCTTGTAATCTCCAGCCGCAACTTTAAATAAATTAAGTCCTTCTATTATAACAACCCCAGCGCCAAGTAAAGTTTTATGGGTATCGTGTCCGACATGGTAACCCTCTACAGAAAGATAATCCACCCCGACCAGTATAACCCCATTTTCAACCATATATTTTGCGGCTTCAGGATTTACGCAAACATAATCGGTATGGAAATTATTATCGCCTGCGTTTATCCATTCCGAATTTTTCGTCTTAAAAAGAAGCCTGCCGCCCCTTTTTATATTCAACGGCTCAAGAAACTCTTTAGATATGGGCGAAATCCCCGCAGGAACTTCTATGACCCTGCACGGACCTATCAATGTATCTAAGTTAAATTTATCTATTCCGGCACCGCCTTCTATAAAATGGCGCGGCGCATCCATATGCGTCCCTGTATGAACGCCGCAAGTGATTTTGCTGTTATTCGAAGCCGCTCCTTTTTTTATATCCGAATAGTTGTCGATTTCTATTGCGGGGTCGCTCGGCCAGTGAAGCATCCCGTCCTCGACATCCATACTTATATCTATGAACATAATATTTTTCCCCTGTTCGTCATGTTCGTCATTGCCGCAAAAAGGCTATGAATTTATTTATAAATAGCGTGGCCGCCGAACTGATGCCGCAGCGCCGCAAGCATTCTGGCGGCGAATGAATTTTCCTGCCTAGACCTGAACCTCATAAATACCGAATCGGCTAAAACCGGTGCCGGAACGGCTTTGTCTATCGCTTCTTTCAGCGTCCATCTTCCCTCGCCGGAATCGTCAACAATAGGTTTAAGATTATTAAGTTCAGGGTCTTCTTTAAGGGCGTTATGCGCAAGCTCGAGAAGCCATGACCTCACAACCGAAGCATGGTTCCATAGATCCGAAACCTTCTCCAGATTAATATCGAAATCGCTTGACTTCATTATCTCGAACCCTTCCGCATATGCCTCCATCATACCGTATTCTATGGCGTTATGAACCATTTTAACAAAATGCCCCGAACCGTGGGTCCCCACATGCAGATAGCCGTCTTCCGGCGCAAGCGTTTTAAATATCGGCTCGCAGTACTTGAAAGTTTCATCTTCCCCGCCTATCATAGAGCAGTACCCGTTTTTTAAGCCCCAGATGCCTCCGCTTGTACCGCAGTCCATAAATTTAATTCCTTTTTCGCCGCAGAGTTTGGCTCTTCTTATAGAATCTTTATAGTACGAATTGCCGCCGTCTATAATTATGTCGCCTTTTTGCGTATATTGCAAAACTTCGTTAAGCATATCGTCCGTAGGCTGACCGCTGGGAACCATAAGCCATACTACTCTCGGGGCCGTCAGTTTTCCTGCGAATTCTTTAACTGAGTTCGAACCGATTGCTCCTTTATTTATAACCATCTCTTCCTTGGAAACTGTCCTGTTAAAGACAACGACCCTGTGTCCGCCCTCTAAAAGTCTTAATACCATATTCATTCCCATCTTCCCGAGACCGATCATTCCAATTTCCATTTTGTAATCTCCTATTTTAAAATCCCGCTTAATTATTTAGAACCGTTATTGCTCAAACTCTTGCCCACTTCCCTTATGATATCGAGCGGGATCGGCATTATCATCGTTGTATTGTTCGTTGAAGAAATTTCATTTAATGTTTGAAGATAACGAAGTTGAAGCGCCATAGGGTTTTCTGATATAATTTTAGCGGCGTCGCTAAGTCTCTGCGCCGCTTGAAATTCGCCGTCGGCATTGATTATCTTTGCCCTTCTATCTCTTTCCGCCTCCGCCTGTCTTGCCATGGCTCTTTGCATATCCTGCGGCAGGTCGATTTGCTTAAGCTCTACCACCGTAACCTTAATGCCCCATGGTCCCGTGTGTTTATCGAGTATGTCTTGTATCTCCAGATTAATCTTTTCTCTTTCGGATAAAAGTTTATCGAGTTCTCCCTCGCCGCATACGCTTCTTAAAGTTGTCTGGGCAAGCTGGGATACTGCGTAATTATAGTCGTAAACCTGAACTATGGCATTTAACGGATCGACAACCTTATAATAAACCACCGCGCTGATTTTTAGCGTTACATTATCCTTTGTAATAACATCCTGGGCCGGCACATCGAGGGTAATTATCCTTAAAGTTACCCTGACCAATCTATCGATAACGGGCCATAAAAGTATCAGCCCCGGACCTTTAATTCTAATTGCCCTGCCTAATCTAAAAATAACAGCCCTGTCATATTCGTTTATTATTCTAATTGCATTTAAAATTATAATAATTGCAACAATTATTATAATGGCAAAAAAAATTGCACTGGTATCCATACTCCCTCCGGATTAAATAATTAATCTGTCATTTTATAGTTTCAAAAGGCTTAACCCTAAGCCTTAGCCTGCTATCGATATCGATTATAACCGCCTTTGAGTCCTTTAATATTTCATAGTCCGAATAAGCCGTCCATAATTCGCCGTTAATAAGAATCTTTCCTTCCCCTCCCGCTTTAATATCCCGGGTAACCTCTCCGACCTCGTTGATTAAGGTAGCCCCTCCCACTTTTACTTTTGTTCTATTTGCTTTGTACCCTAAGTAAACAAAAATCGATACAAAAACCGTCAGGGTAATGTAAGTGGGTAAAACAATCCTTATAAAAAACCCCGGGACAGCCGGCATGACCGAAAAAAGAATTACCGTTCCTATAACAAAAAAAATTGCGCCCGCGGCCGTAAAAACGCCGTAGCTCATTGCAAAAAAATCTGTGATAACAAATATAAAAGCTAAAAATATTAAAACATCGGCAAAATAAACCATAAATTTAAACTCCCCATAAAATATGCATATTGACCTAACCGAAATTACAATGCTTTAAAATATAAATCCCTTATCTTTTTCATATCTTCCCATGTTTCTCTTTTAGCATTAGGATTTCTTAATAGATAGGACGGATGATACGACGGTATTACGGTTATGCCGTCGTAATCGAATTCCTTTCCTCTAACCGCCGATATCGTTCCTTTATCCTGCCCTATAATAAACTCCGTCGAAAATTTTCCAAGCGTGCAGATTATTTTCGGCTTTATTATTTTAATCTGTTCTTTTAAAAACGGGGAACATTGCTTTATTTCCTCCTCGAAAGGATTCCTATTTTGGGGAGGCCTGCATTTGATTATATTGGCTATATAAACATCTTCTCTTTTGAGATTTATCGATTCTATTATTTTCGTTAAAAGCTGTCCCGCCCTGCCGACAAACGGTCTTCCCGTATTATCTTCTTCCGCTCCCGGGGCTTCTCCTATAAACATAAGCTTGCTCGACGGGCTTCCTTCTCCAAAAACTATATTTTTTCGAGTCTCGCTTAGCTTACACTTTACGCATTTATTTACGCTTACATCTTTTAAAAATTTCAATGAGCTGCTTTTATCCGGCGGCATGCCCGATTTCGAATTAGATTCGCCTTTATTTCTCATATCGCTATCATCATTAAATATTGTAGATATTGTAGATTCGGATAGTGCGGATTCGGATATGGCCGTTCCTACCGTAAAATATTCTTTATGATATTCTATGAAGGATTTTATATATCTAAAAAACTGGGGCGAATCTAAATCGGAATAGATATCCATCATATTATTAACCTTCATTTTATAGTCTTAACCGCTGCGGCGCTGTTAAAACTTATTATTACTATATGATATCGATACATTAAATCGGCAAAAGGGTTAGAATGCCGCTAAAGGGATAGCCCTATACGGAATGCCTCTAAATTATCTTTAGCCCCCTTACCCGCCGATAAGATATTTTCTACCACAACTTTACTTATCGGCATATCGGTTTTAGCAAACAAAACGCCTAAAGCAATAATATTTCTTTGCGTAAGTGAATTAAAATTACCGAGAGAAATTTCGTCAAAATCATAAAAGAATATCTTGCCGGTTATTTTTTCCAGTTCATAAGTAATATAAGAAAGCTCAGGATAAGAGGTTTGCCCCATCCTCACGCTGATAGGCGGGTGCGGCATTTCGTTAAAAATTACGGTTGAATTCCTGTTTAAATAACATGCCCCCCTTAATGTTTCGAGCGGCTCTAAAGATATTAAAACATCCGCGCCGCCGGACTCTATCATCGGGGAATGCATATTTTTTTTGGGATCTCTAAGTTCGGAATTATCTTCATAAAAAATGTATTTAACAAATGTCTCGACATATCCCTCCCTCTGGGCGCCGCCCCTTCTTTCGGAACCGGATACATCCTGCAAATCGGAGTTAAGCGCCGCGTTCTTTAAAACGGTCCCCATCGTTATAATACCCTGACCGCCAAGACCGACTATCGCGATATTAAATTTTTTCATTTAACGGTTTATTAGCAATAAGAAGATTTATTTATTAACGAAACTATTTACAGTTTATCAAACATGGACCTGCATTCCGGTCAACTTTGTTTTATCAATCTTTTTATTTAATTCTGATTTTAAATCAAATTCAACCTTACGGATTGCGCTGTTCGGACAAACCTCGAAACATACGCCGCATCTTACGCATGAAGCGGGGTCGATATAATAATACTCGCCGTTTCCATTGTCGTCCTTTTTAGGAATAATGGCGGGACAGGCAAGTTCGACAAAACACTCGTTGCACTTTACGCACCTTGATTTTTGAATTTCGTATAGCGACTCCGCCGTTTCAATTTTTGCATTGGAAGCTTTTTGAATAAGTTTATTTCTCCTGACTTCCTGGAGGATACATTCCCTTTTGGCAATAAGCACCTTAACCCCGGGCTCTTTCATGGCGCTTTTTACCTGGGACGCGAATCTTTTTACGCTATTCGGGTCAAGGCTTTTAATGTAGCTTACGCCGAGCGATTTAATTAAATCCTTTAAATTCACGGGATTCTTAGATAAAGTACCGTCTATATCCTTTTGGGTTGACGGCGTCTTTTGATGTCCCGTCATAGCAGTCCAGCTGTTATCAAGGATAACATAAAGGATATCCGCATTATTTTGAACGGCGTTTAACAATACGGGAATTCCCGAATGATAAAAAGTCGAATCGCCGACAAGCGCAATAACCTTTTTCTTTTTATCAAAACGGCTTATTGCCTGCCCTATTCCAAGACCCGCATTCATACAGGTAAGAAAATCCATTGCATTATAAGGCGGCAAAAGACCGAGCGTATAACATCCAATATCCCCTGCTATAACCGCATCCCTGTCTTTAGCGTCCGTATTCGAAAATCCCACAGCCTTAAGAATAGCATAAATTGTTGCCCTGTGAGGGCATCCGATGCAAAATGTTCCCGACCTTTGGGGTAATTTTTCCTTCAATTCTTCCGACTTTTTAACGGCAAAATCAAAAAATGCCGGCGGGGTCTTTTCTAAAAATTTGCCCGTTCCTATAATGACATCGTCTAAAGTTAATTCTCCAGTTGCTTTAAATATGTCTTTTCCATGAATCTCGCCTCTGAAACCTATTTCATAAGCTATTTTTTTAATTTGAAACTCCAAAAATCCTTCAGCTTCTTCGACAATAACAACTTTATCCAGCCCTTCAAAAAAATTCTTTATAAGTTTATCGGGGATAGGGAAAGTAAATCCGAGTTTTAAAATCTTATGATTATAAATTTCTAATATATCCAGCGCCTCTATTAAATGCGCATAAATTACCCCGGAAGATATAAAGCCTATTTTTGACCCTGCATTTTTAGTATCAGGCAGTACAGTATAATTAAATTGTGAATCTTCAAGATATTTTTTGAGAAGATTATGCCTTTCCAAATATTTGCTATGGTTTTTGACGGCCATATTAAAAAGATTCAGGTAATTTTCAGGGTCTTTTTCAAAATTCCCCTTAATATCAGACCTGTCCCTTAAATCGCCAAAATGCAGTGCTCCCGCATTATGACATAGCCTTGACGGAGCCATCAACATAATGCCAAAAGAAAAATCTTCCGATATATTAAATGCCTCTTTGGTAAAATCCTTTGCCTCCTGAATATTCGAGGGCTCTATTATAGGCATATAGGTGTGCAGGCTATACCATCTGTCATCTTGTTCGTTTGAACTGCTTGGGGCGCCGGGGTCTGAACCTATCGCAAGTACCAAACCCGCTTTAACGCCCGTATAGGACAAAAACTGGGCCGGTTCGCTTGCAACATTAAGCCCGACATTTTTCATAGCGCAAAGCGACCTTATGCCCGACCATGAAGCGCCAATCGCGCCATGAAGCGATATATGTTCATTTAAACTAAATTCCGTATATAAGTTTTCGATATTATTCTTATTTTTATCGAGCGCCGCAATAATTTCAGAGGCAGGAGTCCCCGGATACATGGACGCGTAACCGATTCCGGCTTCCAATGCTCCTCTGGCTATGGCTTCGTTTCCAAGTACTATACCTTTATCGCCCTGTCTTCCACTTATAAATAAATTACCCTTGCTCATATTTAATTATTATTAATCCTGCGTAAATATATTCGACTTTTCATTTAATATTTTTATTATAATTCCATCCACATTTAATTCTAAATTCTTTTTTATAAATTCTTCTAAGGTAGATTTTACATTAGATTCGTTGACGAATATAAAGACAGGCTTTTTTTCGGCTTTTATGTAATTAATAATATTTATATCAATATCATCTGCATTATCTACCGAATAATTTACAATAAACCTGTCAACCCCTATTTTAGAAAGTTTCTTAATTTTCAAAAAATCCGCCGGGGTAGATATGCCTACCACAACCCCAAGATTGAAAAGACTAAAATTATTCACATAATCATTGTCCTTAAGAAGCGGGAAACCTGTTTTTATAATTGAACTTAACCCTAAAACATCTATATCATAGACAGGTTTTGCGGCATAAAATACGGTTTTTAAAGGATGTAAGCCTTCCGATATAATTATATCTTTGAGCCCTAATTGTTCAAGCGTTATTAAATCGGATAAAATGGCAACCCTATTTTTATCCCTCATATTAAAAGCATAAATTATATTAAGATTATTATTATGCCTATTTTTTAAATCATTGCATAATAATAACGCGTTTATTCCAAAATTCTGCTCTATAACGACGGGATAAGAATCTATTGCATCCTCAGCCCCGTTTAATCCAAATTTTTTACCTTTATATTTTATGCCTTCTATAAGCTTGCTTAAATTTTCTTCAAAATCTATATAGTTTTCGCCGGCAGGGGTCTCGATTTGCGGTATTATTTTCATTGTATCGTTGTTGTTATATTAATATCTTATATAGCCTATTTATTATATCTATATAGTATATTTTAAATATATATTATTATAAACTTAAATTTTTCGCTTTATTGTTCTGCTATAATCCCTTGGGCTGAATATCCGGCTAAGATTTTCTTCCTCAAAAAACTTAGACATATTTTCATAAGATTTCATGAACACGCATTTGCTCTCCTCTGCAACCTCGCAGTTAATGCCGTTATGCCCTTCGCAAGGACCGTTTAATAATCCCTTGGGGCACAGGGTGACGGTACATACGCCGCCCGTAAAATTAAGCCTGCACTCGTCGCACCCGCCGCATAAGGCATTATATTCTCCGATATGCTCCGTTTGGGCAATATACCTGCTATCGACTCCTGTTACAACCTTTTTACCCGTATATTCGCCTATAGTTTGAACCCCTGTACCGCATGATAATACTAAAATTGCTTCGGTATCCGCAAGTTCGTCCTCCACAAAGCGGATATCTTCCTTTAAAACCCTTTTGTCGCAAGGCTCATCTATCGAAATCGTAAATGGAACCTCTTTTCCGGCGTTTACCAGATGCTTTTCCATTTCCTTAACCTCTTTGCTCCCCCCGGTCAAACAAACGGAAGCGCAGGAGGCGCAGCCCACAATGCCTATCCTCTTATATTTATTTAATGCTTCGTCTATCTCTTTAGCATCTTTCTTTTCCGTTAAAAACATGGCATACAACCTCTAAAATAACATATTTAAATTAAGGCATGCTTGACAGCCTGACCTTAACAAGCCTGACACTTTTGCCTCTATGCACCTTAAGAACGATAACCTGTCCGGGAGCAAATGTATTTATAAGCTCTTCAAGGCGGGAAAACGAATAAACCTTTTTGTTGTTTATCCTTGTTATAATATCTCCGCCGACTACATAAGTAATATTCTTCATTGCAATTATCCTGTCCCCTGCCACGAGACCGGCTTTAAAAGCAGGACTCCCCGAAAAAACCTTCTCGACTAAAAGCCCCCTTTTAACATACTTGATGTCGAGAAGCGTTGAAAGGGGTTCGGTTAATTTTATCGCTTCTATTCCAAGCCACGGCTTTATCACCCTTCCATATTTAATCAGCTCCGGTATATTTTTTTTCGCAAGATTTATCGGAATGGCAAATCCTATATTTTGAGCGCTATTTGCAAGTTTTGCGGTATTTATGCCGATGACGCGCCCTTCATAATCTACCAACGGTCCGCCCGAATTTCCAAAGTTAATCGACGCATCCGTTTGTATTATGTTTCCGTAAAATCTTGCCGAAGGAAAAAAAAGAGACCTTTTAAGACCGCTGATTATTCCCGTGGTAACGGTCTGGTAAAGATTGTAAGGGTTACCGATAGCCATAACCCGTTCGCCGACCCTTAAGTTGCTGGAATTTCCCATAATTACAGGAATGATTGTTTTGCCGCCGGGATTAATATGAATGACGGCTATATCGGATGACGGGTCGGTTCCTATAACGTTTGCCCTTATATCCTTATATTTTAAAAAACTTATGTAAATTTTACCGGCGTTTCCGATAACATGAAAATTAGTAAGGATATCCCCGTTCTTGCTTATAAAAAACCCCGTCCCGATGTCTTCCTCCGGCATTATAGCGCCGTTTTTAAGCCTTGTAACCCCTAATACCTCGATATGCACAACGCTTGGCTTAAGCTTGTTAAAAAGCCGTTCGACAATGGAACCGCTTTTGCTTTTATTATTGCGGTAAGCATAAGACTGTTTTGCAAATAAATTACCGGTTAGAGCCGTAAAAAAAATCAAAATTAATATTGTGAAACTATATCTACGCAGCCTCCGAAAAAACATTTTTAACCCCCCTCCACTGTTTAGCCTGATGCATAAAAGCCTCCAACCTGAGCATTAAATTGGTGCTTTCCTGGCCATCAAACCATAAATTTATCCATGGAAAATTATTAAGGTCTTCCCTGAATTTTTTCGATATAGTTTGCACGATAGAACCCGGCATACAATGAAAAGGATGAATACTGACAACTCCCGAATATCCCTTTTTTGCGAAATCTATAGATTCGCCTACCGTCAGAATAGCTTCCCCGCCCAGCGATAAATCGAGATATTTCCTTGCATAGGAAAGTATTTCCTTGATGTCTGTTTCTTTATGGTTCCTGAGCAGCCTTTTAAAAGGCTTGAACATATTCGCCTCATCCTTTTTCTGGTAATAATTTACAAGGAAACTTAAAAAGATATCCTTTACTTTTTTACTTTTAAACGCGTTTACGGCATATTCGTGAGTGGTAAAAGTTATCCACTTGTAAGTAGGAACGACAGAAACTTCCCCTCCGAGCGCTTCTATCTTTTCCGTCGTAAAATTATTCGTAAATTTATTTAATCTTAAAAATATTTCGCCGACGACGCCTATAAGAGGCCTATCCACATCTTTTCTTGGAATTTCCTCAAACTTTTTGGCGCATATTTTCATTGTATCATATATATCATTCCCGTTTTCTACCGCATTAACTACTAAATTTATGCATTCCTTGTAGGCCGATACGGCATCGCCTTTGTTGATTTCATAAGGTCTGACCCTGTACAGGGCCTTTTCTAAAGTATCTATGGCAAGGCAGCCCTGCCATGCAACCCTTCTGAAAAGAACAGCCTTATCTCCGACAAAATCCGTATATGATTTCTTGGCGCTTGGAACTAAAAATTCAACTTCATTATACCCCATATTATCTAACACTAACTCATGAAGCCTGTTATACTGGCCAAATTTACACGGACCCGGCGAGGTGGGCATAAAAAAGGCGGATCTTTTGGCGTCAAAACCCGGTTTCTCGATAACTTTTATAATATCCCCCGTGGTCACGAAACACGGCATGCATTCGTTACCGTTAGTAAATTTAAGGCCAAAATCGAGCGTTGATTCATCCGGTTCGTCCATAACTTCGGAATCCACGCCGCATCTTCTAAATGCCGCGCTTAAAGCGTAGGCAGCATCCGACATATATGGTATATAAACCTTTTTAGTAAAATTACCCGTATTTGTGTGGTGCATATAATCTCCTTAAGATATTGCCGATTAGTTTTTAGTATATAGTTCTTTATATTATATTACATTTATACTATAACACCATAATAAAGTCAAATTAGCGCCGTTGCCCAAATCCTGATAAATTAGATTTTCAAGTACTTTGAATTCATATCTCTTGAAAATATTCTTTCTTTTTATTAAAATTTAATTGCTTCAATAAAATTGAACTAAATAATTCATGAACTTAATTCCTATCTAATGCCTGATCCGGCAAATTAAATGACAAATTAAATGATTTTTTTAAAGAAGGTTTTAATTATTTATAACCCAAAGTCAGGACGGTTTTCCGAAGAAAAACTGTCTTATATTTTAAATTTTTTCAAAAATAAGAATATCCTGATATATGCTTTAAATATGATAGAAAGACCTATCAAAAAAAATCTTGCGAATTTTTTTGATATGGTTTTAGTAGCCGGAGGAGACGGAAGTTTAAACTATGTTATAAATAATTTAGTTTTCGCGGATATTCCTATCGCCCATTTGCCTATGGGGACGGTCAATCTTTTTGCCCTGGAAAACAAAACCCCTTATTCTTTGGGCGAAGCGCTTAACGAAATTATATACAAATACAAACCTGTCAAAATAAATCTGGGAAAGGCTAACGAGCAGTATTTTATCGCCATGGTCGGAATCGGCCTCGATGCCTTTATCGTTAAAAGTATGGAAGAAAAAATAAGAAAGAGCAAGAAAAGGATATACAATAATTCTATAAAATATCTTAACTATATATTCAATATAATAAAAATATCCGGAAATTATAAATTTTACGACTTATCTTTAAATGTAATAGATAGCGGTAATACCGGAGATTCCAATGCTTACGGTTTTGAGAGGCGGGAACTGCACTATGCCAAAGAGATTATTGTTTCGAATATAAGATATTACGGCGGACCGTTTAAAGTATTTCCTAAAAATTCGCCTTTAGACGATAAGTTCGATATAAGATTGATAAAAGATGTAAATAACAGGATACAGACTATATTTTCTATACTAAAATCACTGACGCTTTACAAAAAATATGAAGATAACCCCGATTTTTACATAAAGGCAAATAAAATTTATATATCATCTTTGGATCCGGCGCAAAACGAAAAAATATATTACCAATGCGACGGGGAATTTGCCGGAACGCTGCCGGTAGAAATAGAAAAGGTAAATAATGCGGTAACCATGCTTGTAAATCCGGCCTCATTCTTTTAAGCTCTGCGCATAAATGCTTATTAAGTGATTCACGGGTATTGCATTTTTTTCTTTTAAAATGCCCCTTTGATCGCTTAAAGAAAACATGCAGCCGGAACACGATGTCAAAATGTTTTGAGCGGAAGCCTCTTTAATTTCCTCGAATTTTCGCCTCGTTATCTCTTTGGAAAAATCGTAATGCCTTATATTGAACATGCCGCCGTTGCCGCAGCAATAGTTATGTTTCAACGGCTTTAATTTTAAGCCGTTAATTTTGTCCGCAATCAGCCCTGCTTCCCCTATTAAACTTTCGCTATAAGACGACGGCTTAAATCCGGGCAGGTTAGAAAGATGGCAGGGGATATGAAATACCGCATCGGTATCCTTTTTTAGTTTCCCCGTTTTTATATTAACGCCTCTTTTTTCCAAGATTTTGAAAAACGACCAGATACTGAGCAATTTTTTCGAAAAATTTAAAACTTCGTCATAGCCCCCGTCATTTTCATTAAAATACAAAGGATAAAGGTTATTTATGGAGTAGGAACATGACGCACAGGATGTAATTATATAATCTATATCCTTATCCTTAAAGGCATTGACATTATTGAGAGCGAGGTCTTTAAACGACTTTATGTCTCCGCTCGATATAAAAGGCAGGCCGCAGCAGCCCTGATTTGCGGGAACAAAAACCGAAACCCCGTTTTTTATTAAAGACGAAACGGTATCGCTTGATATTTGAGGATATATGCTGTTAAATACACATCCGCTAAAATAACCGGCTCTAATTTCCTCCCTTTTACCGCCTGCGTCTGCGCCTTCTGCTTTAAACCGGTAGTCCCTGCCTGAGATGAAAGCTTTGCCCTGAGGATTCGGCGCAAATCGCCCGCTAAGTTGATTTACTAGCGGAATGTTTGCAATTTTTAAGGCGGATTTTAATAAAATTTTCCTTTTATTTTTAAGGGCTTTAAGCGCTATAGCGGAGACCGAAAATTTATTATCCCGAAACTTATTTAATTTAATCTTTTCGTTTATTATCAAATTTCCTATTTTAACATCGTTAGGGCAAACTTTAACGCATCTCCCGCACAAAAGACAGGTGGACATGGCTTCCGCAACCTTTGAAACCTTTAAGGGCAGCAAGTCATTGTTATCGGTTAAAATTAACCGGACCCTGCCCCTCGGGCTATAAAATTCGTTTAAGCTTATATTATATGTCGGACAAACGGGCAGGCATTTGCCGCAGTGGACGCAATTCAAATAACTTTTTATACCTGCATTTAAAAAATCGTTTTCTTGCAAAACTTAAAAACCTCTTATTATATTATATAAATTTTAAAGCGAATTTAAATTAACCCAAATCCAGAAAGGTTGGCGGGCTGGTAATGCTATGCCTAAAATATCTTGCCGGGATTGATTATATTTTGCGGGTCGAATACCTTTTTTATATTTTTTAAAATATTCATGTAGTAATCGTTATATTTTAATTTCATAAACTCCTTTTTTTCCAGCCCGATTCCATGTTCTCCAGACAAGCTTCCGCCCGATTCAACCGTTTTCTTTAAAATCTCAAATTTTGCCTTCTCGCCCCTTTTAATCATATCCGCATCATCTTTATTTAGCATAATATTCACATGGATATTCCCATCTCCAAAGTGCCCAAAATTTATTATAGGAATATTATATGTTTTTGAGACTCCTTCTATGAAAGACAGCATAAAGGTAATTTTATTTATCGGAACGGCTATATCGTTATTTATTTTCAGGTCTCCATATCTCCTTAAAGACGGGGATATAGCCTTTCTTGCCTCCATTATAACTCTTTTCTCTTCTTCGCTGCCCGAAGAAAAAAGAAAAACCGGCAAAAATTCTTTTAATATCTTTTCGTATTCAGCGATAGACTTGTCAACCTCGATTTGGGAACCGTCCGCCTCGATAATAAACAGGAAAGCCCCCTCTATTTTTATTATGTCGCTTTTGAAATAACTTTTAACCGATTCAATCGAGGATTTATCCATAAATTCTAACATCGACGGCCTGTTCCTAAGTTTTAACAAAGAAATGGCCGCATTAAAACCGTTGTCTATATCGTCGAACGATACTAAAATTAATGAATTTGTTTCCGGCTTGGACAAAAATTTTAGCGTAATTTTGGAAAAAAGGCCCAGCGTCCCTTCGGAGCCAACCATAAGCTGGGTAAGATTGTATCCCGAAACATTTTTAACGGTCTTCGAGCCTGTATTTATTATTTCGCCGTCTCCGGTAATAACTTCGAGAGCCGCTACATAATCTTTGGTAACGCCGTATTTTACCGCGCCCGGTCCGCCGGAACATTCGGCAACATTGCCCCCGATTGTCGAAAATTCGTAACTTGCAGGATCGGGGGGATAAAAATATCCCTTATCCGCCAGATATGATTTTAAATCCGCGTTTATAACCCCGGGTTCAACGGTAACAAACATATTTTCTTCGTCTATTTCCAAAATATGGTTCATTTTTGTGAATGAAACCACGACTCCGCCTTTTAAAGGCAGGCTGCCGCCCGAAAATCCGCTTCCCGAACCCCTTCCGACAACGGGGGTATTATATTTTAAACATAATTTGACTATCTTAGATATTTCTTCGGCATTAAGCGGAAATACAACGACGTCGGGCATAAAGTCTTTAGACGTAGCATCGTAGGAATAGCAAAGAAGTTCCTCGGTTTCCGATAAAACCCTGCTTTTGCCAAGCAGTTCTTCAAATTCGCTTATAAGTTTTTGATCCATAATTAAAGCCTTTCTCTTTCTTTTATCGCCTCCGCAACCTGTTTAAAAGCAATTGCCCTGTGGGATATTTTATTTTTCTCCGAAGAATCAATCTGCGCAAGAGTTTTACCCAGTTCTGGAACAAAAAATACAGGGTCGTAACCGAAACCATTTAGCCCGCTTATCTCATGAGAAACCAAGCCATTTAGCTCTCCGTCTAAATACCGAAATTTGTCCCTTTTTATATCGTAAAGACAGGCAAGGCAGACAAATTTGGCGCGCCTGTTTTCTATGCAGTCTTTCTTTGCCCTCATCGTATCAAGCAGCTTATTAATATTTTCGATATCCGAAGCATTTTCGCCGGCATATCTTGCCGTAAAAAGACCGGGACCGCCCCCCAGACACCCGACCTCCAATCCCGAATCCTCGCCTGCTATATAATCTAAGCTCATTTCCGAATTAAGCTCCGGATTTTCGTTTAAAAATTTCAGATAACCTTCTACTTTAATTTTAGCATTTTCTTTGTAAGTTCTACCGTTTTCGATTATTTCTACCTGAAAACTTTTATCGAGATAAACTAAATTTAAACCGGCATAATTGCCGATTATTGTTTCAATCTCATGAAACTTATGGGTATTTCCGGTAGCTATCAGTATATTAATCATTTGTTAGCAAAAAATACGGAAAATTTATTTAGAAAGAAAACTACATTACGCCATCTATCGCCTTTTGCTGTAGTTCCGTGATTTTTGACACGGCGCTTTTTGAGAGTTCGTAAAGTTTCGTCAGCATATCTAATTCAATAGGCGTTTTTTCCGCACACCCCTGAATTTCGATTATCTTCCCCGACCCTGTTAAAACAAAGTTGAAATCCAGCTCGGCAACGGAATCTTCCGAATAATCGAGATCAACTAAAATTTCACCCTTTACTATTCCGATACTGATAGCTGCCGCCGAGTCATAAAAAGGCATTTTTTCGATATCGCCCTGTTTGATAAGATTTAAGAACGCCAGATAGGCGGCAACATAAGCTCCGGTTATCGAAGCCGTTCTTGTCCCGCCGTCCGCGCTTATAACATCGCAATCTATTAATACGGTTATGTCTGGAAAATCCGAAAAATTAATAACGGACCTGAGCGACCTCCCTATTAACCTTTGTATTTCCTGCGCTCTTCCGTTAATCCTTCCTTTTACCGAATCCCTCGGTATCCTGTTTTGCGCCGACCTCGGAAGCATAGAATATTCGGCGCTCAGCCATCCTTCCCCTTTATCTTTCAAAAACGGGGGTACCTTATAATCTACGGAAGCGGTACAAATAACCTTGGTGTCCCCTGCCTCGATTAAACACGAACCTTCCGCATATTTCATGTAATTCGGCGTTATTACCACGGGTCTCATCTCGTCATTTAACCTATTTTTTTTCCTTGCCAAAATATTCAACCACCTTTAATTAATTCAGGATTTAATATCACTTTTTATTCTTGATAAAATTTTATTTGTTGTCTCGGTGATTTCATTAAGGGCGGGAGAGATTTGCTCCCACTTTTTATTCTTAATAAAAAATATATAAAGGTCATTGAGTTTAACTACATTAACTAATTCTACTTTAAGAAGGCGACATATTGCAGGGATGTCGTTTAATAATGAGTACTTGTCGGAAATTACCATTAAAACATCATCCTGTTTTAAAGTTTTAAGTTTATGGACGACCGCCCAAACAGGAGGGCCTCAGCACAGCCCCCTAACATCAAGGCTAGCAGTGATGCTACAATTTAAATCAGATTTGATATCCATTTTTCTCCTTTTAAATTAATCTCTTAACTTTTAAATTAATAATATTAATTATTCACTTAAGCCACCACCTTAAGGGTGGCATCCAGAATGCCGTTAATAAAAGAAGGGGATTCATCGTTTCCAAATTTTTTAGCTATTTCCACGGATTCGTTGATAATAACATTTTTAGGTGTTTCAGGATGAAATAAAATCTCATAAAGCGACAGCCTTAGAAGGTTTCTGTCAATTCTCGACATCCTTTCTATCGACCAATTTTTTGATACCTTTTTAATAATGTTATCTATCTTTTCTAAATTAAGCAATGTCCCTTGGGAAATGTCGAAAAAAAAATCGTAAATCTGGGATGTATCCCTTTTAAATCCGTCTCTAATAAGACTTTCCGAAGCAAAATCATTATAAAAACTTCTTATTTTATAATCTAACCCGTTTATATCCCCATCCGTTTCATATAAAAACTGCAATGCCAGTTCCCGTGCCTTTCTTCTTTTTGTCATAAAATATTAATTAAAGCTGCGTTATAAAAATATATGTTGGATTTAAGCCCCTTTAATCTTAGAATAAAGGCTTGCCATTTCGACGGCGGACATTGCGGCATCAAAACCCTTGTTACCCATTTTTGTCCCGGCACGCGATATCGCCTGTTCGATAGATTCTGCCGTTATAATTCCGTAACTAACGGGAATACTCGAACCGACGGAAAGCTCGGATAGCATTTTGGTAACCTGCGAGGATAAAAGATCAAAATGGTTAGTCTCG
Source organism: bacterium (assembly GCA_021802425.1). Classification (GTDB taxonomy): domain Bacteria; phylum SZUA-79; class SZUA-79; order Acidulodesulfobacterales; family Acidulodesulfobacteraceae; genus Acidulodesulfobacterium. The sequence continues at coordinate 31,700 of JAJZXJ010000002.1, read as the reverse complement.
CCCCTTATGAGCGTGCCAAGGCAGATTACCGCATCAAATTTTTTAGCATCGATTAACTTTTTGACCGCCATAGGAAGCTCAAACGCCCCTGGAACTTTAACAACCGTAATATCTCCTTCATTCGCGCCGGCTCTTTTTAAGTAATCTAATGCGCCGTCCAAAAGTTTACTGTTAACAAATTCATTAAACCTCGACATAACAATGCCAAATTTAAAACCTGCAGCTTTAAGCTCTCCTTCGATTAAATTAAAATTGCCCATCTCATACCCCTACGATTTAATTTTATTTAATTTTATTACTACTTTATTTTTAATATATGTCCTAATTTTTCTTTCTTTGTTTTTAAATAGTGCCTATTGGTTTCATTTGGGCATATCTCTACGGGAACTCTTTCGACCACGCTAAGTCCGTACCCTTCAAGTCCGATTATTTTTTTTGGATTATTGGTCATAAGCCGCATTTTCCCCACACCCAAATCCACCAGTATTTGCGCCCCCACTCCATATTCTCTTAAGTCCGCTTTAAATCCCAATTTTTCATTTGCTTCAACCGTATCGTATCCCTCATCCTGAAGATTATAAGCCTTTAATTTATTTACAAGCCCGATGCCCCTGCCCTCTTGCATAAGGTAAAGAATAACCCCTTTGCCTTCCTTGTCTATCATCTCCATCGCGGTTTTTAACTGGTCGCCGCAATCGCACCTTCTGGAACCGAATATATCGCCCGTAAGGCACTGGGAGTGGACTCTGACAAGAACAGGCTCGTTTCGTTTAATATCTCCTTTCGTAAGGGCAATATGCTCTTTAAAATCGATATTATTGGAATATACTACAATTTTAAATTCGCCGGCAAATTCTGTCGGTATTACGGATTCGACAAGCCTTTCGACATGTTTTTCATGCTTAAGCCTGTAATTTATCAGATCCTTAATCGTCAGTATTTTTATATCCCATTTTTTTGAAAACTCTGCCAAGTCCGGCATCCGTGCCATAGTTCCGTCGTCTTTCATTATTTCGCATATAACCCCATAGGGTTTTAACCCGCCGATACGGGCAATATCGATTGATCCCTCGGTTTGGCCTGTCCTTGTTAAAACCCCCCCGTTTTTGCCCCTTAAAGGGAAAATATGTCCCGGCCTGACTAAGTCGGCCGGTTTTGCATCGTCTTTTATCGCGGTCAATATGGTTTTTGCCCTGTCATGTGCGGAAATACCCGTTGTAACGCCCTCCTTTGCCTCGATTGATACCGTAAACGCCGTGGTAAATTTAGATTCATTATTAGTAACCATCGGGGGCAAATCTAAGCTGTTAGCCTTTTCTTCGGTTAATGTCAAACAAATCAATCCTCTTGCGTATTTTGTCATAAAATTTATTATTTCGGGGGTGACATATTCGGCTGCTACAACCAAATCCCCCTCGTTTTCCCTATCCTCGTCATCGACAAGTATAATCATCTTTCCCGCTTTTATATCTTTCGCCGCTTCTTCGACCGTAGCTAAATTCATAAAGTTTTTTCACCTCTTGCGCACAATTTTATTAAAATGCCTGCTTTTATAAATAACCGTTTTCGGACAAAAATTCGTAGGTTAAACCGCCGTAAGTCTCCTTGTCCCGATTAAGCGGGCGTTCCGTTCCCGCCTTTTTATCTTCATTGAAGGCAATAATATCATCTACTCTTTTTACTATTGTTTTTTCTATAATATCGGATTCAAGATTGACATATTCCCCAATCCTTTTAAAACTTAAATTTGTTTCGTTATATGTCAAAGGTATTATGCTTACAAAAAAAACATCATTTTTAAATTCGTTAATAGTTAAGCTAATCCCGTCGATAGCAATAGATCCCTTTTTTATCAAGTAATTTTTGATGTCGTCGTTTATCGTATTAAAAATTTTAATACCCATAACAAAAGAGTTATTAGCAGGCTTTTTGAAGACTATTTTACCGATGCCGTCTATATGCCCTAATACAAAATGACCCGAAATGTCCGAGTTTGCAGAGAGGGCGGGTTCGATGTTGACTTTTTCGCCTATTTTGAAGTATCTTAAAGTGGATGCAAGATAAGTTTCCGGCGTAAAATCAAAGAAGAGTTCCCTGTAATTAATTTTCCTGACCGTCAGGCACAAGCCGTTTACGGCGATGCTCTGTCCTATATAAGCATTTTTTCTCGTTATAGGAGCGCTTATTGACAAAATACCTTTATTTATGGACTTAACAACCCCTTTTTCTTTTATTATCCCGCTAAACATACGCAGTCAAAATTCATATTTAATTTATTAATCTTTTGGATAATATGTTAAAAAAATTTCATCGCCTATCTTTTTTGCGTTTAAATCATAAAATTTTAACATATTTTTATTTTTTGAATCCAGGGTTTCAAACAAATTCACCCCGTCTTCGTTTCCAAATATATAAGGCGTTATGTTAAATATTAACTTATCGTAAAGCCTCCCGCCAATTAAGGAATTGAAAAGATTCGGCCCTGCTTCTGCCAGTATGCTCGTTATTTTAAGTTCGGCGCATATCTTAAATATCTCTTTTAAGTCTAACAATCTTTTATCTTTATTATTATAATACACATCCTTTATAATTGCACCTGTTTCTTCCAAAAGCAGTTTTTTTTTACTCTTTTCATTATTGTAATCCTTATCCGTAAATATTAATACCGTTCCGTAAGTCTTGAAAATTTTTGCCTCCGGCGGCACGGATAAATCCCTGTCTAAAATTATTTTTGTATATCTTTTATTTAAAAACTTATTCTTTATATCTCTATTATTTATTCGGACATCCAGCATCGGATCGTCGTTTATTACCGTTTTTGCCGAAACCATTATGGCATCGTTTGCCAATCTTAAATAATGCGTATGTTTTAAGGATTTTTTCGAGGAAATATACGACTTTTTCCTGATATTTCCGTGCCCGATTTTACCGTCGAGAGTTATCGCCTCTTTAACGGTTATAAAGGGAAGTCCGCTCGTAATATATTTAAAAAATACCTCGTTAAGCCTTTTAGCTTTATTTTCTAAAATCCCGAAAGTCACTTCTATGCCGTTATCGCGCAAATAATCAAACCCTTTTCCGGATACCGCCGGATTCGGGTCTTTCGTAGCCGCCACCACTCTCTTGATCCCATATTTTTTAATGGCATAAATACAGGGGGGTGTTTTGCCGAAATGACTGCAAGGTTCTAAGCTTACATAGATAGTGGCGCCTTTTGCCCTTAAACCCGCCTTTTTTAAAGCCGCTATCTCGGCGTGCGGCAAACCTGCTTTTTCATGATAGCCGTCCCCGACCGCCAGTCCGTCTTTAACGACAATCGCTCCCACCATAGGATTGGGAGAAGTAAAGCCCTCCGCCTTTTTTGCAAGATTAAAGGTTTGGGCGATAAAGTATTCATCGATATCTTTGCTTTGATAGTTCATATAAATTTAGAAAGGAAAGATATTAAGACTGCTTTTTAATAAGTTCGGAAACATTTTCATAAAGTTCGTTTATGTCTTTAAAGGAGAGATAGACGGAAGCAAAACGGACATAACTTATTGCGTCAAGGCTTTTTAACTTGTTGAGGACAAATTTTCCTATATCTTCGCTTTTTATTTCCTTTAAATTTGTTTCGTCAATCCATCTTTCGACGGACTGGACTATTTCTTCGATGCTTTGGTACGGAACAGGTCTTTTTTCGCACGCCTTTATAAGTCCGCTTAATATTTTTTGCCTGTCAAACGATTCCCTGCGCCCATCCTTTTTAATTATAAGAGGAGACGAAACAATAATCGTTTCTAATGTAGAAAATCTTTTTCCGCAGACATTGCACTGCCTTTTCCGCCTTGTCAGCCTTCCATCTTTTGATACTCTGGAATCAACAACCTTATCGTCGTCATTAAAACAGAAAGGGCACTTCATATATTCGAATTAATAAAAATTTCAATAAAGCGGAAACTTATCGCACAAGAGCCGAACCTCTTTTTTTACGCCGTCTTTGATGGATTCGTCGTGCAGATTATGTAAAACTTCCGATATAAGCTCTCCGATTTTTACCATTTCACCCTCTTTCATGCCCCTTGTGGTTACGGCGGGTGTTCCGATTCTTATTCCGCTGGTTACAAAGGGCGACCTTTCATCGAAAGGAACCTTGTTCTTGTTGACCGTAATGCCGACTTCGTCCAAAAGGGCTTCCGCCTGCTTGCCCGTCATTTCGGATTTTCTGAAATCAACAAGCATAAGATGGTTGTCGGTGCCGCCCGATATTAATTCAAAACCATTGTTTTTAAGGGTATCCGCAAGAGCGGCGGCATTGAAAACTACCTGCCTTTGATAATCTTTAAACTCCTCGGACATAGCCTCTTTAAAGGCAACAGCCTTTGCGGCTATTATATGTTCGAGCGGCCCTCCCTGAATTCCGGGAAATATTGCCGAATTTAATTCTTTTTCATATTTAGCTTTTGCTAAGATAATCCCGCCCCTTGGACCTCTAAGGGTTTTATGGGTTGTAGTCGTAACAAAATCTGCGTATGGAATCGGGCTTGGATGAAGGTCGGCCGCGACCAAACCGGCTATATGCGCCATATCTACCATAAGATAACATCCGGCTTCATCCGCAATATCCCTGAATTTTTTAAAATCTATAATTCTCGGGTAAGCGCTTGCCCCGGCTATTATCATCTTCGGCTTATTGTTTAAGGCGGTTTTTCTTAATTCGTCGTAATCGATTGTCTCCGTGTTTTTATTCACTCCGTACGGAATAATATTAAAATATTTCCCTGAAAAATTTACGGAACTTCCATGGGTTAGATGTCCGCCGTGCGATAAATCCATACCCAAAACCGTATCGCCCGGGTTTAAAAAGGCATAAAAAATAGCCATATTTGCCTGAGAGCCTGAATGGGGCTGAACATTGGCGTATTCGGCTTTAAATATATCCTTAATTCTATCTATTGCTATCTGCTCGATACTATCTATGTAACTGCACCCGCCGTAATACCTTTTTTTCGGGTATCCTTCGGCATATTTATTGGTTAAAACGGAACCTTGGGCCTCCATTACCGCTTTTGAAACAAAATTTTCGGAAGCTATAAGTTCTATGGACTGCCTTTGCCTGTTAAGCTCTTTACCTATAAACTCATAAACCTCGCTGTCGAAATCCTTTAAATCTTTAATATTCAATTTATTACACCCGTAAGTTAATTAAATTTATTAAGTTTTATAAGATTATGCCGGGGGCGGGACATATTAAACTTTTCATATACCCCATTTATTATATCTTTAATCCTTTAATTTTTCCATAGAGGTAATCTTAGAAATCCTGTCTTCATGCCTTCCGCCCTCATACCCGGATGACATAAATTTGTCGATATATCTTATTGCCTCTGTGGGCGTGGTTGTCCTGCCGCCCAGGGTTAAGACATTGGCATTATTATGCTTCTTTGCAACCTCCGCCGTATATTCATCATAAGCCAGAGCCGCCCTGATTCCGTTTATTTTATTTGCGGCTATTTCCATTCCGATACCCGTTCCGCAAACGAGAATACCGAAAGAATTCTTATCGTCGTCCGCCTTTACTTTTTCGGCTACCTTAAGGGCGTAATCGGGATAATCCACGCTCTTTAACGAATCCGTTCCCATATCAAGATAATTTATACCTTTCTCTTTAAGATAATTTTTTATAGACTCTTTTAATTCAAAACCGGCATGATCAGACCCTAAGAATATCATTTATAATATTATTCCTCCCATTTTTTAAAAACTAATGTGGCATTTGTCCCGCCAAATCCAAAAGAATTTGATATCGCATATCGTACATCGGCCTTTTGCATTACATTGGGAACATAATCCAAATCGCACTCTTCGCCGGGTTCATCTAAATTTATCGTAGGGGGTATTATCCCCGTACTGACAGTTAATGCAGTGGCAACCGCTTCTATTCCGCCGGCCGCTCCAAGCGCATGTCCTATCATGGATTTAATGGAACTAATTTTTAACTCCTTAGTTTTATCCTTAAAAAGCTGCTTTATAGCCTTAGTTTCGTTTAAATCGTTATAATAAGTGGATGTCCCATGGGCGTTTACATAATCTATATTATCGGGGGTTAACCCTGCGTCCTCTATGGCATTTTTCATACTGTAGTATGCGCCTTCGGCGTTTGGGTCGGGGGTGGAAAGATGATAAGCATCCGAAGAAACGCCGTATCCCACAATTTCGGCGATTATTTTTGCGCCCCTTTTTAACGCGCCGCTTAGCTCCTCGAGGATAACGATACCCGCCCCCTCGCTTACGACAAAACCGTCCCTATTTTTATCGAACGGCCTCGAAGCCTTTGCCGGTTCGTCGTTTCTTGTGGAAAGCGCCTTCATCGCGTTAAAGCCCGAAATACAAAGCGGGGTAATCGTGGATTCGGCGCCGCCCGCTATCATCGCGTCGGCGTCTCCCCTTGCTATTATTTTGTACGCGTCTCCAATGGAATTGGTGCCTGTGGAACAGGCAGATACGGTACTGGCGTTAGGGCCTTTAGCTCCCGTCATTATTGAAATCTGGCCCGGCGCCAGATTTATTAAAAGCATCGGGATAAAAAACGGCGAAATTTTTTTAGGTCCTCCTTCCAAAAGCAGTGTGTGATACTTTTCTATGGTCATAAGTCCGCCGATGCCAGCGCCAATCCATACGCCGACCCTGTGAGCATTTTCCTTCGTAATCCCAAGTCCAGACATATCAACGGCCATTTTGGAACAGGCATAAGCGTAATGAATAAATTGGTCCATTTTTTTAACTTCTTTTTTGTCGATAAATCTCTCGGGATTAAACCCTTTTACCTCGCCGGCTATCTTAGTCGCGTAGCTTTCCGTATCAAAGCGGGTAATTAAACCGATGCCGCTTTCCCCTTTTATCATCTTATTCCAGGATGATTCAAGATCGTTGCCGAGCGCGGTAATCATGGAAAGTCCCGTAATAACGACTCTTCTATCGCAATTAACTGTTCTCATAGTAAATCCGTTATAAATCTTTATTTTGATGGTTTTAATAATAAAGATGCAAATTATTTTGTATGCTCATCGATATATGAAACTGCATCCTGAACCGTTTTAATCTTTTCGGCATCTTCATCGGATATCTCTATCCCGAACTCCTCTTCAAAAGCCATAACCAATTCTACGGTGTCCAAAGAATCCGCACCAAGGTCTTCGACAAATGAAGCCTCGTTAGTAACCTCATCGGGAGTAACCCCGAGCTGCTCGACGATTATTTCTTTAACCTTTTTTTCCACTGACATTTACTTTTTCACCCCCTCCTTGTTAATTAATTTAAATTCATAAAATTAATTAATATTTTTATTATTAAATTACTGCATAAACATTCCGCCGTTTACATTAATAACGGCACCCGTGATATAATTCGATAAAATAGACGATAAAAAAAGCACCGCATTCGAAACATCGGTTGGGTCGCCGATGCGGCTTAACGGGATTGTCTTTTTTATCCCGTCTTTTATATCCTCAGGTAATTTATCGGTCATAGACGACTTTATAAAACCGGGAGCGACGGCATTTGCAATTATGCCCCTGGCGGCATATTCCTTAGCAATAGATTTAGTAAAGGCAATAATTCCCGCCTTGGCTGCCGCGTAATTTGCCTGACCCGCGTTGCCGGTTTCGCCGATTACGGATGTTATATTAATTACCCTGCCGCTTTTAGCTTTTACCATATATTTCAACACATTTTTCGTAACATAAAACAGTCCGTTTAAATTGACATCAAGCACATCGAGCCAGTCTTCATCGCTCATCCTTATAAGCAGAGAATCCTTAACAATGCCGGCGTTATTGACAAGAATGTCTATTTTTGACTCCTTTGCTTCTATTTTCCGTATAATATCCGTTACCTCTTGAGAATTTTTTATATCGAGCTCGTAGAAGTCGAATTCATCCGAAATTTCTTTAAGTTCATTCCGAATATCTAAAAATTTGTTATAAGTCTTGCCCAGAATTATAACTCTTGCTCCTGCAGAAAGTTGAGTTTTGACAATGGACAACCCGATTCCCGCATATCCTCCCGTAACAATCGTTACCTTACCGCTTAAATCGATACAATAAGACATAAATTATAATTAACTTACAGATAAAATACCGGTTTAGATTTCCCGTTAGTTATTAACAAGTAAAAATTTTTCCAATTCTTTTAATGTCGCAACGGAATTAATAGATAAAGAATTGACCCCTTTATCTATCCTTTTTATTAAAGAACTTAAAACATTTGAAGGTCCGATTTCAATAAAGGTGGAAACATTAAATATTTTCTTCATATTCAAAACGGACTCGCTCCATCTCACGGGAGAAGTTATCTGTTCCAAAAGAAGCCTGATAACATCGGTTTTTTTAGAATAATTTAAAGAGTCGGCATTTGAAAATATTTCGCAATGGGCATCAGAAAACCAGTCTTCTTTAAAATAGGCTGACAAATTACCCTTTGCCTCTTCCATAAACGGCGTATGAAACGGGGCGCTGACCGGCAATATAACAGTCTTTTTGGCTCCCCGTTCTTTAAGAACGGCGCATGCCTCGTCCACAGAAGAGGATTCCCCCGATATAACGGTTTGAACGGGCGAATTAAAATTCGCTATAAATACCTTGTCCTTATTATCCGAACCGTTTATCTTATTGATTACCGATTTTATAGTATCCTCGTCAAGTCCAATTATTGCCGCCATCCTGCCAAAACCCGCGGGACACGCATTTTGCATAAAAACCCCTCTTTTTTTTGTGATTAAAAGGGCATGCAAAAAATCCAAAGAACCTGCAAAAACATTGGCGCTGTACTCGCCGAGACTATGGCCGGAAACGCAAACAGGATTAAGACCCGTTTCTTTTTGCATTGCTTTAAGTATGGCTGTGCTCACGGTTAAAATGGCCGGCTGGGTATTTTCGGTTAAATTAAGCAGCCTTTCGTCATCCCCAAAAATTAGCTTTTTCATATCCATGCCTAAGATATCCGAAGACTCTTCTAAGACAAGCCTTGCTTCGTTAAAATTTTCAAAAATATCCTTTCCCATGCCCGTATGCTGTGACCCCTGTCCGGGAAAGACAAATGCAATATTTGGGTTTGCTCTTTTTTCCATTTAACCTTTTATAAATTTAGACATATTATTGATAAAATCTTCAGCCTGGAAAACTATTTCTTCTATAACCTCTTTTACGGTTTTTTCCTCTTTTATCAGTCCCGCAATCTGTCCGCTCATTAAAGAACCCATTTCGATATCCCCGTCAACCGACGCAGCTTTCAATCTTCCCGTGCCGAGTTTTTCGTATTCAACGACCGGCGAACATTTTTCTTCCAATTCGAGAAACATTTTCGCGAGCCTGTTTTTTAACACCCTGACAGGATGCCCCGTCGGCCTTCCGGTAACGACGGTATCCCTGTCGGATGCCTTTATTACCATATCCTTCCAGTTTTGATGCACATGGCATTCCTTAGTCGCAAGAAATCTCGTGCCCATTTGAACGCCGCTTGCGCCCAGACATAAAGCGGCGGCGAACCCTCTGTAATCCGCAATTCCGCCCGCAGCTATAACGGGAATATTAACGCTATCGACAACCTGCGGAACAATTACCATGGTGGTTAGCTCCCCGATATGCCCTCCCGATTCCGTACCCTCGGCAATTAAGGCATCCGCCCCAGCCTTTTCCATCCTTTTTGCAAGAGCCGTCGATGGAATAACGGGAATTACTTTTATGCCCGCTTCGTGAAATTTTTTAATGTAAGGTCCCGCATTTCCGGCTCCGGTCGTAACAACAGGGACGCCCTCTCGTATAACGGCATCGACTAATTCACCTATATGAGGCAAATATAGTATAAGATTTACGCCGAAAGGCTTATCGGTATTTTCCTTAGCTTTTCTTATTTCCTTAACAAGGAGATCCGGGGGCATCTGCCCTGCCCCTATTATACCCAAGCCTCCGGCATTTGAAACGGCGCTTGCAAGAGCATAATTCGAAGCCCATGCCATTCCGCCCTGAAAAATCGGATATTTTATCCCAATTTTATCACATATGGGAGATTTTATCATTTTATTGTTTCATCCTATTAGGGGACAGGCTTAAGCCTGTCCCCGTTTTACCATATATCATATATATAGTTATATAGTTTTACCATCTTATTATAGAAGATGCCCATGCGAGTCCAGCGCCGATAGCATCGATTAATACCAGGTCCCCTTCTTTTATGCGGCCCGAAACGCACGCTTCGTCTAACGCAATAGGGATTGAACCGCTTGAAGTATTTCCATACTTCTCCACATTTACGAAAACCCTCTCCATTGGAAAACACAACTTCTTTGCGGTGGCTTCTATTATCCTGATATTTGCCTGATGGGGAACAAACAAATCGATATCTTCCGGCTTAAGGCCGTTAAATTTAATAGCCTCTTCGGCAACATCTTTAAGATATTTTACCGCATATTTAAAAAGCTCGGAACCCTTCATCTTTATATAATGGTCAAGATTATTTACCGTCTGGGCGGTTGCGGGCATTAAAGAGCCTCCCGCAGGAAGTTTAAGTATATTGTCATGCCCGCCCTCGGAATGTATGTGGGTCGATAAGATACCCCTTGTATTTTCGGTATTTGCGGATAACACCGCCGCCCCTCCGCCGTCACCGAATAATACGCAGGTTGACCTGTCGGTATAATCGGTAATTCTCGAAAGTAAATCGGCGCCGATAACTAATGCATTTTTATATCTGCCCGATTTAATAAAGCTGTCTGCAATGGATAAAGAATAAATAAAGCCGCTGCACCCTGCGCTTACATCAAAAGCGGCCGCATTTTTCAGCCCTAATTTTTCTTGAACGATGCAGGCGGTGGACGGAAATATCATATCCGGCGTAATTGTTCCGACTATGATAAGCTCTATGTCCATCGGGCTCACCCCGGAGCGCTTAATTGCCCGCCTTGCGGCATTGGCGGCTATATCCGATGTCGTTAAGCCGGCTTCGGCGATCCGCCTTTCTTTAATGCCTGTCCTTGAGGTAATCCACTCGTCCGATGTATCGACAATACTGCAAAGTTCTTCATTGGTAAGCACTTTTTCCGGAACATACGAACCGATTCCTGTAATCTGTGAATATATCAATTTTTTAAACCTTCGCTATCAAAATTTATATTTTATTGGGATAAATAACCGCTTTCGGCATTGGCTTCTATTTTATGGCTGATATTTAAAGTTATCCCTTTTTCGACAAAGTGCTTGGCAACAAAAATGGCGCTCGCGATTGCTTTTGGGCTTGCGCCGCCGTGGGCGATAAATGCCGCTCCGTTAACCCCGAGAAGCGGCGCCCCGCCGTATTCGTTGTGGTCAACAAGTTTTTTAAAATTTTTTAATGATTTTTTAGCAAGAAAAAACCCTAATTTCGCCATAAGGCTTTTGTCCACTTCGTCTTTTAAAAGATTAAATATTGTTTCGGCCAGCGTCTCGGATGCTTTTAAAATAACATTGCCCGTAAATCCGTCACAAACAACTACATCGACTTTTCCGTTAAATATCTCTCTACCTTCGACATAGCCGTAAAAATTTAAATCGGTATTTTTTATAATCTTATAAGCCTCCCTTGTAAGATCGTTACCCTTGGATTCCTCTTCCCCATTGCTTAATAGGCCTATCTTCGGATTTTTTATGTCCTTCATAAAAGCGGCATATTCGGCGCCCATTATTGCAAATTGAGCAAGATGATGGGGTTTGACATCGACATTCGCTCCCGCGTCTATCAAAACGGTATAGCCGCCGATTGCCGGCATAATAGTAGCTATCGCAGGCCTGTCTATCCCCTTGATCCGCTTAAAAACAAACATAGCGATAGCCAAAGATGCCCCGCTATTACCCGCGCTGATAACGACATCCGCCTCTTTATTCTTTACAAGTTCGTAAGCAACGCGCAAAGAAGAGTTTTTTTTATTCCTTACGATAGAAGACGGAGAATCCTTCATTGTAATCCGCTCAGGAGCATGCTTTATCTTAACCCTTGATGACATATGCCCGTTTTTTTTAAAAGCGCTCTCTAATGCGGCCTCATCCCCGGTGAGTATTATCTCTAATCCCTCATCCGACTCTACGGCGGCTATTGCCCCTAAAACCTCGGGTTCCGGCGCCTTATCTGAACCAAAGCCGTCCAGAGCTATTTTAATCATTTATAATTTCCCCATTTTTAGGTAAAATTTTAACGCCCGTTAACTCTTTTATATAATTTGTATAATCAGGCTTTTGATTCGGCTGCCGCAATTATAACCCGTCCCCTGTATGTTTTGCAATTAGCGCACATTCTATGCGGAAGCACGGGCTCCCCGCAATTCGGGCACTTTGAATAATTAGTTGCCTCAAGGCTGTCATGAGTTCTCCTTTTATCCCTCCTGCATTTTGAGTGTCTTTTCTTTGGATTTGCCATATAAATCTCCTTTTATTAATCTGAATTAAACCAATTTTTTAAAATATATGCTATATTATTAATAAAATATTAAAATGTCAATGTTCATTTTTCTATCTTTATAAACAGGTTATCATCCGCGGTTTTAAAATCCGCTTCGTCGGAAAATATCATTCTTTTCGCCCGTGCGGCAGATTTTATATCGCTGTTCACGCTGTTTAAGATGCTTATATAATCGTTATTCAGCGTTTTAACTAAAAGTTTGTCAATCTTATGATTTTGATGAAGATTTAAACTTGTTCTTAATTTTCTTGAAGCCTCGAGAATATTCAATAAAATTTTAACGGTTTTTATGGAAGATTCGAAGGTAAGTTCTTTTCTGTAGTCTGGCCAATTTGACAAATGAATACTGCCGGCCGTTTCAAAATTTTTATAAAACGACAGGTATAATTCTTCCGTAATAAACGGAAAAAATGGAGCAAATATTTTTATCATATTGAATGAAACAAAATACATAACATTTAAAGCCTTATCTTTTCTGTCAAAATTTTCTTCTTCCTCGTCCCAAAAAACATTTTTTATAATTTCGAGATAATTATCGCAATATACATTATAAAAGAAATCGACCATTGCCTTTAAACTTGAGGAGTATTCGTAAGATTCCATATAGTTCCCGCATATCTTTAAAGTGTTTTCGAATTCCGTAATAACCCATTTATCGACTTCGCCCAATTCAAGTTCCGATATGTCTTTCTCATACGGATTAAATCCTTCGTTGACATTTGTGATTAAAAACCTTGCCGCATTCCATAATTTAATTAAAAGCCTTCTGCCGTTCGCGGCATCTTCTTCGTTAAACCTTAAATCCTGCCCCAGATTTGCCTTTGAAGCCCAGTATCTTAAGGCATCCGCAGAATATTTATTTATTATTTCTTCGGGTCCTACAAAATTACCTAAGCTTTTAGACATCTTTTTGCCGTTTTTATCAAGTCCCCAGCCGCTTATCATAACATTTTTAAACGGAATATTACCCGTATGATAAATAGATTTTACGACGGTATAAAATAACCATGTTCGAATAATTTCCTGAGCCTGCGGCCGCAGGCTCATCGGGTAAATCCTATCTAAAAGTTTTTTTTTATCGGCGGCGCGGGAATCATATGCCCATAAGGCGTTAATCAGGGGGGTCATCGATGATGTCATCCATGTGTCCATAACATCCGTCTCCGGTTTAAATTCTTTCCCCCCGCATTTAGGACATTTAATAATATCGGGATGGGCTATGGCAGGGTCCACGGGCAGTTCGTCCTCTTTTGCAAGGATTACTTCGCCGCAATTTGCGCAATACCAGACAGGAAAGGGTACGCCGTAAAATCTTTGCCTCGATATATTCCAGTCCCATTTTAAATTATTAACCCATTCGTCGTATCTTGGTTTCATAAAATCTGGGTGCCACTTTATTTCACCGGCAGCCTCTAAGAATTTATCTTTATTATCTAAAATTTTTATAAACCATTGAAGCTCGCGAATAAATTCGACGGGGGTTTCACACCTGTCATGAACGCCGACATTATGCAAAAGCGGTTTTTCCCCTTTTATAAACGATAATTTCTTGAGGTCATCTACTATTGCTCTTTTTGCATCCCTTACGGTTAATCCGCTATAAGCCCCTGACGCTTCATTTAATCTTCCCGCTTTATCTATAATGATAGCCGTGTCAAGTTTATTCTCCTTCCACTTTCTAACATCTTCGGCATCGCCCCAGGTGCAAACCATCATCAAACCCGTTCCATAATTTATATCTACGGTTTCATCATATTTAACGGGAACATCTTTATTATATAGAGGGGTTTTAACGGTTTGCCCGTTTAAAAACCTGTATCTGTCGTCAAGAGGGTTGGCATAAACCGCAACGCATGCCCCCAGTAATTCGGGGCGGGTTGTGGATATTATAAGACCCTGTCCCGATGATGATTTAAATTCTATGTCGTACAAAATACCGTTTAATTCTTCTATTATAATATCCGCCTGCGCAAGCGAGGTTCTGCATTGAGGGCACCATAAAATAGGCTCGTTCCTTCTTTCTATCAGCTTCTTATGGTAAAGATCAATAAATGATTTTTGGGATGTTTTCCTGCATCTTTCATCTATCGTAGAGTATGACAGCCGGTAATCGACGCTTATTCCTGCGGATTTCCATAAGGCTTTATATGTCTCGATGCCAATCTTCGTCTCTTTTAAGCAAAGGTCTATAAACTCTTCCCTCGTTATCTTCGACTTGTTTATTTTATACTTTTTTTCGACATACCGCTCCGTCGGAAGACCGTTATCGTCGAAACCCATCGGATAAAACACATTAAACCCTTTCATTCTTTTGTACCTGACGATAAACTCGGCCTGGGAATAACTCATTACATGCCCGACATGGAGATGGGCGGATGAAACATAAGGCGGAGGCGTATCGGCCGAAAAAATTTCCTTTTCGGTATCAAAGAAATCGAAACTATATGTATCGTTATCTTCCCAATACTGCGCTATCTTTTTTTCGACCGCCTGATAGTCGTAATTTTTCGGAAAATCTTTGAAATTATTAAAATTTTCTTCGGATTTTTGCATAGATTATTAAGTTTAGCAATTTTTTTTATAAAAATCAATCATAACTTGCAAAACTTGTATTATTATATGTTATAATTATAAAATATGTATCAGGTGCTTGCCAGAAAATACAGGCCAAAAATTTTCGATGAAATAGCGGGGCAGGATAACATTGTCCAAACGCTTAAAAATGCCGTTATTCACGACAGGATTGCCCATGCCTACATATTTTCCGGCACAAGGGGAGTCGGTAAAACATCTATTGCAAGAATACTTGCAAAATCGATTAACTGCGAAAACGGTCCTACGATAAATCCGTGCGGCGTTTGCTCCGCATGTGTCCAGATTCAAAACGGCAGCTCGGTGGATGTTATAGAAATCGACGGGGCATCGAATACCGGCGTTGACGCAATAAGGGATTTAAAGGAAAACATAATATATCTGCCGCAGAGTTTTAAATATAAAATTTACATCATCGACGAGGTTCACATGCTTTCAAATAGCGCCTTTAATGCTCTTTTAAAGACGTTAGAAGAGCCTCCCGCCCACGCTAAATTTATTTTTGCAACAACCGAATTGCACAAAGTCCCCGAAACTATTTTATCGAGGTGTCAAAGGTTTAACTTCAAAAGAATACCGACCGATATAATTTACCGTAAATTAAAAGAGATTGCGGCTGCGGAAGACATTTCCGTTACCGATGAAAACTTAATGATTATGGCCTCTTTGGCTGACGGATCCGTTAGGGACTCTCTCACAACCTTTGACACTATTATATCGTACTTCGGAAAGGATATAAAAGAAGATATATCGCCCGTTCTTGGATTAACCGTTAAAGCAGCGATCGTTGATCTTATCGGCGCAATTTTTAAGAAGGATTATGAAGCTTCCATCAGGCTGGCAAAAGAAATATACGACTCCGGGGCAGATATAAGGCAGTTTATAAAACAGCTTGCATTCTACATCAGAAATATTTTAATAATAAAATTAAAATATAAAGATATGATTAACGATATGACGGATGAAGAAATAAATGCTTTAATTCCCCTTGCCGGACAAACACGCTCGGAGGAACTTCTCGATATGATAGATATATTACTTAACTCGGACGCCAAATATCAAAAAATCTCTTCCCCTTCATTAATGCTTGAACTTACTCTTTTCAGGCTTATAAATATTCCATCGAAACATAACGTAACGGAACTCATAAATAAAATCGATAAATTTATATCGCTTAAAACAAATCCGGCAGAAAATCCAAAAATGGAGGGTAAAACCGGCAAGTTTAATTTAAACGATGAGGCTCTGACACCGCCTCCGCCCACATTTGACTCATCCTTTGCACTTCGTCAGCCGCTGCCGAAAACTGCCGCTCCCGCTCCGGCGCAAACGGACAGGCAAGTTAAAATAGCGCCTAATGACGGTAATAATACGCACGGGGGATCAGACGAATTCTTTGCCCATTTCGATAAAATCGATGAAAAATTAGCTCAAGAAAATAGTAAGCAGGAAACTAACGCTTTAATAGATGACGGCATTAAAGCCAACGAAGCTGAAAAACCCGATGAAAGCATAATCATGGAAAGCATAAAAGACATTTTCGGGAAAGATATCGAAAGGATAGATAAGACTAAAAAGTAACCTAAAAAAGTGAAACCGCCTTGTTATTTTTTAAAAAAAATTATAGAATAATATAATATAAACACAAATAGAAATCTGGAGGAATGTTAAAATGTCCAAAAATATGGCAGGAATGTTAAAGCAAGCTCAAAAGTTTCAATCGGATATGCTTAAAATGCAGGAAGAACTCGGTTCTAAAATTGTCGAATCCAGTTCCGGCGGCGGTATGGTTACGGCAAAAGTGAACGGAAAACAGGAACTTATATCCATAACGATAGATAAAGCCGTTATTAATCCCGATGATGCCGAAATGCTTCAAGACCTTATAGTCGCCTCTATTAACGAAGCCCTTAATAAATCAAAAGATATGGTTACGAATGAAATGTCCAAATTAACGGGCGGACTTAATTTACCCGGCCTTTTTTAATAAATTAAAACAATATTATATCTAAATTATATCCAAGACTTATGTCGATTAATCAATCCGATTATATTAGAGATATTGTGTCCGCCTTTAAAAAACTTCCCGGAATAGGCGAAAGATCCGCAAGAAGGCTTGCGTTTTACATATTATCCCAAAATGAGTCGGTAGCATATAGCCTTGCAAATGCCATAAAAGATGCAAAACAAAATATCAAACTTTGCAAAAATTGTTTTAATCTGAGCGGAGAAGATTTTTGCCCTATATGCAAAAATACATCGAGGAACTCTAAATTATTATGCGTAGTGGAAAATCCGGAAATAATATATGTATTCGAAAAAAGCGGCAACTTTAACGGCTTTTATCATGTCCTCCACGGCTTAATAAATCCTTTGGAGGGAATAACCCCTTCGGATATAAAACTTAAAGAACTTGCGGTCAGGGTGGAGCAGGGCGGCTTCGAGGAAATAATCCTTGCGCTAAACCCCAATTCTAACGGCGAAGCCACCATGGTTTATATTCAAAAAATATTATCGCCTTACAATGTTCATATAACCGCTCTGGCAAGGGGAATACCGATAGGTTCCGACCTTGAATATGTTGACAAAGACACGCTTTCGGAAGCCATTAACTACAGAAAAAACTTTGGATAATTCCAAACATTCCAAGACCTGCAAAAATTTCCCCCCATAAGATATTGACATATTTATAAAAAACTAATAAAATGATAATTTTCTTATCTTAAATATAAATAATATATTGTTGTTTTGCATGTAAATTAAAATGTTTGACGGACTTAGCTCAAAATTAGAAAAGGTATTTAAAAACCTTCGCGGGTATGGGAAGCTTTCCGAGAAAAATATCGAGGACGCTCTCAAAGAGGTCAGGCTGTCCCTGCTCGAAGCCGATGTAAACTACCTTATAGTCAAGGAATTTATCGAATCGGTCAAGAACAAGGCTGTCGGCGAAAAGGTTATGGACAGTCTTACGCCGTCCCAGCAGATAATTAAAATCATACACGACGAGCTGACAAGCCTTCTCGGCGGCCACGAACCCCTTAATATTAAAGCTAAGCCGCCTGTCGTCATTATGCTCGCCGGACTTCAGGGTTCGGGTAAGACTACGACCGCCGGAAAACTTGCCCTCTATTTGCGGGGGTTAAAGCGGAGCGTTTATCTTGTTCCCGCGGATGTCTATAGGCCTGCCGCCGTTCTTCAACTTAAAAAAATCGGCGCAAGTATAAACATTCCGGTTTACGAAACCCCGGAAAAGGACGGCAGGATTACGCAGAAACCCGAAGAAATAGTCAAAAACGCCTTAGAAATCGCCGAAAAGCATGCTTACGATACACTGATAATAGACACGGCGGGACGCCTTGAAATCGACGAGCCTTTGATGGAAGAATTAAAAACCATCAAAAGCAAATTTAACCCTAATGAAATACTTTTCGTCGCCGATTCTATGCTTGGACAGAGCGCCGTTACGGTTGCAAAAACATTTAACGAAGCGATAGGCATAACGGGGGTTGTTCTTACCAAGGTTGACGGCGATTCCAGGGGCGGCGCCGCTCTTTCCATCAAAAAAACCGTGGATAAACCGATAAAATTTATAGGCGTCGGCGAGAAATTAAGCGATTTCGAACCCTTTTACGGAGAAAGGATAGCCGACAGGATACTCGGCATGGGCGATGTTATGAGCCTCATCGAAAAAGCCCGGAACGCCGTGGACGAAAAATCGGCAAAAGTCATAGAAGAAAGCCTTAATAAAAAAGATTTTACGGTTAAAGATTTTGCCGAACAGCTAAAAATGGTTTCTAAAATAGGCGGCATCGGTCAGATTGCCTCGATGATACCCGGTTTTTCCAAAATAAAGGACAAGTTCAACCCTGAAGCCGCCGAAAAAGAATTTAAAAAAATAAATGCTATCATAAACTCGATGACGGAAAAGGAACGGCTTAACCCCGCAATACTCAACGGCGGACGCAGAAAGAGAATTTCCGCGGGAAGCGGTACTTCGGTCAACGATGTAAATATATTTATAAATAAATTCGAAGAAGTAAAAAAAATGATGAAATCGTTTAAGGGCGGAAAATTCGGTTCGCTTAAAAATTTGAAAAATATCGGCGGTATGAAAAATATGTTCAATAATCTTTAATTTTTTATTTAATTGCATTAATAGCGGTAATCATCAATAATTATAATTATCAAAACTTTTAACTTTAACAAAACAAAGGAGATTTCAGGTGGCAGTAAAAATCAGACTTGCAAGAACCGGTTCTCACAAAAAACCATTTTACAGGATTGTGGCGGCTTCCGGCGAAAAAGCCGTTCAAAAAAAATTCATAGAAATACTGGGTACATATAATCCCTGCTCGAATACCTCACAATTTAAGGTTGACAGGGATAAGTTCGACAAATGGATAAGCCTCGGCGCTAAACCAAGCGATACGGTTATGTCTTTATTGAAAAAACAGGGAAAATGAACGGTTATATCGGTGTCGGAGAATTTGCTAAACCGCACGGAATAAACGGAGAGCTTTTATTTATACCATATAACCCGGATACCGAAGCATTTTCGCCCGGCATACCTTTATTTATTCAAAGAGACAATGCTTACGAGCAGCTTAAGGTTGAAAAAATCAGACCCGTAAATAAGGGCTTTCTTATAAAACTTTACGGTTCGCATTCAATAGACGATGCTTTAAGTTTTAAAAAAAAGCGGGTTTTTATAAAAAAAACCGATATAACCCTTGATAAGAATGAATATTTAATTTCCGACTTGATTAATTTAAACTGCTATAACAGTAAAAATGAAAATATCGGAACCGTTACGGAGGTTTATCAGGGCGACACCGACATAATAGAAATAAAATCCACCTGCGAAACATATCTAATTCCAATGACGGATGAAAATATTCTCAGGGTAGATTATAATAATAAGGTTGTCGTAAAAAACGAAGAAAATTATAAAATATAAGTAAAATGAATAAAAAACTCGATGTTCAAACATGCCGGACTAAAAGGGTAATCGATATAATCTCGATAATGCCCGAGTACTTTACCTCATTTATTAATACCGGGTTGATTAGCAGGGCGATAAAAAACGGCGTTATGGAGATTAACATTATCAACCCGAGGGATTTTTCTAAAGATAAACATAAAAGGGTTGACGATAAAATTTATGGCGGGGGAGCGGGACAACTCTTAATGGCTTATCCTATTTTGGAAGCCTATGAATCTGCAAAAGCCGAATATGAATTAAAATATCCGATTGCCGGCGAAAATAATTTAATTACCGTTATAATGTCCGCATCGGGAAAACTCCTTAATTCAAAAGCCGCAAAGGAAATTTCAAGCTACAATCATATGATAGTGATATGCGGAAGGTACGAGGGAATAGATGCAAGGGTTGCGGAATTAACATCCGCATTGGAAATATCCATCGGCGATTTTGTATTATCGGGCGGAGAGATTGCATCCATTGTTTTAATTGAAGCTGTTTGCAGGTATTTTGAAAATTTTTTGGGAAATTTTGAATCTCTTACCGAAGAAAGCTTTTCGGAAGAATATAAGTCCGGACTTGAATATCCGCAATATACAAAACCCAGGGCTATAAACAATCTTACCGTTCCTGAGGTTTTGCTCGGCGGAAACCATAAACTAATTAACGATTGGAGATTAGATAACGCATTTAAAAAGACCATGGAAAACAGGCCTGATTTGGTTAACCGTAAGGCGGATAAAAAATCGGTTGATTAGTTATGGATATTATATTAAAATACTTACTTTTAAAATAAAATTAATAAAAATAAGGAGTCTTAAATGAATATCGTTGAAAAGATTGAAAATTCGTCCATAAAAACCGGTACCCCCGTTTTCAAATCGGGCGATACGGTTAAGGTTTATCAAAAGATTAAAGAGGGGGATAAGGAAAGGGTCCAGGTTTTTGAAGGGGTCGTTATCGCAAGAAAAGGAAGCGGCCTGCGTTCTTCGTTCACCGTCAGGAAAAATTCTTACGGCGTAGGCGTAGAAAAGACTTTTTTAGTCAACTCGCCTTTAATCGACAAGATCGAACTTCTTTATCGCGGAAAGGTTAGAAGGGCTAAGCTTTATTATTTGAGGAAGAAAAAAGGCAAGGAAACTAAAATAGAAAGGCTCGACATGATTAATAATAATTAATTAATCGGTAAAACTTTTTAAATATTAATGGTATAATCGTACTATGGACTATACACATTCATATTATATCAATTAAATATTTTAAAAAGGAGGCTTTAAATGGAAAATCACAAAACGCCGCTTGATAAATTTGCCGAATTTATCGGTTCGGTTCTTACGACAACGGAAGATAGATTTCAAAAGATACTGGATGAGTTTATCGTTAATCAAAACTTTGGAAAAAAAGAGGCCGAAGATTTTTCGAAAAAAATGAAAACGGTGTATGATTCAAACAAAGCAAAACTTTCCTCTTTAGTCGATGAATCCATTAAAAAAGCCATGAGCAAGGCTGATATTGCCCGCAGCTCGGAAATTAAAGAATTAAAAGAACAGATAAAAACGCTGGAAGAAAAAATTCACAAATTGTCCCGTATCAAAAAACATACGGATTGAGAAAATACCGGTTTATACATAGCAAAGATGACGGCAAAATCATACAGGGTCATAATAAAAGGCATTGTTCAGGGAGTTAATTTTAGAAATTTCACCAAGCTTGAGGCAGATAGAATCGGCATAAAAGGCTATGTCAAGAATACCCATGACGGTCATGTAGAGGCTTTTTTCGAAGGCGAGGAAGACAGGATAAAAGAAATGGTTGCAACGGTTCATATAGGCCCGCCTTCTTCGAGAGTAAAAGAAGTTAAACTTTATGAACAGGAAAGCCTGTCAAACTTTAAGGATTTTAAGGTTATCAGGTAAAAACATAAAATTTAATAAACAACTCCGTCAAAATCTGGTTTGCGGGGGCTTGCGCTTAAAGGCAAAGGCTCTATGACTAAGGTGATTTCCCCTTTTAAAAGCTCGGGACTGCTTTTAATTTCTTCTATTAATGTTTTTAAATCCCGGGTTTTTACGAATTCATAAACCTTGGTCAGTTCTTTAGCATAGCAAATTCTTATATTTCCTAATATTTCCATAATATCTTCGAGTAATTTTTCTACACTCCTTCCCGGCTCAAAGACAATAAAAACCCTCTTTTCCTCTTTAAGTTTAGCTAAAAGTTTTTTTCGCTTGCCTGCTTTCTTTGGCAAAAACCCTATAAATGTAAACTCGGAGACATCGAGGCCGCTTACCGAAATAGCGCTTAAAACGCTTGAGGGGCCGGGTATTGGAATAACCTTAATGCCCTTTTCTACGCATAATCTCACTAAATACGAACCCGGGTCCGATATTAAGGGGGTTCCCGCCTCGCTTACTAAGGCAACATCTTTTCCTTTTATTATATTCGCAACAATGCCGTCCGCCGCCGGCTTTTTATTATATTCGTGATAAGGGATTAAACGGGTTTTTATATGGTAACGCGAGGTTAGTATTCTTGTTTTTCTTGTATCTTCGCAGGCAATAAAATCGACCTGCCTCATTACCTTAAGCGCTCTTATGGTAATGTCTTCGAGATTGCCGATCGGGGTTGCAATAATATATAGGGCGGGCATTTTAAGACCAGTCCCTTAAATACCTAAAGTCTATATTTATTGTGCGTTCGGATACTTTGGCTATTAAAGGCATACGTCTTTTATACTGCGATTTTTTTATTCTGCTATAGACGGCATTTACAATACCTGCATTATAACCAAGAGAGACAACCACTTCAGGTTTATACATTTTATCTATCAAAAGATACATTATGCTGTCGGCAGCCTCATAAGTAAAGCCCAACTCCGATTCATCCGACTGCCCCAGCCATAAATCTGCCGAAGGCGGTTTTGTCATTATGCTGTCCGGAATATCCAGCAGTTTGGCAAGCTGATATATCTGGGTCTTATAAATATCCCCGATAGGATTTAAAGCAGATGCCATATCTCCGTAAATTGTGCCATAACCCAATAGAAGCTCCGATTTATTGCTTGTTCCAAGAACCAAAGACTTAAGTTTATACGAATAGTCATATAAAATGGACATCCTTTCCCTTGACATTTTATTTCCCATTCTAACTTTAATGTCGTTAACCCGGGTGCCGTCTTTTTCTGCCTGAAAATAATCGTCTATCTGTTTTGTAATATCGATTATATAATAAGGGATACCAAGCGCCTCAACCACCTTCATGGCATCTCCCAAACTTGACTTAGCGCTGCTTTTGTATGGCATAAGCAAGGCGGTAACATTGCTTTTCCCAAGGGCGCGGGAAGCAAGATAGCAGGCTACGGCAGAATCGATGCCGCCCGAAAGCCCCAATGCAACCTTATTTATCCCTGTTTTTAAAACCTCATCCTTTATGAAATAGGTAAGATGCTTAAAAATGATAGGAAAATTATGCTCATCTATTTTTGGAAGGTCTTTTTTCATATAAATTATTTAGAATTTATAATACCCTCAATCTCTTTTAATGTTAAATTCAAATTTTCGTCTCTTATGAGGGGGGTTTTAAATCTTTCATTATTTAAAAGATCTAAATTTATCTCAACCTTTAAGTATCCTTCCTCAAGATAATCTATGCGGGCGTCCATTTCGCCCGTAGGTCCGAATATACAGGAACCGCCCGAAAATCCTATCCCGTCCTCAAACCCTACCCTGTTAACATATATTACATAACTTCTATAATAAAAGGCAATTACGGAAAGCAATTCTTCCCACATATTTATGGAGCTGAATTTATCAAGCCCTTCGGTAATTCCTCTTGCAGGAGATGCCGAATTGACTACGATAATCTCTGCTCCCTTATTGACCGCTATGTAAGACGAGGAAAGATGCCATGCGTCTTCGCAGGTTAAAATGGAAGCCTTAACCCCCGCCATATCGAAAATGCTAAATCCGCCTCCCGGTTTAAAATATCTTAGCTCTTCGAACATTCCATAAGTAGGGAGATAAACCTTCCTGTGGACATTTATGATTTTGCCTTTCGAAATGCAGAAAGACGAGTTATAAAAATTGTAATTTTCGTCTTTTTCTACAAATCCGGCGATAACGGATATGCCCGAATCTAAACTTGCCTTATAAAGCGGTTCGAATATAAATGCCTCTTCGCTGTTTAAATTTACGCCTATATCGTAAATGCTGTCCTTTAAAAAATAGCCGGTTAAAGAAAGCTCCGGAAAAATAACAAACTCCGCCCCCGCCTCCGCCGCCGTTTTAATGAACTTAAGGTGCTTTTCTATGTTTTTCTTTAAATCCCCTACATGAGGATTTACCTGCGCAAGCAGTATATTAATCGCACGCATTTTCAAAGTATATTAGTTTTACCGAACCCCGTTCTATAAACTCAATCGAAATCAAGCCGTAATTTACAGATTTTTTGCCGATATTAAACTTACTCATAAAAAACAGGGAAATTTCAATTATCTTATTCTTTTTATTATTATCAAACGCCTCGACAGGTTTTCCGAATCTATTTTCAAACCGCGACTTGACCTCGATAAAATTTAAAACTCCGTTTTCACTTTCGGCAATGATATCTATTTCCTTATGCCCGCTCCTGAAATTGGTTTTTATAATTTTATAACCGATTTTTTCTAAAAACTCCGCCGCAATTTTTTCCCCCGCATCTCCTTTAGCCTTATTTAAAGATTTACTCTTATTTCTAATATACATATATATCTAATATATATAAAAAAATTTTAAAATTTAAATGTTTTTCTGTGTATTTCACTAAAGCCGTATTTCAATAAATTTTTTTTATGCTCTTTGGTGGCATAACCTTTATGGTTTTTGAAGCCGTATTCCTGATATTTATTATCCAAAAAAATCATTAAATCATCTCTAAAAACCTTAGCAATAATGGAGGCGCAAGAAACTATTTTAATCCTTTCATCCGCCTTGATAACCGGAATAACTTTTAAGCCGTCAAGTTTTGATAAATTTTTTGGAATGACGGGGCCGTCTATAATAACAATATCCGGTTTAACGGTTAATCCGTAAAACGCCCTTTCCATAGATAACATTGCCGCGTTCAGGATATTCATCTCGTCTATTTCGATATTGGATGCAACACCGACCGAATAAGACGCGGCGTTTGCCAAAATATCCGCGTAAAATTCTTTTCTTTTTCCTTCCGTCAATTGCTTGGAATCTTTGGCGCCCAATGGAATTTTATTTTTATCTATGATTATTGCGGCCGATACGACGGGACCTGCCAAACATCCCCTGCCCGCTTCATCTATGCCGCATATCTGCAGAGCCATATTATTGTTTAATATACAGTTTAATATTAACTATTACAAGAATAAAACGCAAAATTTATTTCATAAATCGGAACCCGCTACGCCTTTGCAGGTTTTGCAGGATTAATAAATTCGCAAAATTCATTAATCCTTTTAATGCATCTAATTTTTCCGAGCGCAAATATAATCTCGAATATCGGCGGACTGATTTTTTCGCCGGTTAAAGCTAATCTTATAATCATGGCTTTTTCTTTCATAGTCCAATTGTTTTTGGATAAAAAATTATTAAATTCCTGCTTTACCGATTCTATGGAATTTTTTATAAAATTAAGAATTTCGGTTTTGTCGTTTAAATCACCTTTATAATTAAATATCGTATCGGGTAAATTGCCGATAAATGCTTTAAACTCCTGCAAAAAAAATACATCTCCTTCGTTAAAATTAAATTCGCTTAAAAGTTCTGCTTTGTATTCCTGTTCACCGCTTATAAAAAAATTTAATTTCTGCCTGAAGTCGGCAAGCGTCTTGACTCTGGACTTAAGGGAACCTATCAGCGAAACGGTTTGAATGTCGGCTGCTAAAGGTTTTTCGGAGACATCTTTTATCTCGTTCAGTAGATTTATGATATCAAACGGGTCTTTGGATTTAATATAATGGGAATTTAACCATAAAAGCTTTTCGACATTAAATATTGCGGCGGATTTACTTATATTTTTTAAATCAAAATACCTTATTATCTCATCCATCGTAAATATTTCATCGTTTCCGTGCGACCACCCAAGCCTGATTAAGTAATTAACTAAGGCTTCCGGCAAAAACCCCTCTTTTTTATACTGATTAACGGAAGTCGCCCCATGCCTTTTGGATAACCTTTTTCCGTCCTGCCCAAGTATCATCGACACATGAGCAAACTCCGGCATTTTAAAGCCGAGCGCGCCGTATAACATTATCTGTTTCGGGGTATTGCTGACATGGTCGTCCCCTCTGATTATGTGGGTTATTTCCATAAGCGCATCATCGATAACGACGGCGAAGTTATAGGTGGGAATCCCGTCTTCGCGGACAAGGACAAAATCATCTATTTCATTATTATTAAAACTTACAAACTGGTTTCTTATTAAATCTTTAAAACCGGTGGTCAACCCCTGTCCTCTTTCGACTTTAAATCTTATCACATGGGGTTTCGACAAATCCATTTCGTCAGGTTTTAGATTAAGGCACCGCCCGACATACATCGGCTTTTTGCCTTCCGAAGCAAGCCTATTCCTATCTTCCTCCAAAAGTTCTTTGGAACAAAAACAGTAATAAGCCTTGCCCTCTTTTAAAAGCCTGTCCACATAAGATTTATATATATCGAGCCTTTTGGATTGATAAACGGCATCTTCGTCCGGCACAATGGAAAGCCATTTAAGGCTGTCCAATATATCGGCTTCAAACTCTTTTGTAGAGCGTTCAAAGTCCGTATCTTCGATTCTTAAAACAAATTTTCCGCCAAAGTGTTTAGCATAAGCATAGTTAAACAGGGCGGTCCTCGCGCCGCCTATATGCAAATATCCTGTCGGACTCGGGGCAAACCTTGTCTTGACTTTAATATCTTCCATTTATATTTTTACGGTTAAAATTTAAATATTAAACAAATTCCCTGTCCCAACCAGCTTCAGCGGGAATGACTTATATTTTAATACACTATAATCGACGAGTATCCGACGACGCTTGCGTAATCGCCCGTAAGTTCTCCCGAATTTGTATAATCTACAAGTTTTGCATGAGTAGCGCCGGCCATTTTGGCTACATTAAGCATTATGGACGCAGGAATAAAACCGCACATAGAAATTTCATGCTCTCTCACTTTATTATATAAACCATTAGGGTTTAAATCTAAAATCTCCTTAATGGCAATATTATCTTTAGTTTTAGCCGCATCCGCAGATTCGTAATGAGTCATATCCGAGCTTGCGACTATCAAAACATCGTTAAGCAGATTCAACTTTTTTAAAGCGTTAAAGATTGTTCTGGAGGCGCGCAGTACATCTTCATATCTTATAAAAGAAACAACAATCGGAACGATTGTAAAATCCTTTTTAACATTATATAACAAAGGAATCTGAACCTCGACGGAATGTTCCTTTAGTTGGGCAAGCTCATCCGGAATAAAGGGGCTGTCTTTCTCGTTTATTATAGCATTGGCTAACCCCGCATTAACGGGGACGCTAAAATCTTTAAATCCGTATTCCCCGCTATTCATTATCGAATAATCGGCGCCTAACCCCGTATGGTTTGGGCCGATAATAATTATATTATTTTTTATATTAATTTCGGAGTATCCCGAATACGCGGTCTTTCCGGAGTAAACATAGCCGGCGTGGGGAGATATTATGCCAAACGCATCTATTTTTTCTTTTGGCGGGGCGATATTAAAAGAGGCAAGCAAACTTTTGATATTGCTTAATCCTTCGGGATAAAAATAACCTATTGCAGCAGGTTTTCTAATCAAGCCGTTCACCTTCTTTATAGAAAATAAATTATCGGCATATCCTCGTTGATAGTATCAAGACATCCATTCTAATTATATCACAAAATTATATGACATTATATGTCCCGCCCGGCCCGGCCCTAAATCGGGATTTGGGTTTATTATGTATTGCAAGCCTCGACATAAATTAAGGTTTCGTCGGGGTTGGCATTGTCCCCTTCTTTTACATATATTTCTTTAACTATGCCGTCAATCGGGGTATGTATTTCATTTTCCATCTTCATTGCTTCGACGATTAAAACGGTATCGCCTGCCCTTACGGCGCTGCCTTCTTTAACCATAACCTTTGTAATCCTTCCGGGCATCGGGGCATAAACATCGCCTTCCCTTTTAGGGGACGGTCTTTTTGACCTGGCAATACTTTCGCCGACGATTTCCCCGCCGGCGCTCGGAACAATTTCCGTAAGCGATTCGATGACAACTTCTTCTAATACCCCATCGACATTTAAGAAAAAAGGTCTTTTTTGATCCGATTTATGTCCAACGCCCGCAATCTTAATCTTATAACTTTCGCCGTGAACGGTAACATTGAACTCGCTTGGGGCAAGCCCGCCGTCCGTTTCGGGGCATTGCGGCAAAGACTCTTTTGAAACAATAGTTTGTTGTTCATGGCCTAGAGCCAAACCCGCGCTTTCAATTTTAGAATAATCGGGCAGTTTGCCCTCTTTTCTATCCTTAAAAAATTCAACGGCAATCTTTGAAAACAAAACATAAGTGAGCAAATCCTCAGGAGATAAGCCGTATTCTTTAATTTCTTCATAATCCTTAGAAAGTTCCGGTTCAATTAAATCTGCCGGCCTTGCGGTAATTATCTCCTCTCCTCCAAGCACGCTTTTTTGAACTTCTTTATTGATAGGCGCAGGCGGTTTGCCGTAATAGCCCTTTAAGTAATTTTTCGTTTCGCTCGTTACTACTTTATACTTTTCGCCGGTAATCACATTAAGAGCGGCCTGCGTCCCCACAATCTGGGAGGTAGGCGTTACAAGGGGGGGGAAGCCGAAATCCTCGCGAACCTGCGGTACTTCATATAAAACCTCTTCCATCTTATCCAGCGCATTTTGCTCTTTAAGCTGGCTTGCAAGGTTCGACATCATGCCTCCGGGCACCTGCGTTACGATAATATCCGCATTAATATTCGTATATTCGCTTTCAAAAGAACCGTATTTTTTTCTAACCTTCCTGAAGTAATCCGCAACTTCTTTTAATTTTTCCAGATCCAGGTCAATATCGTAACCCATCTCCGATAGCGTAAAAACCATCGACTCGGTAGGCGGGTGCGAAGTTCCGCACGACATCGAAGAAATGGCCGTATCGATAATATCGGCTCCCGCTTCAATAGCTTTTAACAAAGACATAGATGCGAAACCGCTTGTAGAATGGGAATGGACATGGATGGGGAGATTAACCTTTTTTCTTATCATCGACACAAGGTTATAGGCATTGGTCGGGGAAAGAAGCCCCGCCATGTCTTTTATGCAAATAGTGTCGGTGCCCATTTCTTCAAGCTCCACGGCCATTTGAGTAAAAAGTTCGTTCGTGTGAACCGGGCTTGTAGTGTAACAAATCGTAGCCTCGACTATCTTTTTTTTCTTTTTTGCAATTTCTACCGCTTTTTTAATATTTCTGAAATCATTTAAAGAATCAAATATCCTGAAAACATCTATTCCGTTGTCGGCGCTTAAGGATACGAACTTTTCGACGACATCATCGGCATAATGCCTGTATCCCACTAAATTTTGCCCCCTTAAGAGCATCTGCAAGCGCGAATTTTTATAAGCCTTCCTTATTTTTTTAAGTCTTTCCCACGGGTCTTCTTTTAAAAACCTCAAACAGGAATCGAATGTCGCCCCTCCCCATACCTCTAAAGACCAAAACCCGATGTTATCAAGAATATGGGCTATCCCAAGTATATCGGGGGTGGTCATTCTGGTGGCCAAAAGGGATTGATGAGCATCCCTTAAAACGGTTTCCATAACGCCGATTTTTCTGATATAGCTCTTTTCTTCCATATACGTACCTATAATGATTAAATTGCTTTAAAAAAATAAAAATTGACCAAATACGGCGCAATTTTAAGCTTTTACTAAATTCCGTAATAAGCGGATATAGCCGCAGATATTGCAAGTATCTTATCAAACGGGTCTTTTTGCAATTTATAATCTCTTAAATACAGCCTTTCATCGATAAAATGGGTATCAAAATTGCCCTTTATAAAGTCTTCATCCTGCACTATTTTAAGCTGAAACGGGATTGTGGTTCTAATGCCTTTTATGACATATTCGTCCAGCGCCCTTTGCGCCCTTCTGACCGTTTCTTCCCATGTTCTTCCGCTGACGGTAAGCTTTGCAATCATAGAATCGTAAAACGGCTGAATAACATAGTCTTTATAAACGGCACCGTCTATTCTAACCCCAATTCCCCCCGGCGAATAATAGGCGGTAATTTTACCCGTGCTTGGAACAAAATCTTTTCGGGGGTTTTCGGCATTTATGCGGCACTCTATGGCATATCCCCTCATCGAAACATCTTCCTGCTTAATGTCAAGCTCCTTGCCCATGGCTATCTGAATCTGCTCACCGACAATATCGACGCCTGTCACAATCTCCGTGACGGTATGCTCAACCTGTATTCGGGTATTCATCTCCATAAAATAGTAATTGCCGTTTTTATCGACGATATATTCGATTGTCCCTGCATTGCGATAATTGCAGGCACGCACCGCTTTTATCGAAGACTCGCCCATTTTTGCGCGCATTTCTTCGTTAAGTATGAGAGAAGGCGCTATTTCTATTAGCTTTTGGTGTCTTCTCTGGATAGAGCAGTCTCTTTCGCCGAGATGTATGACATTCCCGTAATTATCCGCAAGTATTTGAAACTCGATATGATGGGGCTTTTCAATATATTTCTCGATAAATACTTCAGGGTTTCCGAATGCCTTTTCAGCCTCGGAGCGGGATAAGGAAAAATTTTTGACCAATTCGTCATTGTTAAAGCAAATCCTTATGCCCTTGCCGCCGCCGCCGGCTGAAGCCTTTATCATCACGGGGTAGCCTATTTTATTTGCGACGGAAATTGCTTCTTCTTCCGATTCGACACCGCCCTCAGAGCCCTCAACGACCGGTACGCCGACAGACCTCATCAGTTTTTTGGATTCTATCTTATCCCCCATCATAGCAATAGTCTTGGAAGACGGTCCGATAAATATAACTCCTCTTTTCTCGCAAACCTCCGGAAATTTAGGATTTTCGGATAAAAACCCGTATCCCGGATGTATAGCATCGGCTCCCGTGTTAATAGCTAAATCCACGATTCTGTTGATATTGAGATAGCCCGATATCGGACCGGGCCCCACAAGGTACGCCTCATCAGCCTTTTTTACATGCAAAGCCTGACTGTCGGCTTCGGAATGAATAGCAACGGTTTTAATGCCGAGCTCCTTGCACGCCCTGATTACCCTTGAGGCAATCTCGCCTCTATTGGCTATCAATACTTTTTTAAATTTTTTCATAAAATTTATAGACTTGTAGCTATGTTTTTTATTTAACAGCAAAGACAAAATATATTAGCGGAAGCAGTTTGTATTAAAGAATTTGAACGAAACGGAACGGCAATTAACTTTTTACAAACAACGGTCGATGATTAATTTTAAACCATTATTTTAAAAAAGTCAATCGGTTATGGTGTCCCCCCAAAACAGGGAGAGTCTTTCTTTTGTAGATTCATAATCTGTGTGCCTAAAAGCATTAATTCCAAGATTGGCGGCAGTTTCCACATTAAAATTTCTATCGTCTATAAAAATAGATTCATCAGGTTTTGCA
>JAJZXJ010000020.1:0-18433 GCA_021802425.1 bacterium | reverse complement strand
CCGCCTTCTTAAGCCAATAAATATCTATTTTTTGGAGATTGGCCTCCGGCGAATAATAGGTATAGGAGACTGCAAAAGCAGGGCCCGGATTTATAATAAAAATAACAGCCATGCTAAATATAACCGGCATAAAAAAAATTAATCCATGTATAAGTATAATTTTTTTCATAGTTTATCCTTTTTTCATTATAGCATATATGCTTTTTTATCGTAATTAATTTAATTCAGGGTTTCTAAAATTTGTACCTCTAAGGTTATCGCCGTTTCGTGGCGGCGGATAGACGAAGTTTTTAAATAAAAATAAAATATGGGCACAAAATTGGGCATGGTCTTAAAATTTGATTTTTTATGCGCCGCGAAGGGCTTGAAATATGGAGCGGGCAACGAGGTTCGAACTCGCGACACCAAGCTTGGGAAGCTTGTACTCTACCAACTGAGCTATGCCCGCTTATAGGAATAAAAAATTAAATCGTAACTTGCAATGTTGCATATAACCATTATTAATATATCATAAAAATAAAAAGCTGTAAATAATTTTGGAGGACGTGTTAATAACTTTGGAGAACGGCCAAATTTTAAGCCTGCGCCTTGCGCACCCTGCCCGCTGCCTCCCCAAATTCCTGAGGGGACATAACTAAAGGCTTAAGATTATAGGCATCTTGAAAGGATTTTGCAAGAACTTCGGAAAGGTTGCGGAAACTTAAGTCAAATTTTTTGCCAACCTTGGTCAATTCCTGTTTTATGCCCGTAATATTATTAAAATATCCGGCGTTAAAATTGCCGTCCTCGAATAATTCGATATGCTCAAGCGGATTATAGTCGATATAAATCGAACCGTGCTGTAAAAATGCCGTTTCGCCGCGCCTCTGCGAATTGCCGCAAATCTTTTTACCCCCAAATGTTATCTCGTATGAGTGGGCTTTTAAAAAACAGTTAAAATCGCTTTTTTTAACCGGTTTATCGATTTTATCGCCGTTTTGACGATTAAACCCGTTATCATCGGGATTTAAACCCAAACCGGCAGTAAAAAAAAAGTACAAAAACTCGCCGACCCTTTTATAGGTTTCCAAAAGTTTCCCTGCAAAAATGCCGCTTTTATATGACGACACTACGCAATAAGTTATCTCGTTTTTATGCAATACCGCTCTTCCCCCCGTCGGTCTTCTAACAATATCGTAATGTTTATTTTTTGCTTTTAGAATAATGTTCCCGCCTGTATCTTTATCTTTTTGAAAAAATCCCAAAGAAAGGGCGGGCGGGGAAAAATAATACAGTCTTAATGTAGGGCGGCTTGAAAAATCACACTCTGTTCTATATTTATTCAATAAAAATAAATCGGCGGCCATGTTAATGCCGCCGGGACATCCGCCTGAAATTATCAGGTTAAAATAACCATCGGAATAGCCGTTCATTGTCTTTTTTTTATTATTATCCGTTACTTTCCAAATATTCTTCGTAATCCTGATTATCCATCAGGTCGTTTAAATCATTTTCATTCGTAAGTTTTATCTCGAGCAGCCATCCTGAATCATAAGGCTCTTCGTTTACAAGCTCCGGTTCATCCTTTAATGATTCGTTAACCCGAACCACATGTCCGCTCACGGGGGCGTACAGTTCCGAAACCGACTTTGCCGATTCGATAGTCCCGAAAGACTCGTTTTGCTCAAGCTCGTAACCGGGTTCGGGCAGGTCAACATAAATTATATCTCCAAGCTGATCCTGCGCATAATCGGTAACCCCTATAAGCGCATTATCCCTATTAACTTTAACCCAGATATGTTCCGTATTATATTTTAAATTTTTCGGAAACTCCATAAATCCCCCTTTCTTTGTTTTATTATTTTTACATATAAATACGATAATTATAATATAAACATTTTTTAAAAAAATTCAAATAAAAATTTAACGGTTCGGCTTTGCCTTACCTTTCGATAAACCTCTGAACATACCCTATGTCAACCCTGCCTGAAATATAATCGCTATCGTTTAATATCCTTTTAAGAAAGGGAATGTTTGTTTCGATACCTTCAATCTGAAATTCGTTTAATGCGTTTTTAGCCTTATTGATTGCACCCAGTCTGGTCGAATCATGCACTATTAATTTGGCAATTAAA
The DNA here is from genome assembly GCA_021802425.1 of bacterium. Classification (GTDB taxonomy): domain Bacteria; phylum SZUA-79; class SZUA-79; order Acidulodesulfobacterales; family Acidulodesulfobacteraceae; genus Acidulodesulfobacterium. The sequence continues at coordinate 16,319 of JAJZXJ010000020.1, read as the reverse complement.
GAATCATAAAACGGCTGGACGGTGTATCCGCAATAGGCAAAATCGTCAACCCTGACATTTAATCCGCCGGGCTTATTGTAAAATGTAATCAAGCCGGGGGAGGGTTGAAAATTTACCGGATTTTCGGCATTTACTCTTAACTCGATACTGTAACCCTTGATTTTCACATCTTCCTGCTTTATTTTAAGTTTTTCTCCGTTCGCAATTCGGATCTGCTCTTTAATGATATCCGTATTTGTGACAAATTCGGTAACCGGGTGTTCAACCTGAACCCTTGTGTTTACTTCCATAAAGTAAAATTCGCCGTCGGCATCCAAAAGAAACTCAAATGTAGCCGCATTGACATAATTTACTTCCTTAACAACCTTTAATATGGATTCGCCTATTTTTTTTCTCACGGCGGATTTTACGGCAATAGAGGGGGCTTCTTCGATAATCTTTTGATGCCTTCTCTGGATGGAACAATCCCTTTCCCCGAGGTACACGGCATTACCGTACCTGTCGGCAAGAATCTGAAACTCGACATGCCTTGGATTTTCGCAATATTTCTCTAAATAAACATCCTTATCTCCAAAAAAAGATTGCGCCTCCTGCCTTGCCTGATGATAAGCCTGAGATAAATGGGCCGGCGTCAAAACCATTTTTATTCCCCTTCCGCCTCCGCCCATAGAGGCTTTAAGTATTAAGGGATAACCTATTTTTCCCGCGGCTTTTTTTATATCTTCCTCATTATCTCCGATATCATCGCTTCCCGGTAATACTGGAATACCTAAACTTTTAACAAGTTTTCTCGCATTTCTTTTATTCCCCAGCAGGCTCATATTCGCCGATGAGGGTCCTATGAATTTTATGCCGCAATTTTCACAAATTTCTGCAAAATTGGCATTTTCGGACAAAAAACCGTATCCGGGATGGATGGCTTCGCTGTCTGTTATCTCTGCAGCGGATATAATGGAAGATATATTTAAATAACTTTTTGCGGTTGGCGGCGGACCGATACATATGCTTTCATCGGCATACCTCACATGAAGACTGTCCCTATCGGCAGTTGAATAGACGGCAACGGTTTTAATACCCAATTCTTTGCATGCCCTTATAATTCTGACTGCTATCTCGCCTCTATTGGCTATTAAGATCTTTCTAAACATATATTTTTATAGGGGCTCCACAAGAAATAAGGGCTGCCCATATTCCACCAATTGCCCGTCTTCAACAAGGATGGAAACAATTCGGCATTTTATATCTACCTCAATCTCGTTCATTATCTTCATGGCTTCTATGATACAAACAGGGCTGTTTTTTTCTACAACGGAATCTACCTCGACAAACGGCGGTTTATCCGGGGATGGAGACCTGTAAAAAGAACCCACGAACGGCGATACTATTTCCTTCAGAGTTTCTTTTTTTAATGCAGGTTCCGCTAATTCGGATTTTAGGGTTTGCGCCCTTTGCGCAGAAAGCTCAGTTAACTCGGCATGCTCGATACCTTCAATTTGCGCCAAATACTCCTTTTTTTCACGAACCCTGTGCTTCAAATCCTGCGCTGCCGTTTCTTCATGGCTTAATTTGACCGAAACCTCTTCGTCGCCTTTCTTATAGTAAAATTCTTTAATTTTATTAGATTTAATAAATTTTATTAAATCCTTTATATCATTTATATTCATCGGCTTATAAGGCTTTTGTTATTTTATTATTTGTTATTTTAAACTAACCCTTTCTATATATGATTTTGTCCTTGTATCAACCTTAATTATATCACCTTCGTTTAAAAATAGAGGCACATTTATTACAAGACCGGTCTCAAGCGTAGCAGGCTTTGTAGCCCCTGAAACCGTATCGCCCCTCAGTCCAGGCTCCGTTTTTATTATTTTAACTTCAATAAAATTAGGCACCTCGATATTGATAGGCTTGTCGTTGTAATAAAGAACATTGACCTGAATATTCTCGAGCAAAAAGCCTGCGCTGTCGCCGACAGCTTCTTTGCTTATATGTATCTGGTCGTATGTTGCGTTATCCATAAAGATATAATCGTTACCTTCATAGTAAAGATACTGCATATTTTTTTCTTCCATATTTGGCGTTTCCACCTTTTCGCCGGATCTAAATGTCCTGTCTATCACCTTTCCGTTAATCAGATTTTTAAGTTTTGTCCTCACGAAAGCCCCGCCCTTTCCCGGCTTTACATGTTGAAAATCAACAATCTCGAAAGGCTCTTTGTCCATCTCTATTCTCAATCCTTTTTTGAAATCTGTTGTGGAATACACAAATAAATACCTCTAAGAAACTAATTAAGTAAATATGCAAATTATAATATAAATAATAATTTAAACAATTTAAAATAAAATAAAATAAAAATCAACCTTTAATTTTATTAATATATAATTAAATAGTTTTATTTAATTTATTGCAATATATCTTTAACATAAAAACTTTTCTTCTTTATATTCGTAATAACTTGCGCCCCGTCCCTTTCCACATAGCACATATCTTCGATTCTCACGCCAAATTCCCCTTCCAGATAAACTCCCGGTTCAACGGTAAAAACCATCCCCTCTTTAACCGTATCGGCATTTTTATTATAAACGTAAGGATATTCGTGTATATCGAGCCCAACCCCGTGTCCGAGAGAGTGGGTAAAATATTTGCCGTATCCTCTTTTTTCTATATAATCTCTTGCGGCTTTGTCTAAGTCTTTAAATTTGACCCCGGGTTTTATTTTTGAAATAGCCGATTGCTGCGCAGAATAAACTGCGCCGTAAACATCGGAAAATTTTTTGTCCGGTTTGCCGAAATGAAGCGTTACCGTTTCATCGCTTTTATATCCGTTACATTCCGCTCCAAAATCGAATAACAAAATGCCGTTTCTGTCCACCGGTTTACCTGAAGGCGCCCCGTGGGGCATACTTGAGTTTTTATCAGACAGCACAATCGTCTCAAAAGACTCTTTGGAATTATTATTTATCAAGCGCTTTTTATATTCCGCAGCAATACCCTGTTCGCTAAATTCTAATCCCGAATCTAACGCCTCTCTCAACGAATTTAAAACTGAATCTTCGGCTATAGAAACAGCCTTTTTTATGTAACTTAGCTCGTTTTTATCCTTTAAAGAACGAATTTTTAATAAAGCATTATGCGAAGGAATTAATTTGACCGAATGTTTAAACGCCTTTTTAAAACTCAGGAATTCTTCGTATGTAAAATAAGGGGATTCAAAAAGCACCGCAGGTTTATATCTATTGTCATTACCTACGTCAATGAATTTTTTCGTTATATCGGCTGCGATATCTTTATATGTCTCTTTAACGCCGATTATATTTATATTAAAACCTTTACTTCTGCCCCCATCTTCGGCTTTGCGCACCTCTTTTTTTGCCCGCTGAGCATATCTGCCGTCCACATACAGAGTTATTTTTCCGCTTTCGGACACATAAAGATAACCTTCTCCAGAATAAAAAGTTATATAAAAAATATTACTGTTATTTTTAATTAAAAAACCGGATGCTTTTTTATTATTTATGGGAAAAATTAAATCCTGAATATTAAACATGATAATGCGAAATGAAAAGATGCCGATTTTTTCAGCTTACCTTATAAGCGTAAGCCTTTTGCAGGAAATTATTTATGGCCGATATTTGAGCATCGGCCGCCTTTTTTTTACCGGCATTTTCCTCATTGATCAGAGATTGCAGCCTTTTAATGCTATCTGCAAGGCTATTGTCGAGAGGATTTTCCTTTAATAGGTCTATGTAAATATTAAGAGCATCTTTGTAATGCCCTTGAGACTCGTAAAGCTCGGCAAATGTCTTTGTTTTTAATTCCGTTGCCATAATATATAACTTTTAACATATAACGCCGTATCAGTCAAGTAAAATAAATAAAAATTTGGCAGATAAAAATTTTATAACTCCTCTATAACCGCCTTTTTAATATTCCGAATCTTTAACAGGCTTTTAATCTTGCCTTCCCCGTTGTCTTTTACATAAAAAGTATCGAATGCCTTATTACCCTGGGTCGTTATCTTTGAAACAAAAATATTTATGTCGAACCTGTTAAAAATCCTTCCGATGTCGTATAACAAACCCTTTCTGTCCAATGCCTGAATTTCTATTACGGTAAATTCATCGCTCAGATTATTATAAATCTCGACCGAGTTAGAAACATGCGGAGCGCTCTTTTTAAACAACCCTTCATTTTGCCTCTTTTTTTTAAACATATCATACAACAATACCTTGCCGTTAAAAACATTAAAAAAGGTATTCCTTAACTTATGCCAATCTATTTTTCCGTCAACCTTCTTATAAATATGGTTTACAAAAAAAGTATCTATAAATTTTCCATCCCTTCTTGTATTAATATCCGCGCTCATTATGTTAAAATCGAAATAAGAAAGCACGCCGGTTATATCCGAAAAAATTGTTTTTTTATCCTCTCCGCAAATAACTATTTCATAATAATCCTCTTCTATATGCGCTTTTGCCATAAAATTAAATCTATGCTTATCGGTGATTTTAGAAAATAGTTTTAAATGAAGAAGTATATTTTCCGGGCTTTCCCTCATTAAATATCTGGTAGCCGAATAAAATTTACCGATATAGTCATTGATGAAACCCTTTAGATTGCCTGCGGTTATACTTTTAAGGAAGTTATAGCCCCTCTTTCCGACGAATTGCGATACATATTCATATACCCTGTCTATGTAATATAAATCGCCTCTGAAGTATTCCTCCGAGTTCTTCAAAAACATTAAAGTCCTGTCGTAAAGTTCCACCAAAAGCATCTTTCTCCATGAATTAAACCTTGTTTTGGAAACGGCCATCGAATCGCAAAGGCTGACTATAAATAAAAATTGTAAATGCCTGATGTCTTTAACGGTATATGCAATAGATTTAATTGTTGCTGGATCGTGTATGTCTCTTCTTTCGGATGTCAGCGGAAGCAGAAAGTGATTTAATATTAAGAAATTTACAAAATTTTGCGATTTTTCGTCAAAACCCAGCCTTTTTGCCGCCTTTACGGCAATCTTAGAGCCTACCTGCTCATGATGGGCGGAATACCCCTTTCCGATGTCGTGAAGAAGGAGAGAGAAATTTAAAATAAGCAAGTCGCCGCCTTTTAGATGTTCGAATGTTTCCCTTAAATCTTTATTAATTCTTAAATTCACCATATCTTCGAGATGACGAATCCCGTTGAGCGAGTGGGCATCAACGGTATAAACATGATAAACATCGTTTGTCGAAAGCGAATCTATTTTTTCGAATTCCGGTATTAACGCGCTTAAAATTTTCGTTTCATGCATAAGCAAAAGAGTTTGATAAACCCTTTTTTTCTTTTTTAAAAGATTAATAAAAAAACTTTTTGCATAGTCGTCGTTTTTTATTAACTTTCTATGAGCAGAGCAGGCTATTTTCAGCAGGTTTATAGATTCGATATCAAGCCTTTCGCCGGTTATCTGATAAGCATCTAACAGCCTGAAGATATTTTTAACATCCGTTAAAAATATCTTCCTATCCCTTATGCAAATTAAACCGTTTTCAAAATACAGATTATTGCCGGGATTGACGCTTTTTTCAACATTTAGATTGTAAAGCTGTCTTGACTTTTGAACTAAAACCTCCGGCTTTATCAAAAAATTTATTATAAGTCTTGAAATAATATGTATATTCTTGGCATTTATGTAGTAATCATGCATAAAATATTCAATCTTATTTAAAAACTTGCCGTCTTTATAATAAAAAGCCTGGGAAAGCTTTTCTTGAATATCGAAGGTAAGCCTGTCTAACTTTTTTTGAGCTATTAAATGCATCATAACCCTGACCTTTAATATAAATTCTTTTCCGTTATAAAGATTTATAATATCCCCGGCATTTAAAGAACTGTCTAACTGCATAAGTTTAAATGTTTCGCTTATTATCTCTTCCCCGTTCCCCCAGCCGCGAGCAGCGCGCGCATTATTATACCTGTCGTTGTTATTGCCGCCCTGAGCGTTATCCCGACTCCCGCCGCCGTTAAATAAAATTTCATTTTCATAGTTTATTATATTTGTATTGTTATGCAGAAAATTAAGCGGCGCAAAGGGTTTTTTTGCAATATAATAAACCCACTCGCAAAACGAGTAATCCCTTAGCCCTCCTATTCCTTCTTTAACATCCGGTTCAAGAAGGAATATATCATTATCAACCATCACATTAATTAACCTTCTCCTCCTTAAGCTTTTCATAAGTTCGACTAAAAAGACGGAACAAGCGTCTATCTTCTTAAACTCGTTTTTAAACCCGTCGTATAATTCCTTATTGCCCGCTATATATCTGGCATTTATAAACGATGTATATGTATTAAAATCGGTTTTCATTAAACCTATCGCTTCTTTAACGGTTCTAACGCTTTGAGCCAAATCGACGGATGCGTCCCAAAAGAGGTAAAAAAAATCCTTAAGTCTTTTCGAAACATCCTCCTGAGCAAGCCCGTCCTGCATAATTACCATAATATCGACATCGGAGTAAGGGCATAGTTCGAGGTTGGAATAACTGCCCCCTGCTATGAGACAAAAGTCGTTTTGCGTTTTAATATCGGGAAATGCCTCTATAATGAGGGAATCGAAGAAAAGGGATATTCTTTTTGTCGTGTGAAAAGAGGAAAAATTAAGCAGGTCGTCCTTTAAGGATTTATACTCTAATGCAATTTTTTCTTTTAAGTCTTTCGGCGTCAAGTTTAACCTCGGTCATTCCCCGCTTTTCATTTATTCCTCGGATGAAATTTGGAATGCTGCGCTTTTAAATGCGATATGTCCGTATGGGTATATATTTCGGTTGTGGATATGCTTGAATGGCCCAGCATCTGCTGAATAGACCTTAAATCTGCCCCGCCCTCTAAAAGGTGCGTGGCAAATGTATGCCTTAACATATGGGGCGTAATGTTTTTATCTATGCCTGTGAGGAGCGCCGCCTTTTTAATTATTTTCCATAATCCCTGCCTCGTAAACGGAAGCCCGTTTTTTGTAATAAACATATAACTTTTGCCCGATTTTTCATATTGCCGCCTTAACGGCAGATAGGTCTTTAAAGCCTCTTTGGCCGGGGTGCCGAACGGAACGATTCTTTCTTTAGAACCTTTGCCCCGCACCCTTATAAAATTCAAGTCAAAATTGAAGTTTTCAAGTTTTACTCCCGCCAGCTCGGAAATCCTTAAACCGCTTGAGTATAAAAGCTCTAAAATAACTTTATTCCTTATATTTTCAAAATTTGAACCCTCTTTTGCTTTATTCCCGCCGTTTTTACCATTTTTAAAATCGACATTTAAAATCCGGCTGATTTCATCTTTCGTAAGAAACTCGGGCAGTTTTTTGGCAACAAAAGGATATTCTATATCCTTAAACGGAAATTCGCTTATTATACGGCGCTTAAATAAAAACTTATAAAATCCTTTTATCGAGGAATAAAACCTTGCTCTTGTCTTTCCGTTTAGCCCTGCTTGTGCCAAATAACCTAAAAAATCCTGAAAAAATAAGGGGGGTAATGTCTTAAAATCAACTTTCTTACTCATTACATATTTATGAAATTTCATTAAATCGAGATAATACGATGAAACGGTATTGGCGCTTAACCCCCTTTCTATCTTTAAAAACGAAATATATTCCTCGGTAAAACCTTCAAGTTCATCCTTTTTCCGGCCTGTTCCATTCTTACCATTTTTACCCGCTTCTTCATAATCCGTTTTTTTCATTTTCCCGTTTCCGGTTTTAAGGGTTTCTTTATTTTTTACAAAATTTTCTTTAAAAATTCATGGATATAATCAAAATCCAGTTCTTTAAAAACAAACCCGCCGATCTCTTTTACGAGAACAAATTTGATTAACCTGCTCTCCACCTTTTTATCGAGTTTCATTGCGTTAATATACTCTACTGGAGTAAAGTTTGGAATTTTAGCGGGGAGACCCGAATTTTTAATAAGCGTTTTAATCCTGTTTAAGGTTTCGCCCGTGCAAAAACCCAAATCCTCAGAAACCATAGAAGCAAATATCATTCCTATCGCGATTGCCTCGCCGTGTTTAACGGTTTCGTAGTTATAAAGCGTTTCAACGGCATGTCCGAGACTGTGTCCAAAATTTAGCACCGACCTTAGTCCCGCCTCCTTTTCGTCTTTGTTAACGACATCTGCTTTGATAGCGCATGACCTGCGGATAACGCGCGTCAAACCGTCTTTATCCCGTGAAAGGATTTTTTCGTAATTATTCTCAAGGTATATAAAAAATTCCCCGTCTAAAACGGCGCCGTATTTGATAACCTCGGCAAAGCCGTTTTTAAGCTCGCGCTCAGGAAGGGTGTCGAGGAGATTAACATCTATAATTACGCATTTCGGCTGGTAAAATGCCCCGATAAGGTTTTTGCCGCCCGGATGGTCTATGCCGGTTTTTCCGCCCACGCTTGAATCGACATCCGCGAGCAGAGTGGTGGGAATTTGAATAAAATTTATCCCGCGCAAGTATGTTGCCGCGGCGTAACCGGCAATGTCCCCGATAACGCCGCCGCCGAAAGCGATTATAAATTCCCCTCTTTCGAACCTGTTTTTAATAAGTTCATCGTAAATATAGGAAAGATACTTAATGCTTTTTGTGCTTTCGCCGTCGGGCAATACCAAAACAACCGGTTCGATACCGGCATTTTTTAAAAAGTTCTTAAGAAGCCGGCTGTATAAACCGTTCACCGTTTCCGTAGTTATAACGCATGCCCGGCCTTTTAACCCTGCCTGTTTAATAACATCTATAACTTCGCCGCCGGCTTCCGCGTTGACAATCCCCGAACCTATTAAAATGTCATAACTGTCGTCTTTGGCTGAACTGCTTAAATCTACCCTTATTTTCATCGTTTATAATGCCTTATCCCGCCTGCCGCCATGCCAAACTCTACCTTGCCCTTCATAGATTTAACCTTTTCGACCTTCTTTATCGACATATTTTTTAATATACTATGCAATTACGCATATATTATATGTATAATTTTAATATCATTTTTGTGCCAATGTCAATAAATAAACATAAATATAGAAATGGGGCACGTGGTACGGACATACTTGCCGTTCCAATTTAGCCAATTTAGCTTATAACCATTTTTTTATATTCCAAAATTAAATCTTTTTGAATTTTACCTATATCTTCGGCGCTAAGACCCGATGTTCTTACGGTTATCTCTGCGCTTCCGCCCTTGCCTTTATAAAAGCCGAGCATCTCGTCGGGGTCTTTTGTAAAAAAGATATCATAATGATTATCTTTTTTATCCATGTAATCTCTTACCCTCGTTCCCTTATACGGAAAATAGACCGTAATATCAAAATCGTTGGTAATTTCCTTGCCGAATCTATTTGTAAATCTGTTAGCCATAAGTATATCCAAAAATCTCCTTGTCTGCTTTATCGTGGACATATCTTCGCCGGGTAAACCCAAAATTATAAAGGCTTTCACCTTAATCTTATATTTGTTGCATATCTCTATGAACCTGATATTATCTTCAACTTTGGTTCTTTTATTTATTGCATCCAGTATCTTTTGCGCACCGGACTCTGCGCCAAAACCTATTTCGATGCAGCCTGATTCCGATAACATTTTCGCCATCCCTTCATCCATGCTTCTTGCATGTCCGAAACATCTGTAAAATATATTATGCTTTGTTATAACGGGAAAAATATCCCTTACCCTTTTTTTAGATATGGCAAATATATCGTCGAAGAACATTACTCCTTTAAATCCCGCGCCTAAAACATCTTTTATCTGCATATTTATATTAGATGGATTATATAATCTTACCTTGCTTCCCGCATCCTCGCAAAATGCGCATCTCATCGGGCAGCCCTTGGCTGTAAGAATTGTAGATGTGTTAACCCCCTGTATGTCGAAGTTATATTGCTTTAAAAATTCAGGTTCCCTATACGGCACGGGAAGCCTGTTCATTTCTTCCTCGCTTATGGGAATATTTAATATTCTTTCCGAGGCTTTACCTTCCATAACGGCTTTAAGAGCAAACTCACCGTCTCCGACTATTATGTAATCGAACGGCTCTTTTATGCAATCCCCGATATAATACTTGGCATGCGGTCCGCCTATTATGACGGTTTTGTCTTTAAATTTAGATTTTATAGCATGCAATATTTTATATGCCTCGACCTTTTGCGGCGTCATGCACGATATGGCAAAATGGGTATATTCGGAGTATTTTTCTATATTATCTATATCGAAGTCGTTTTCTATTGCCGAATCAATTCCCGAAGGCAGCATATAGGCCTGAAGGGACATGATGCCGATGGGGGGCATAACCCTGTCGGAATCTAAAAAAGGGTCATGAAGCGAGATTAGGAGGAGTTTTCTGTCAATTAGCATAAATCATTTAATGACGCTCAACTCTTGCAGATTGCAAATAAAACAGTATCAACCCAGCTTGTTGATATATGTTTAAGATAAAACTTATATTGATTATTAATAGATAACAAATATTCTGGAATATCTATTATATCTTTTCCTCTATGATAAATGCTTATAGCAAGTTTAGGTTTAAATTTTTTTATTGTGTTCTCAGCACCTTTTATAGCAACAAGTTCAGAACCTTCTATATCCATTTTTATGAAATTAATTTTATTGACATTATAATCTTTAACAAATTTATCGATTGTAACCATATCTATTTTAAAACCTACATTTGCTTCGTAATTAATAAATGCTCCTGCATCGCTTCCGGCCATGCTAATAGGGTCGTTAGAATTGCCTATCCCTTTTTTAATAGGGACTATTTTCCCCTCTAACGCATTTGACTTTATATTTTTTTCTAACAAATTATAATTTTCTTCTAAAGGTTCAAAAGCATATATTATACCTGTTTTTCCAATAAATTGAGAAAAATAAAGAGCAGTATCACCAGCATATGCTCCGACATCTATTATTATGTCATCAGAAATAGGTTTAACAATATCTTGATAAATATATTTATCAAAATAAAAATCCCCTATCGCTTCACCTATCGCACCTTGGTATAAGAAATTTTTTATTTTATATTTATTTTCCGATAGTTTTTGAACAGTATTTTCAGCTTTTGCAAAATCTACCCTTTTTAATTCTGGTTCAAATATATTGTAAGCTTTTTCTTCCGCGATTAAATATGCTAAACGATATTTTATAAACCAATTAAATATTTCCTTAGATTTATTATCATTTAAAACATTGTAAATCTTATCCAATTTATTTTCATCTTCCAAAAATTCAATTAATGTTTCAAAACAACTTAATTTTCCAAATAAAACATATGACTTATCTTGATTTTGATTAAGCAATGCGCCCGTCTCTTTTACTGTATTTAAATAATCAATAGTTATATTAATTTTTTTAACTTTTGCAAATTTAAAATTAATTGTTTTTATTAAATAAATCGGGTCATCATGAAAAAAATAATCGGCATTTGTATCATTGTAAGACGGGTTAAAGGGTATAAATTCAGTTTCTAAATTTTTTCCGTTTTCAAATATAATTTGAACATTATTAATTTTTGTAATAGTAGGCCCATTTAACGGATCAAAACGAAGAGAATTAATATTTTCAAAAGAATATAAATCAAAACTGATTTTAACCCTTCCTATGTTTTTTTCATAGCACTTGCCATAAGATAATTTAATACTTTCTTCTTCTAAAAAACCTTTGCCCGCATCTACAAATAATTGTGCAAAATAAATTCTATCTTCATAGGCATATATTTTATTTAATTGTTTTTTAAGATACTTTTTTATCTCATCGGAAGCTTCTTGAATTAAATTCTTACTATAGGACATGGTTTTTAAATTTTTAATTTACAATTTAAATTAATATATTTACAATTTGTTTTTAAAACACTTTTATAATATATCGCTCTTCTGCAATTAATCTTAGTGACATAAAGTCCTTATTTCATTTTCAAATTTTTGCAAGTGTTTTGTCCAAGGAAATAATATTGGATGCCTCTCACAATAAATAACTTCCCCCAATTTAATTTTATTTATAATATCTATAATATGTTCCCTAATCTCGTGGATATTATTTGATGTAAAAACAGGGAACTCGCGATGAGCATTAATATCAGAGGCAACAACAGGTAAACCTAATGCTAAAGCTTGGGCAATCCCAAGATTATATCCTTCCCATTTGCTAAAATTCATATATATATCTGCGGCGGCATATAGCGCAATAAGTTCTTCATCTTTCACATTAGCAATGACTTGTATACCTAAATCTTTTACATATGAGATATCGGATTGAAATGCTTTTCCACATAAAACAAAAATAGAATCATCAGCAACTGAATCATTAAATGAGTTGATATATTTCATTACATCTGCATAAAAGTCTATACCTTTATAACATCTCTCGCCGCTATGAAATCTAGCAACATTTAAAATTATTATTTTCTTGTTCCAACTATACTCATCTCTAATTTTTTCTCTCAAAGAATACATATCTTTACCCCATATGGCAAGATGATCGTTTCCCAATTTAATGACTTCTGCCCTGCCTTGATTGCTCTCAGCTTTGACCGTATTTGAAATTGCATATATTTTGTCAGCTACATCGTAACAATATTTTTTTTCTATTAAAATAGATTTTCTTTCCATATAATCTGGAAATAACTCTGCTGGCGGTTCTCCATAATCAAAAATAACTTTTTTTATAGATAGAGATAAATATTTAAGAGTGGAAAAAAATGGAGGAGTATGTGCAATAACGCAATTAATATCATTTTGATTTGCAAATAAAGCGGCATCTAGATAATTGTTTAAATATATTCTTTTACAACCTGGATAAGAAAATTCATTATAATCTTTTGGTCCGCCGATATATACCGTATATCCTTTTTTTACAAAATAATCGGCATGCCGTGCTATCACAACAGGCACACCATGACCAATTTGATGAGCAATGCTTAAAAAAAGCACTTTTATTTTTTCTTTTTCTTTTAATGATTTTTGAAGATTGCCTATTTCTTCTAAAGACTTTTTATTAGAATCAACTAAAACTTGCAATGTTTGAGAAATATTTTTTATGGCATTTAAATCTTTATCAAAAGCGCTAAACCCTAAAACCTCATCATCTTTTTGAACCTTAGTTAAAGCAAATATATTTTGAAATGCGTCTATGTCAGGATTTGATAATTTTAAAAGATTATATACAATAGGTTTTTTTGAAATTATTTCTTTTACATTCTCTGATTGATAAATTGTGCTACCAATAAAATTAATATCAAATCTACATTCTTTATTTATATTTTTTAAATACTCATTAATACTTTTAATCCATTCAGCAAATGATTTTTTTGTAAAAAATCTTAAGTGAGTATTATCTAAAACACCCAATTCTCCATAATTAAATCTTCCCTCTATAAGATTAAATATGATATCTATATTTGCAATATTGGGAACACTAACTATAAAACTTGAATAGAATTTAAGTTTTTTTGATAGTAATAATAGGGGATTTTCTGGATATTTTAAATGTTCTAAGACATCTGCTAAAAGAATATAATCGAAAATTTCACCAAATTGATTAAATCTTTCTAACTCTTTATCATTTGGATTATCGAGGTCTATAAGGAATAAATCCTCATAATAGCCGTTTTGCCTTGCATAATTTAAGGCATCGGCATTATTATCTATACCGTAAACTACACAATTTTTATTAATTTTTAACCATTTTCCAAGATACCCATAAGAACAACCAACATCAAGCAGGACTGAGTTATCGGCTATTAAGTTAAGAATTATTGAATGACTTGAGTTTTTATCGGCTAAATTTATATCTTCATCCCGTAAAATATATTTATGTTTAAAATCATTTCCTAAATATAGCCTGTTTGTTTCATAATTCCCTAAATTCATTGGAACCTCCAAATAGTTGCTATATCATGAGTTTTTTTTTCTATTTCCACTTTCTTTCTATAAGCCTTTATATTCAAAAGGTCACATGCTAATATGTATTCCGCTAATTCTAAGGCGCCCTTATAGTTTCCTAAATTAAACAGTTTATATAATTCTTCTTCTAATCTTTTAATTTCGCTTACGGAATAATAAAGTATTCGAAAGGTCATAGGTTCAAGAAACATCTTTATATCGCTAATTTCGGCAAAAATATTATCATCCTGCCCGAAGCTGAATTTCCACTTGTTTTGAAAATTAATCTGGTTTTGCATGTCAAATTTCTTCCTGCCTTCCGTCCTTTCTTCAAAATGTATAAGCATACTTTTTGGATTAAATATAATATCTTTTTTAAGCCGCCTAACCTTAAGACATAAATCGACATCCTCGAACCCGTTTTTATAACTTTCGTCAAAGGCGGAGACGGCAAAAAAAACATCCTTTTTTATTACCATCGAAGCTGCTGTAACGCCGTTACACTTTTTTAAGAATATAGCATTTTTAAACATTAAGTTTTTGCATCCTATTATTTCCACATTTCTAAAGAGATGATAAGCGGTTCCTTCCTGACTGAACGCAACCCCGCCGTGCTGCAATTTTCCATCCGGATAAAGGAGCAAAGAACCGGCTATACCGCATTTATCCCCTGCATTTTCTATGGTATCAAAAAGTTCATCAATCGCGCCTTTTAATACGACGGTATCATTATTTAAAAAGTATAAATACTTGCCTTTGCTTATTTTTGCCCCCTGATTGCAAGCCTTTGCATAGCCTAAATTAGAGTCGTTGCGTATAACGGTAAAATTATCCAAATAATCAAAATCATTTAGAAACTCTTCCGTCTTGTCCGTCGAGGCATTATTTATTACTATTATTTCAAAATTTGAAAGCGGATGATTTTTAAATAATGAATTTAAGCAATTTTTGGTATATTCAATATTATTAAATACGGGAATTATAATAGACAGGTCAATATTTTCTATACCCCTCTTATAATTAAACTTATTAATTTCTTTATTGTAAGAAGGAACCCGTAAGCCGTCGGCCAACCCGTAAAAAAAACCTCCGCCGGCATAAAATGATGCAAGGCTTATTATTACACTTAATTTTTTTAAGGTCAGCGTATTTTGCTCTTTAAGAGAGATATTCAAAACTTTAAAATCCCTAAGATAAGAAAAATCCTTTTTTATAATATTTAATATATCGATTCCTTTTTTGCTATCCGTATTATCTATAAAATCAAGGTCAAATATAACAAATTTTTCATTGGGATTAATGCCGAAGCTTCTCAAAAAATTATAAGCTTCTATAACATCATTTTCACTTATAAATATATCGGGCTTTCCGCTACCTGCAAACTTTAAGGCATAATCTACCGCAGGCAGATTTTTAGCATTGTCTAATACAATAGTATAATCGACATTTTCATCGGTCATTGTGCTGCCTAAATATTTTAAGTAAATATTATTTTCAAAAAAATCGCAATTATCCGTTATAAGGTATAAATCCCAATTGTTATAAGCATTATGCAGATTTCTTATAAATACGCTAAAGCCGGGTAAATCTTCATAGCCTCCCGAAACAGCCCTTAATAACACTTTTTTTGGCAATGCCGCAAACCCTTTTAACCCCAACTTTAGGGCATCTATTCTAATTTTTCCGGCTTCGTAATCCGCCGCGCTCACCCTTGGAAAAACATTTATAAATCCGCAATATTCCAAATAGGCTTTTAAAAGGTCATGGGAATAAACGCTTTTTGAATTATTATCTTTAATGAAACGGTTGATCAGCATTTCGGGAGCAAATAACTTATAGCGGTTTTCGGAAGATTCCTTGGATATCTTTTCGTATTCCTTTATCGCCGGCAATAAATCTATGGAATCCGGCCTTTTTATCTTTATCTCATTATATAACTTAAAATAAAAAGGAATATCGCCTGCCTCTAAATGCAAGCTGCCGCCAAACGCCGTCATTCTATAAAACTCTCTAAAGAAAAATTCATTTTCATCGTAATCAAAATTTTCAAGAATATTTTTAACATAAATCTCTTTTAATGAACCAAAAGGAAATGTTAAAAAGCAGGTTTTAAGATATGTAAAATCAAACTTTTCCGTCCCGCCATGGTAATTATTTCCATCTACCCCCAGAGAAAGATTATCGGGATTAAAATCAAACAAACCGCGGTTGCAGGTGAGGTTAAGGGCTTCTTCCGTCAGAGAGACGGCGAGAGATGCCGATGTCAGCTTAAGCAGTATCAGGTTGCCTCTATATTCGAATTCCGTGATTAAAATGCCTGCACTATCTAATCTTTTTTCGAAATTATCTAATATTAAATAATCCGCGGGAATCTCGATTATTAAAAAATCGTCTTTTATCAACCGGTTTTTTAAATCTAAGGCTATACCG
>JAJZXJ010000019.1:3293-18456 GCA_021802425.1 bacterium | reverse complement strand
CCCGTCTTTAACGGTTATAAGTCTTTTTCCGTAATCGGCTATGTTTTTATCGTGCGATACAAGAATAATCGTGGCTCCTCTTTCTTCGTTAATTTTTTTAAAAAATCTCATCACATCCGCTCCCCTCACGGAATCAAGGTTGCCCGTGGGTTCATCGGCCATAATGATAGGAGCGTTATTTACTACCGCTCTCGCTATGGCAACCCTTTGCTGTTCTCCTCCGGATATCTGATTAGGAAATTTGTTTTCTGTACCCGCAAGGTCAACGAGTTTTAACGCTTCCATTGCCATCCCCGTCGCTTCCTTTGAATGCATGCCCGAATAATACAGGGGCAGTTCGACATTTTCGACGATCGAAAGCCGCTGGATAAGATTAAAACCCTGAAAAACAAACCCTATTTTTTTGTTCCTTATCTCGGCAAGTTCATCGGAAGTTAAATTAGAAACATCCCTGCCCTCAAGAAAATATTTTCCGGCAGTGGGTCTGTCAAGGCATCCCAGTATGTTCATAATAGTGGATTTTCCCGAGCCGGATGCCCCCATTATGGAAACAAATTCCCCGTTTTCGACAATAAGATTTATACCTTTTAGCACCTCATAAGAAATATCCCCGATTTTATATGTCATTCCTATATCTTCGAGTTTTATCAGAAGGGGATGATCGCCGCCCGGAATATCATAGTTCATATTCATAGTTAATACCTTAGAAAAAGAATCTTCTTCCCGGCGCCCCGGCAGCTTGATAATTCGATTTTAAGCCCGTTATTATTTCCGTTCCCGCTTTAATATCTTTGGAAATAATCTCGGTGTCGCTGTCGTTGTTGATGCCGAGATTTACTATTACCGGTTCCGGCATTTTGTTTTTCAATACCCATACGACGCCCTCGCCGACCTTCAGTTTTTTGGATAAGTTGTCTAAAATCTCTTTGTTTTCGTCCGGCGGAATGAATCTTAAGGCGGCATTAGGCACGCCGAGAATGCCTTTTTTTTCCGAAACATAAATTTTAGGAATTGCCGTCATTCCCGGAAGAATTAACCCGTCCGGATTTTTAAAGTATATCGTAACATTATAGCTTACCACTCCCGAAACTGTTGTCGGGTTTATCCTTATGTTGTGAACATACCCCCAAAATGTCTTATCGGGATAGGCATATACGGTGAACGATGCCCTGTCCCCCTTTTTTATGCCGCCGAGATCCGCTTCATTTGTCGTAGTATATATTTCCATTTCCTTAAGATCCTCTCCTATAGTAAAAAGGCTCGGGGTCTGAAAGGTTGAAGCGACGGTCTGCCCGACTACGACGCTTACATTTATAATAACGCCGTTTACGGGGGAGTATATCTTTGTGTATGAAAGATTGGTTTCATCCTGAGCAAGCTGGGATTTAACGGCATTAGCGGCATCCTCTAAGAATTTAAGCTGGGCTTTGTCCTGAAGATATATGCTGTACGCATTTTGTTCCGTCGCGTGGGCTATGAGATTTTCTTCCCATAATTTTTTATCCCTGATGTATGTAAGTTTGTCGTATGCCAGAAGGGCTTTTTGCTTTAAAACATTTGCTCTTGCCGAAGCGAGGTTTGCCTTATCCTGGTCAACTTTTTGAATAAAAGAAACAGGGTCTATTTCGGCAAGAAGCTGTCCCTTTTTTACGACGGAGTTATACCAGACATAAAGTTTTGAAAATCTTCCAGATACCTGAGCCCCCACATTTATCGTATTGATTGGATTTGCGGTTCCCGATGTCGTAACATATTTTTGTATCGTCATGGGCTTGACGGCGTATAGCTCGTAAACCGGTTTCTTTGAGCCTGATTTTATTATAAAATAAGAAATAGCCGATATTATAATCAGAATGACTGCAATTATTAAAATAATTTTTTTATTTTTCCCCATTTTTAGTCCTTTGTACCTTTATAAATGCCCTTTATTAAATGTTTTTTCGTTTTATATAATGTTCCAACATCAAACCCAGGTCGGAATAAAGCTTGGCTTTTTGGTAAAAATAGGTAAACTTGGCGTTTATGTAGCTTGTTATGCCGGATATATACTGGGCGTTTGCCGTTACAAGCTGAACCATGGAGCCCACCCCGACCTCATAACTTTTTAGCGCAAGCTGATATGCGAGTTTTGAGGCATCCGCCGATGATTTGAGCGCCTTTACCGTTGAATATTGATTTAAAATAGCGTAATAATCGCCGGAGACGCCGTAAACAAGATTATCTTTAGTAAGCCGCCTGTTCCATATATTACTGTTTAATATAGCCCGGGAATATTCGATTTTATTTTGGGTTAAAAACCCGTTAAAAATCGGTATAGAAATGCCGATGCCGACGGAATAATTTCTGTTTAACGGAAAGGCGGAGTTTTGCCCCGTATATGAGAAATCGGCATTAAGGGTGGGGAAATATCCGCTTGTCGCGGCGCCCACGGATGCATTAGAGGATTTAACCGCGTATATGCTCTGTTTTAATTGCGGATTGAATTTCGTTGCCGTTTTTATAAGTTTATCCAGCGTCTGGTGAAACGGCTTGAACTTAAGCGTATTAACAAACAGGTATCGTTTTGACGGTGAAAGGCCGATTGAATTAAGAAGCGCCAGTCTTGCAATTTTTATATTGTATATCGAGTTTATATAGGCTGCCTTAGCCGCCTCCATGGTTGCCTTAGCTGTTTCAACATCCAAAAGATTTCCGGTTCCGACCTTGTAAAATGCCGCAGCGGCTTTATACTGAGTTTCATCGTTTTTTAAATTTTCCTTATCGGCTTTCATTAATTCCTTGTCCGCAAAATATGTGGCAAAATTAAGGATTACATTGTAAAGGTCATTATTTACCGTCATGCCGTAACCCGCCTTAGCCCCCTTCATATTATAATATGCGCTAAGATAATTGTAATGACGGGAGCCGAATGAGTATAGCATATAAGTTGCGTTAATGCTTCCCGAGTAATTGTTTAAAGAATAGTTTATAGCCCCTTCGCTAACATGGTATATCTGTCCGTTAACGGCAGCTATGCCTTGGTTATTGACATCCATAACCGAATTCTTAGAAAACCCCGCGGTTCCGGAAATTTGCGGATAATATAAATAAAGAGATTGATTTTTGGCGTATATGGATGATATATAAGAATATTTGGATGCCATTATTCCGGGATAATGTTTAAGCGCAATTTCTAAAGCCGTTTTTAAATTTATTATAGCGGGAAGGGTTTTATCAATTTTAGGTGCGTCGTTATACGCGTTAAATGTTAATAAATCAGTGTTTGTTTTGTTTGTTTTATTTGAATTTGAATTTTTCGCCGTGTAAGAATAAGAAGAAGAATTCGAAGTTAAAATTAGAAAAAACGATATAAAAAGTAAAAATATTAAAGAATTAGCAAGGAGGCTTAAGCCGAATTTAAAATTTGCCATGATGCATACTTAAAACTTTTAATAGCATTAAAACGGATTTTATATTATTATTATATTATATCCTTATTATATCTTTAATGAACATAATAGTAAATTTTGCGGTTGAAATCCCTGTATCTAAATCACTTAAATATGATTGTAATGACTTTATAGTCATTTGTCAAGTTATTTTATTGCCATGGCCCTTCGTTTTAATCTTATCAGTTTAGGATGCCCAAAAAATCAGGTGGATTCAGAGGTAATGTTTACCCGTCTCAAAACCTCCGGCGTTGAATTTACATATAATCTGGACGATTGCGATGTTTGCGTGATTAATACCTGCGGGTTTATAGAGGCGGCAAGAAAAGAGTCCATAGATGCCATTATGGAAGTAATTCGAAAAAGGGAAGAGGGGCATCCGAAATATATCGTCGTTACGGGTTGCTTAGTCAATAACAACTTGAAAAGCTTAAAAGACGAATTACCCGAGGTAGATCTGTTTTTGTCAACATTCGACGAAGATAAAATAGTTAGCGAACTCGGCATCGTAACAAATAAAAATTTGAAGTCTTGCGAAAACGAAGGCAGGGAGCATTTTAATCTAAAGAGGACCGCATATATCAAAATTTCCGAAGGATGCGATAGAACCTGTTCTTTCTGTACTATTCCGTCCATCAGGGGGAGCTATAAATCGAGGTCCGTGGATGAAATAAAGCAGGAGGCGGCCGGTCTGGCGCAAACCGGGGTTAAGGAGTTAATAGTAATATCCCAGGACACATCTTACTACGGTTTAGATTTAAATATCAAAAACGGCTTATATAAACTTTTAAAGGAACTCGTGAAGATTAAAGGCATAGATTGGATAAGGCTTTTATATCTTTACCCGTCAAAGAGATTATTTAACGAAGGTTTTATAAGCCTTATGAAAAACGAAGAAAAGATATTGAAGTATATCGATATGCCCGTTCAACACATAAGCGGCAATGTTTTAAAACTTATGAAGCGGGGGGAAACAAAAAAAGATATTATAGAATTAATTCAAAAATTAAAAAATAATATTCGGGATGTTGCCTTAAGGACATCTCTCATAACGGGTTTCCCCGGCGAAACCGATAAGGATTTCGAGGAACTTTTAGGGTTTGTTAAAGATGTTAAATTCGATAATCTGGGGGTTTTTAAATATTCGGACGAAAGGGGGGCGGACTCTTTTAAATATCGGGGAAAGATTAGAGCGGGAATTAGAAACGAAAGGTATAAAATATTAATGGAAACCCAGAGAAACCTTTTGCCGGAGATATTGTCCAAGCACATCGGCAGGACTTATAATGCTATCGTTGACGGGATCGGCAGCAGGACCGTCAAGGCAAGAACCTGCTTTCAATCCCCCGATATCGACGGCTGCACATATTTATACCTTGAAGACATAAAAGATGAAAGTCTTCAAGGCTATGACGGTCTTGTGCCCGTTAATGTCTTGAAATTCAAAGACTATGATTTATATGCAAATTTTAAATAAAAAAGTCGGAAATTTGCTTGACTAAAAGTTCAAAATAAACTAAAATAAAAAGACTGTTTTTTTAACACATTGTTTTAAGAAAAGTTTTAATAAAACAATAAAGTTTCAAAAACTTATTTTTCCGATGTTTTTACCTGTGTCTATATCTATAATTTTATTTAAATTTAAAAAATAAAAATTTTTTAGGATATTTAATATGAAAACAGTTATAAACGAACAGAACAGAAGGAACTTTGTTTCGCAGGTGGAGACGATGCTTCACGATAAGCTTTCCAAATGTTATCAGTGCGGAAAGTGTTCCGCAGGCTGTCCCGTCAACTTCGAGATGGATTATACCCCGAACCAGATTATAAAAATGACGGAACTCGGTATGGACGATAAGGTTTTAAATTCTAAGACCATCTGGCTTTGCGTTTCCTGCAATACCTGCTCTACCCGCTGTCCAAAGGGTTTTGAGGTTACCGGGATTATGGATGTTTTGAGAGAAATAGCCGAAAAAAGAGGCATAACGGCAAAAGCCGAAAAAGAGGTTCAGATGTTTCACGAGGTCTTTTTGGACAATGTTAAATCCAACGGAAGAATATTTGAACTCGAGCTTGTAGGAAAGTACAAATTTAAAACTAGGCGTTTGTTCAGGGATATGTTTTTGGCCCCAAAAATGCTTGAAAAGGGCAAACTTAAAATGCACGGGGAAAAGATTTCGGATTTAAATCAAATAGCCAAAATTTTTAAGGACTTTGAGTAAATTTAAAACTATTGGGGAGAAATTATATATATGAAATTAGCATATTATCCGGGATGCTCGCTTAAGGGGACATCGTTTGAATACGAAGTGTCGCTGCTAAAAATACTCGAGGCGTTAAATATAGAAATTAAAGAGATACCAGATTGGAATTGCTGCGGGGCTTCGGCGGCTCACAGCATAAATCACAATCTTTCAATAGCGCTTCCGGCAAGAAACCTTGCAATAGCGGAAGGGGAGGGATACGAGTCCGTTCTTGCCCCTTGCGCCGCATGCTCTAACAGGCTTAAAACCGCCCACCACGAACTTAAATCGGACGATATTCTTAAAAAGAAGATAACCGACTCATTAGAGATGCCATACAATGCGGATATGGAAATAAATAATATGCTTGAATTTCTGATTAAGATTGTCGGTAAAGACAAGATAAAATCCATGGTTAAAAAGCCTTTGTCGGGACTCAAGGTTGCCTCTTATTACGGCTGTCTTTTAGTCAGACCCCCAAAGATTATGCAGTTCGATGACCCGGAAAACCCGGTGTCGATGGATGAATTAGTCGGTCTTACGGGGGCGGAGACTGTCGATTATTCTTATAAAACCGAGTGCTGCGGCGCCATCAACTCGCTTTCTAAACCGGATGTCGTAATGGCTTTAACGGGCAATGTCTTATACGATATTAAAAAACATGGAGCAGACCTTGTGGTTGTTGCCTGCCCCCTGTGCCATTCAAATTTAGATGTCAGGCAGAGGGAAATAGAGAGAAAATACTCGGAAAAAATAGGACTGCCCGTGCTTTTTATAACCGAGCTTCTGGGGCTTTCTTTCGGCATAGCTCCGAAAGACCTTGCAATAGAAGGACATATGGTTGCGGCGGACAGGGTTTTAAGAAAGATAGAAGGATTAAAAAATTAAGATTATTATTTATTTAAGTTTGCATATATAGAGGTATATATTATGGCAAGAATAGGAGTTTTTGTTTGTTGGTGCGGTTCGAACATTGCGGGAACCGTCGATGTCGCTAAGGTTACCGAGGAGGCGAAGAAAGTTCCGGGCGTCGTAACCGCCGTTGACTATAAATATATGTGTTCCGACCCGGGACAAAACAGCTTGAGAAACATGATTAAAGAACAAAAATTAACGGGGGTTGTTCTTGCGGCCTGCTCTCCGCATATGCATGAAAACACATTTAGAAAAGCTGCCGTTAAAGAGGGTTTAAATCCGTATTTTGTTGAGATTGCCAATATAAGAGAACAGGTTTCATGGGTTCATGAGGATAAAGAAAGGGCTACGCAAAAAGCGGTAGATTTAATGAAAATGATGGTGGAAAAGGTAAAAAGAGACAGAGCCATCGAAGATGTCAGGGTTCCTTTAAACAAAAAAGCGCTTGTTATCGGCGGAGGAATATCGGGCATTCAAGCGGCATTGGATATTGCAAACGGCGGAGTAGAGGTCTTGCTTGTGGAAAAAGAGCCGTCCATCGGCGGAAGAATGATTCAGCTTGACGAAACATTTCCCACATTGGACTGCTCAAGCTGCATAATGACGCCAAAAATGGTTGAGGTAAACCAGCATCCAAACATAAAGCTATATACTTATTCCGAAGTCGAAGATGTTTCGGGATATATCGGAAATTTTAAAATAAAAATCAAGAAAAAGGCAAGAAGCGTTGTCGAGCATGACTGCACCGGTTGCGGCGACTGCTGGAATGCCTGTCCGATGCATAAAAATGTCAAAAGCGAATTTAATATGAATTTGTCCGAAAGGACTGCGATATATGTTCCCTTTCCTCAAGCCGTTCCGCTTGTTCCCGTATTGGACAGGTCGGTCTGCCTTCACTTTAAAAAAGGCGGAAAATGTGTCAAATGCTATGAGGCATGCGGACCAAAGTGCATAGATTTTGATATAAAGGACGAGATTATCGAAGAAACGGTCGGCGCAATCGTTGCCTCGACAGGATACGACCTTATGGATAATTCCCTTTACGGCGAATACGGCTACGGCAAATATAAGGATGTCGTATCAGGCTTACAGTTTGAACGGCTTTTATCGGCATCCGGCCCGACCGAAGGCGTGATTAAAAGACCATCCGATGGAACAACCCCGCAGACAATCGTGTTTATTCAATGCGTAGGTTCAAGAGACCCCGAAAAAGGCGTTCCTTATTGCTCGAAGGTTTGCTGTATGTACACCGCAAAGCATGCAAAATTATTTGCGCATAAGGTTCACGGTTCGCAGAGCTATGTTTTTTACATAGACATAAGGGCGACAAGCAAGGGATACGAAGAGTTTGTCAGGGGAACAATGGAGCAGGACGGGGCGGTATATCTAAGGGGCAGGGTCTCGAAGATTTACGAAGACGACGGCAAACTTATCGTTAAGGGCGCCGATACGCTTTCGGGAAATCAGGTTGAGATTGCCGCAGATATGGTGGTTCTTGCAACCGGCGTCATACCCAAAAAGGGTTCCGACAAGACGGCGCAAATGCTCGGCATATCTTATGATAAATACGGATTTTTTACGGAGTCTCATCCGAAGCTCCGTCCTGCGGAATCCTCTACGGCGGGGATTTATCTTGCGGGCATGGCGCAGGGGCCGAGGGATATTCCCGAGTCGGTTGTTTCCGGTTCAGCGGCCGCATCTAAAATACTGGGGCTGTTTTCAAAGAACGAATACGAGGTCGAAGGAACAATTGCCGGCGTCAATGAAGCGACTTGCGTTGCCTGCTTTTACTGCCAGAGGGTTTGCGGTTTTAGCGCGATTAGCAGGAAGGAGATTAAGGATAGAAGCGGCAAGGTTATAAAGGTTGTTGCCAGCGTCAATCCCGGGCTTTGCACCGGCTGCGGCGCATGCGTCAACGCTTGTTTTTCAAAGTCGATAGATGTCAAAGGATTTATGGATGACCAGATATATGCGGAGATTAGGTCTTTGGCAATTTAAATATCCCTGATAATATTAAAATAAAAAAGGAGCCTGTTTTTAGATGGAAGATAAAAAAGAAAAGCCCGTGAAATCCGGCGGAAACAATGTGAGCGACCCCAGAATTATCGCATTTGTTTGCAACTGGTGTACTTACAGCGGAGCGGACCTTGCGGGAACAAGCAGAATGAAATATTCGGACAATGTAAGAGTAATAAAACTCCCCTGTTCGGGAAGAATAGACCCCTTGTTCATTGTCGAGGCGTTTAAGAAAGGGGCAAAGGGCGTATTGGTTTCGGGCTGTCATCCCGGAGACTGCCATTATATCAGCGGAAATTATCATTCAAGGAGAAAATACGCGGCTTTCAGAGATTTACTGGGTTTTTTGGGCGTAGATTTAAACAGGATTGAATTTTCATGGATTAGCGCCTCGGAGGGTAATAAATGGGTTTCCGTAATTAATGAATTTACCGATAAGATTAAGTCGCTGAATGATAATTCAAGCGATATATTTAAAAAATAATAAAAACCCCTGCCTTTAGGCATGGGGATATAACTTTTAGGACATTATATGGCAAATATAGACGAAAAGCTGCAAAAGATAGCAAAAGACCTTTTGGAAAGCGGGGAGGTTAGCTTAGTAATCGGCTATACCAAAGGCTCAAACCCCCAGAGGATGCGTCCGGTATTTATTACAAAGGCGGAGGATGCGGATAGGCTGTCTTTTAATCATCATGCCGTTCAAGATTTGGCGGTATTTTTAAAAAAGCCGGAGGTTAAAAAATTTGGCAAAATAGGCATAGTCGTTAAAGGATGCGACGAAAAGGCGCTTAACGCATTGATACAGGAGTATCAGGTTTCAAGGGATAATATAAAGATTATAGGCGTCGAATGTAACGGCGTCATCAGACAAAATCTTGCCGACAAAGGTGAAACGGCTGTTTCCGAAGCCTTCGTTTACGATAAATGCCTCATCTGCAATGAACATACGCCTATATTATATGACTACCTTGTCCCTTCCGAAGACCCGAAGCTTAATTTATCCGGTAATCTGAAGCCTTATGTAAAGATAGAAGAGCTGGATTCTATGAGCCCCGAAGAAAAAAATTCCTTTTGGGAAAAAGAATTCGACAAATGCATAAAGTGTTATGCATGCAGACAGGCCTGCCCGTTATGTTATTGTTCAAGGTGTATCGTCGAAAAGAATATGCCTCAATGGATAGACACAAATCTTGAAGAGACAGGCAATGCCCAGTGGAACTTAATCAGGGCTTATCATCTTTCGGGCAGGTGCATCGGCTGCGGCGAATGTGAGCGCGCCTGTCCCGTAAATATTCCCCTTATGCTGATTAACGAAAAAATGGCAAGGGATGTCAACAATCTTTTTGGCTATAAATCGGGACTCGATATTAATGCCAAACCGGTGTTCGGAGTGTTTAGCGAAAGTGATTTTAACGAGTTTATAAAGTAAGATGCAGGAGAGCCTATAGAATGGAAGAAAAATATTTTGAAATCTTAGCCGAAGATTTAAAAAAATTTGTTAATTCTTTAATATCGGATAATTTTAATGTTATAGCCCCAAAGGACAAAGAC
Source organism: bacterium (assembly GCA_021802425.1). Taxonomy (GTDB): domain Bacteria; phylum SZUA-79; class SZUA-79; order Acidulodesulfobacterales; family Acidulodesulfobacteraceae; genus Acidulodesulfobacterium. Next base: position 8,300 of record JAJZXJ010000019.1, on the reverse strand, counting down.
GGGGACACATTTTACGGAAAAATAGATAAATTTGACGAGGCAAACCTGGGTATTCTTTTGCCGAAGATGTCTTATAAAGAATATCTTCTTCCTAAAACCGAGACCCTTTTCGAATATTCAGTTTCGGGAGTGGATGTCGATATAAAAGACGGTCTTGGAGCGGTTACGGGCGAAAACAAAAAAAGAGTTATTTTTGGCGGAAGGCCGTGCGATGCCGCTGCGGGCCCCATAATGGATAAGGTCTTTAACTGGGATTACAGGGACGAATTTTTTAACGAAAGATTTAAGAATTTAACCATAATTTCTATAGCCTGCAAAAAGCCCGACAATTATTGTTTTTGCACGGAGATGCAGCTTTCTCCCGAAAGTTCCTACGGTTCGGATATACTCCTTAAAAAGGAGGATAATAAATATTTTGCTACCGTGGTAAGCGAAAAGGGGTTGGAACTTATAACTCCATACTTAAGCCTGTTTAAAGAAATAACGAAGGCTCAGATTCCTGCAGATAAGGACTGGAAAAAGGTTTTTGAAATCGAAAAGACAAAGGGGTTTTTGGATAAAAATTTTGAACATAACTATTTTCAGGACAGGTTTTTATCCTGCATCGGCTGCGGGATTTGTACTTATACCTGCCCGACATGCCATTGCTTTGACATTCAGGATGAAGGGAATTTGAAAGAGGGCAGAAGGATTAGAAACTGGGATTCCTGCCAGTTTGCAATATTTACGCTTCATACATCGGGACATAATCCAAGGGTTACGCAGGGCGACAGGTACAGGCAGAGGCTTATGCACAAATTTAAAATATACAGCGAGAAATTTAACAAGTATTTATGCGTCGGGTGCGGCAGGTGTTCGAGAAATTGTCCCGAGGATATAGATATCAAGGAAGTGGCAAAGGATCTGGCAGGGTTAATTTAATAATTATTGTTATTAACATATAGCAGGGAGCAGATAGTTAATGGAAAATATTTATTTACCTAAGTTAGCGGAAATAAAGGAAATTATTCAGGAAACCAACGATACCAAAACAATCCGCCTTGCCATAAACGGCGGCAGCATCGATTTTTTGCCGGGTCAGTTTGGAGAGTTTTCGGTTATAGGGGAAGGGGAATCGACCTTTGGGTTTTCATCGTCTCCTCTAAGAAAAGAATTTTTTGAATTTAGTTTTAGAACCTCGGGTCGGGCAACCACTGGTATAAACGGATTAAATCCCGGAGACAAACTATCCTTTAGAGGCCCTTACGGAAACTATTTCGATACGGCCGGAATGAAGGGCAAAAATCTTGTTTTTGTCGGCGGCGGTATCGGTATGGCGCCCGTAAAATCAATTTTGGAATACTGTTTCGACGAAAGGGATGATTACGGCAAAATAACCGTTTTATACGGCGCAAGAACCGTGAACGACCTTTTGTATAAAAATGTTTTTGACGACTGGAAAAAATATAAAAATACAGAGGTGGTTATTACCGTCGATCCGGGGGGCGAAACTCCTGATTGGACGGGGAAAGTCGGTTTTGTTCCTACTATTCTCGAACAGCTCCCCCTTAAAGGCGAAAATAGCATTGCCGTCGTTTGCGGACCCCCGATTATGATAAAATTTGCCTTAAAGTCCTTAGAAGAAAAGATGGGTTTTGACAAAGAAAATATTATTACGACTCTTGAAAATAGAATGAAATGCGGGCTGGGCAAATGCGGGAGGTGTAATGTCGGAAGCGTTTATGTTTGCAAAGACGGTCCAGTTTTTACGGCAAGGGAACTCGAGAGCCTTCCTAACGACTTTTAACCTATGCAATTATTAATCATTCATGCCGATACCTTTAGTTATGCTTTAACAGGAAAGACGCCTGTTGCCGAAGAAATCGATGTAAATTCCGTTAAAGAGCCCGAGGTTTCGTTTAAAGATCCGTTAGTGGTTTTTTGCACCGTAGAAAAAGGCGACGCGTCGGATGCATACGCAATCGTTAAAAAGGCTTTTTACGAGATAAAGGACATTTCAGAAAAGTTAAAACCCCGGATTATAGTTTTATATCCTTACGCCCACCTGTCAAACAGTCTTGCCGAACCGTCTTTTGCAGTTAAGACCTTAGATAGCTTAAAAACGGAATTAGAATCCGTTGCCCGGGTTTACAGGGCGCCTTTCGGCTGGTATAAAAGCTTTAAAATATCCTGCAAGGGACATCCTTTAAGCGAGTCGTCGCGGCATATAGTAAGCGAATCAGCCCCGAATCAGGCTATTCATAAGACAAGGGAAGATGTCGTAAAAGATGTGGAAAGCGAATTTTTTATATTGGATTATACCGGCGCAGAGACTAAAATAAATTTAAACGATAAAAACATATTAGACAAAGGTACCCTCAAAGACTTTCCGTCCTTAAGAAAGGTTATCGCCTTCGAGGAATTTAAAATTAAAGACGGCGCAACCCCCCCATCCGTTGCGGCTATGAGGCGGCTTGAAATTGCCGACCATGAGGAAAACTCTGATTCGGGACATTTGAGGCTTTATCCGAAAGGGACGCTGTTATACAAACTTTTATCCGATTGGGCGGAAGATATCGCCTTAAACCGGTTAAAATGCATGGAGATCGAAACTCCTTTGATATATAACTGGAACAAGCCCGAGATTAAGGGGCAGGGGGAATCTTTTCATGAACGGCATTATTCCGTTTTTGTTCCGGACGAAAAAAGCGAAAGCGGGGGATTTGCAAAAGGCAAAGAGTTTGTTTTAAGGTTTGCGGGCGATTTTGGGCTTTTTTCGATGCTTAAAGACGCAAAGATTAGTTATAAACAGCTGCCTTTAAGGTTTTATGAGTTTTCGAAAAGTTTTAGATACGAAAAAAGCGGGGAGTTATCCGGTTTAAGGAGATTAAGGGGTTTCACGATGCCGGATATCCACAGTTTTTGTCTTAATTTGGAAGAAGGATTCAACGAGTATCAGGTGCTTTACAAACAATATGCCGATTTAGCCGAGGCCGCAAAAATTGAATATGCCGTTGTTTTTAGAATAGTTAAGGAGTATTATGATAAATATAAAGATAAGATTATCGAACTTTTAAAATATTCAAAGAAACCTGCTCTTATAGAAACATTGTCAAAAATGAAACACTATTGGGCGCTTAAGCATGAATTTCAGGGAGTGGATTCCGTGAACGGTTCCTGCCAGCTTTCAACCGTCCAGCTCGATGTCGAGGATGCCAAAAGATACGGCATAAATTTTGTTAACGAAAACGGCGAAAAGGAGGGATGCATAATCTGCCATTCTTCCGTCGGTGCAATAGAAAGGTGGATGTATCTCATTTTGGAAGAGGCTCTTAAAAAAAATATTCCTGTTTTGCCTTTATGGCTCAGCATAACGCAGGTAAGAATTATTCCCGTATCCGATAAATTTCTGGATTTTGCGGTTAAACTTAAGGAAAAACTTTTTAGCTCGGACATAAGAGTTGACATCGACGACAGGGATTTCAGCCTCGGCAAAAAGATTATGTTTGCCGAGGAAGAATGGATTCCGTACATCGTCGTCGTGGGGCATAAAGAAGCGGAAGGGGGGGCTTTGCCGGTTAGAAACAGGTATAAGGAAAGAAAGAATTTCAATCTTAACGAGGAAGAGTTAATAAAGGAAATTAAAGGCGAAACCAAAAATATGCCGTACAGAAACTTAATACTTCCCGATATGGTTTCAAAGAGGCCTATATTTGTCGGCTGATTAATTATATAATATAATTATAATTATAATTGTCATTATAATTTAAATTTACAAGGGGATTTTAATGGATAATGCAGTGAATGGTTTTGTTATAGAGGATGAAACCTCGGTAAAAAAAAGGGTCAATTTAAAATTAGACGACCTGAGGACGGGCGAGCTTTTAAAAAAGAAATTAGAGACAGCGGCTAAGCAGTCAAATATCAAGGGTTTCAGGCCCGGGAAGGCCCCGTTATCCATTATAAAAAAGTTTTATGAGGCGGAACTTCTTGAAGAAGCGGCAGTCGAGGTTTTAAATGAAGATTTTAAAAAAATATTAGCCGAAAAAGACCTTTTCGTGGTTGGAACTCCAAGAATGGAAAAAAAGGACGATAAAGAATACACCGTATATTTTGAAGTTATGCCCTCCGTGAAAAATTTAAATTTGGATTTAAAAATTAAAGAGGTTAAGAAAAGGGATATTACGGACGAAGTTATTAAAGATGAAATTAATTTCCTGCTTGAAAGGACTGCGGATAGCGAAAAACAGGATGACTTAAGCCGCATAAACAATAGCGACAGGTATTTTGTTAAGATAGATTACATTACGGAAGATGAGGCAGGCAAAGAGATAGATAACGCAAAGGACTATTTAATAAGCCTTAATTCAAACATTATCGATAAGTCTTTTGAAGCCGTTTTTATCGGCAAAAAGAAGGGCGATAACTTTGAATATGACGACAGAGAAAGAAATGTTAAGGTAAAGGGCGTTATTAAGGAAATAGATAAAAAAATACTGCCCGAACTTAATGCCGAAACGATTAAAAATTTCGGCGATTTCAAAGATGTTGACGAGTTTAAGGAATATGTCAAAAAAAGTCTTAAAGAATATGAGGATAAAAGATATAAAGAATCTATCAGGTCATTAATATCGGACGAGCTTGTCAATCTTAACCCGGTCGATTTGCCCGAAAGCATCATAGAGGAAGACGCTTTGGCAAGATTAGAGGATTTAAAAAAACAGGGCAAATATAAAGATATTGACGAAAAGCAAAAGGGCGATTTATTGAATATGCTTAAGCTTATGGCAAAACGGGAGCTGGTATTATATCTTTTGCTTTCCGAAATTTCCAAAACGGAAAATATTAAAATAGACGAAAGCGATTTTGAAGAATTTTATAAAAAAACGGCGGGAGAGTCAGGCTTGAAAGAAGACGAAGTAAAGAGCTTCTATGCTACAGGCGAGGCCCGCAATAATCTTAAACAAGCCTTGCTCGAAGATAAGATATTTGATTTTCTTACCGCAGGTAAGGTATCATATATATAGA
>JAJZXJ010000019.1:0-3193 GCA_021802425.1 bacterium | reverse complement strand
AAGGAGAATAATAAAAATGTCACTTGTTCCGATAGTCGTCGAGCAAACACACCGAGGGGAGAGGGCTTACGATATATATTCCCGTCTTTTAAAGGATAGAATTATATTTGTCGGAGATGCGATAGACGACAACTTTGCCAATCTTATAATAGCGCAGCTGCTTTTTCTCGAATCCGAAGACCCGGAAAAAGATATAAATATTTATATCAATTCCCCCGGCGGCATTATAACCTCCGGGCTTGCAATTTATGATACTATGCAGTATATAAAACCGGATGTTTCTACGCTGTGCATGGGGCAGGCGGCAAGCATGGGGGCAGTGCTTTTAGCCGCAGGCACAAAAGGAAAGAGGTTTGCCCTTCCTCATTCCCGGATTATGATACATCAGCCTGCCGGCGGATTTCAGGGGCAGGCCACGGATATCGATATACAGGCAAGGGAAATTCTCAGGATGAGAGAGGAGCTAAATCAGATTTTAGCTTTTCATACCTCTCAGCCTATAGATAAGATTCAGGTGGATACCGAGAGAGATTTTTATATGAGCGGCGCTGAGTCCGCTAAATACGGCATTATCGACAAGGTCGTGGACAAGAAAGATATTAAAAGCGTAAAATAGTTTTATCGATATTTTCCAAATATTATAAGCAAAAGAGGTAATTAAGATGGCAAGAAAAAGTAACAATAATGATAATTCGGGTAGAGAACTTTACTGTTCCTTTTGCGGTAAATCGCAGGATGAGGTCAGGAAACTGATTGCAGGACCGTCCGTTTATATTTGCGATGAATGTATTAATCTTTGCAATGAAATTATATCGGAAGAGAGTAAGCCTGCCGAACCGGACATTAAAGCTAAAAACTATCTTTATAAGCCGGTAGAAATTAAAAATTTTTTGGATCAGTATGTAATAGGTCAGGAAAGAGCAAAAAAGGTCCTTTCCGTTGCCGTTTATAATCACTATAAAAGGATAGAACACAACCTTTCCGTTAAAAGTATCGGGCATAACAATGCGGCTCATAATCCAAAAGATAAATATAATAATGCGGATGTCGAGATGCAAAAAAGCAACATTTTGATAATCGGACCCACGGGCAGCGGTAAAACTCTTTTAGCTCAAACACTTGCCCGCATGCTTGATTTGCCTTTCACTATAGCCGATGCCACGACGCTTACGGAAGCAGGCTATGTAGGCGAAGATGTCGAAAGCATTCTTCTTTCCCTTTTACAAAATGCCGATTATGATATCGAAAGGGCTCAAAAGGGCATTATATATGTCGATGAAATCGATAAGATAGCAAAAAAATCGGATAATGTTTCCATAACAAGAGATGTATCAGGGGAAGGCGTTCAGCAGGCGCTTTTAAAAATAATCGAAGGAACGATTGCAAATGTTCCTCCGAAAGGGGGCAGAAAGCATCCCCATCAAGAATTTTTAAGGATTGACACAAGCAATATCCTGTTTATATGCGGAGGCGCTTTTAACGGTTTAGACAGGATTATCGAAAGGAGGGTCCATTCTCAGCCCATAGGTTTTAACACAAGCGCCAAGCCCAATAAATCTAATAATCCTTATGAAATAATAAAACAGGTTGAAACGCAGGATTTATTAAAATTCGGGCTTATTCCAGAATTTATCGGAAGGCTTCCCGTTATAGCCACACTCGAAGAATTGGATGAAAAGGCCCTTATAGAAATTTTAACAAAACCCAAAAACGCCTTAGTCAAGCAGTATCAAAAATTGTTTGAGTTGGAAGATGTGAATTTACGATTTACCGATTCCGCGATTAAAGAAATTACAAAAAAGGCTATAAAGTATGGTTCGGGAGCAAGAGGATTAAGAACTATCCTTGAATCTATAATGCTCGATGTTATGTACGAAATACCGACGGATCCGACAATTAAGGAATGCGTTATAAATGACGATGTAATTATAAATAATGGGTTGCCCATCCTTCTTTACGAAAAGGATGCTCATGCTAAATCTAATTGATAGGGGCTTAATGACGATTAAAGATTAAAGGAGTCGAACCCTTTTGTAGCGGCGGTTTGACGATGGTTGACATGCGTGCCTGCTAATAAATTCATAGGGAAAAACAGATTATTTTTTTTATAAAGTAGATAAAATATACATTTTTTTGTTGACATATATATTAAAAACATATATATATTAAGTATGTTTTATCAGAACCCTTGTAAACAGTGGATATTAAGTACGGCGGTTTAAAAGTTAACCATTAAAACCTTTAAAATGTAAAGGAGGAAGTTAAGTATGACAAAAGCAGAATTAGTTGATGCAATTGCAAAGCTGTCTAAGCTTACCAAAGCCGATAGCGAGAAAGCCCTTGGCGCAACAGTTGACGCTATTATTAACGCTTTAAAAAAAGGCGATGCCGTGAGGCTTGTCGGTTTTGGCACATTTGAAGTTGCGAAAAGAGCCGCAAGAAAAGGGAGAAATCCCCAAACGGGAAAGGAGATTCAAATTAAGGCTTCTAAATCTCCAAAGTTTAAAGCCGGCAAATCTTTTAAAGAGGCTGTCAACACAGGAAAGTGGTAATTTCGGATTACGCGCAATTTTTATTTGCTGCTCTCGTTTTTAAAATTTATTAAAGGCGGGGGCAGTTGTGTTTTTATGGGCGGATAGCTCAGCAGGTTAGAGCATCGGCTTTACAAGCCGGGGGTCACAGGTTCGAACCCTGTTCCGCCTACCATATCAATGGAATACCGGAAACGCCGTATTAATTCCTTGACTTTTCTTTATGAATCAATTATCATATCGGTATTATGGAAGCTATTATTTTTGACACGCTGGCTTATGCGGAAAAATTAATAGCCGCCGGTATGCCTGAAAAACAGGCAAAGGCTTTTGCCGAGGCACAGGTAGAGGTACTATCGTCCGCGTTTTTATCCGATATTGTTACTAAGACGGATTTGGCTAACGGTTTGAAAGAGTTTGAAGCAAGAATGGATATTAAGATGAATAATCTGGAAATCAGGCTTGTAAAGTGGTTTGCAGGATTGTTTATAGTTCAGGTCGGTGTAACGGTCGGAATTGTTATTGCTATTCTTAAGCTAATACATTAATATATTCAACACTCGTAGTTTTATTTATATCTTTTACGGGGCTGTAGTTCAGACGGTTAGAACGCCGGCCTGTCACGCCGGAGGTCGCGGGTTCGATCCCCGTCGGCCCCGCCA
>JAJZXJ010000036.1:0-4141 GCA_021802425.1 bacterium | reverse complement strand
GGAGATGTATTTTTTATATTAGGTTATCTCTGTATTTTTGGAGGAATAGCCGCATTATTGGTAAAAAATATTAAAAAATGAGCCCAAATCGGGATTTGGGATGAGCGGGTTCCTTGATTTCATTTTATATCCATGGTAAAATAATCAAATTCGCGCAATTTACCCGATTGACTATTTATTAGGAGGGCTTTAAAGTTTATGATAGCCTATTTTGTTATGGAATGCGCCGTAGATAGCAGAATTCCGACATACAGCGGAGGACTTGGAATTCTTGCCGGAGATACATTGCAAAGTTTTGCCGACCTTGAAGTTCCAGCCGTTTGCATAACTCTTCTATGGAAAAACGGCTTCACCAACCAAAAGCTGTCAAACGACGGGACTCAGCTTGATTCCGTTCAGGAGTGGGATGTCGAAAGGTATATGCAGCCCACAAATATAAAAATTAAAATGCCGCTCGGCGACAAAGACATTACGATTACCGCTTATAAATACACCATAGAATCGACAAAGGGGGATAACGAAATCGACGCTTATTTTTTAACCCCCGATGTTCCCGAAAATGACCCCGAAACAAGAAAAATATGCGACAGGCTGTATATCGAAGGGGGCTTAACGCGCCTTAAGCAAGAAATAATTTTAGGTATAGGCGGATATGAAATGTTAAAGGCGATAAAATACAAACCGTTTTTGTACCATATAAATGAAAGCCATTCAGCCTTTTTAATCGCAAGCCTTATGAAAGATATGAACGATTTAAACAGGGTAAAATCAAGGGTGGTTTTTACGACCCATACCCCCATCCCTGCCGCTTTCGATAAATTCGCAATGAAAGATGTAGCAAGCATGCTCGGCAGATATTGCGACAAACAGGTGCTTTACGATATATATCAAGAAAAACTTGAGGACAACGATGAACTGAACCTTTCGTGGCTTGCCATCAAAAATGCAAAAAATGTCGTGGCCGTTTCAAGAAAGCATAAGTTCGTTTCGGAACAGATATTCGAAGGATACAGGCTTAAATATGTTACCAACGGCATTCACCATATAAAATGGGCTTCCGCTCATCACAAAATGTTATATGCAAAATATATTAAGGGTTGGGAGGAGGATCCCGATTTGCTGAGGGATGTCGCCTGCATACCCGATAACGAATTCGCTCAGGCGCATATATTATCCAAGGAGACTCTGGTAGAAATGGTGAACTCCGAAAGCGACGCTTCGTTTATTCCCGAAGATTTTACGATAGCCATGGCAAAAAGAATAACCCATTATAAACGAAACAATCTAATACTTTCGAATCCCAATAAATTAATCGAAATAGCGGAAAACAAAGGAAATATCCAGATTATCTTTGCGGGAAAAGCCCACCCCGCCGACCCGGACGGTTTAGCCATGATAAAATCGATTCATAACGCATCCCGGTATATCGCCTCAAAAACAAAAAAGATTAAAATTGCTTTTTTGGAAAATTATAATATTCATAAGGCTAACATAATATTAGCCGGAGTTGATTTATGGCTTAACAATCCGGTAAGGCCGTTAGAAGCATCCGGCACAAGCGGCATGAAGGCATCGCTTAACGGCGTTCCAAATTTTAGCGTTCTTGACGGATGGTGGCTCGAAGCCTGCATGGAAGGAATAAACGGATGGGGGATAGGACCCAGGCCGGCGTGGACGGACCTCAGTTACTCCGATGATGTACAGGATTTAAACGATATTTACGGAAAACTCGAATTTAACATACTGGATTTATATTATAAAAATTTTTCGGACTATCTTAAAATAATGAAAATGGCGGTTTCCACCATAGCTCCATATTTTAATACTCATAGAATGGTTTCGGAATATGTTACGGATTTGTATCTGACCGGTATAATCATGTGCTATTTAGAGCATGAAAAAGCGGGCGTTTGCGATATGTAATTCCTTAATCCTAATACCTTTACCCGTTTGGATTTATTATAATCTTTAAGGAATCCTGAGCTTTAGCCGTAAGCTCGAATCCTTTAGCAATATCTTTCAAAGGAAGCCTGCCGGTTATCATATCCTTAACGCTAATCCTTTTAGACCTTATAAGCTCGAGCGCCGTCCTGTGGTCAAGCATCGAACCGGCATAGGAGCTCAAAAGCGCAACCTCGGTTCTCCAGAATATTTCGTTTATCGGCAGGGGGAGCTTTGCCCCTTCGTCCGCCGCTCCAAAAAATAAAACGGTTCCGCCCCTCCTGACGGATTTAAGCCCCTGCAATGCGGCGCTGCTAGCCCCAGTCGATAAAATCACTATATCCGCCAAAAATCCGTCATTTATTTTTTTAACCGCTTCCGGCAAATCTATGTTTCTACCCGCGGCATTAAAAACATAATCCGCCCCAAATTTTTTAGCATATTCAAGCCTTTTGTCATTTATATCCGTTGCTATAATCCTTGTCGCGCCGGTAGTCCTTAAAAGGTTGATATGAAGAAGCCCCGCAAGCCCGCTCCCGATGACTGCAACGGTATCCGCGGGTTTCACGCCCGCGAGCCTTTGGCCCCTGACAACGCAGGCAAGCGGCTCGACAAATGTTCCCTCTTCGAAACTAACGGAATCCGGCAGAATATATATGCCGTTTTTGACATTTATTCCGGGAAGCCTTAAAAACTCGGAAAACCCGCCCGGGTCAAAGTTCGTCGATCTCAGGGTATCGCAAACGGTATGGTGTCCGCTCAGGCAATATTTGCAGGTATTGCACGGAACATGGTGGGCGGCGCAAATTCTGTCCCCAACCTTATATCCGTCAACATTTTTCCCAACCTCCGCAATTACACCCGTAACCTCGTGCCCCAAAACAAGAGGCACCTTATCCCTCCTATACCATTCTATTACATCGCTTCCGCAAATTCCGCTTGCCATAACCTTCATAAGAATTTCATCGCCGTTTATCTTTGGAATATCTTTTTCGATTATTCTTATGTCTTTATTGCTGTAATAAAGAGCGCATCTCATAATGGTAATGCCCCCGCATTAATAAATTTGATAAATATTTTAATAATTCTTGCCCGTATTTCCGGGCGCAAACAGACCCCTGTAGTATTCTAATGTTTGTCCCAATCCTTCCTTTAACGAAAACTTCGGATTAAATCCCAGCTCTCTTTCGGCTCTTGTTATATCGGCTTCCGAATACTTTATATCCCCGCTCCTGAAAGGCCCGTGCTCATATTGTATATCGTTGCCGAAAAATTCCTTAAGCGTCTGAACCAGTTCATTTAAACTAACCGATTTTCCGATTCCGGCGTTATAAACACCCGGCTTTTTCTCTCCCCCGTACATTACTGCCAGAAGATTTATATCGACAATATCGTCAACATAGCAAAAATCTCTTGTAGTCGTTCCGTCCCCGTTAATAATAAACCTTTCATTGCTCAAAATCTTTTTTACCCATATAGGGATAACAGCTGCATAAGCGGAATAAGGGTCTTGAAATTTCCCGTATATATTAAAATACCTGAAGCCTATCGACTCAAAGCCAAAACTGTTAAAAAATGCCTTTGCGTATATTTCGTTCGTAAGTTTTGCGGCGCCGTAAACGGAAAGAGGCTCTCCTATATTGTCCTCTACCGACGGAATATTTGAATCTGTTCCGTAAACAGCCGAACTCGATGCATAAATAAACCTCTTAACCGTTGAAAGCCTCGAGGCGTTAAGGATATTAAAGAAAGCTGCATCGTTATTGGAATGAAAAAGATACGGTTCTTTTAACGACCACGGAACGGACGCTATTGCCGCCTCATGAAAGACATAGTCTATATTTTCGGCGGCATTTTTGCAAAATTCGGCATCGTTTAAATCACCTTTAATAAATTTAAAGCCGTCCGTTTTTCCGTTTTCCCTTGCAAAATTATTGATGTGCTCTATGTTGGAAATCCTGCCCGTAATAAAGCTATCGATGCCGGTAACGCTCTGCCCCAATTCTAAAAGCCTTAATGCAAGATTTGTCCCGACAAAGCCTGCCGCCCCTGTAACCAAAAACCTCAATTTTTTATCTTTAAACCAATTTTTTATTTTTTCGGTCAAATTTTTTGCCCCCCTTCTATAGCAAGCACGACATCCCGCTTTCTTAAGATTCCCTGATAATCGCCCTTTTCATCGACTATAATAAGCTCGTCC
>JAJZXJ010000008.1:71119-82595 GCA_021802425.1 bacterium | reverse complement strand
CCGGTTATATTTAGCATGGCTGTTATTTTTATTATAAATCCGGGCCCTGCTTTTGCAGTCTCCTATACCTATTATTCGCCGGAGGCCAATCTCCAAAAAATAGATATTTATTGGCTTAAGAAGGCGGTTTTTGCAAAAAGACTTTATATAGCAATGTACTCGTTTACCGATTATAAAATCGCAAAAGAACTGATTAAGTTAGCTCATGAAGGGGTAAAAATATATATTTACAGGGATGACAAGCAAATGAAAGATAGAACCGACAGAACTTATATGCTTGAACATGTCAGGAACATTTATATTAAAGCCAAAAGGGACAAGGGTTTTTGGAATATTATGCATGACAAGATATTCATAATTCCGGGCATTGTTTTTAGAGAGGGTTCAGCAAACTGGTCGCCTTCGGCGGAAGGAGCATCGTGTTATTACGGCAACTGCGGCTCGCCTTCAAACCAGGATAATAACGCAACATATATAACCAATAAATATGCGATAAAAATGGCAATAGTAAATTTTATTAAAATATGGGACAGGAAATCCAATATTATTTATTGAGTTTAAGAGATTAAAAAATAAATAAAAAATGCTTTTTCCGTAAACTTTGAAACTAATGAATAATGTCCTTAAAAAAGACAAAGACCTCGTTTTTCCCCACATCTATCAATTATCGGCTTCCGCAGGAAGCGGTAAAACCCACAACCTTTCGTTAAGATATGCGCAGTTTCTTCTGTCGGCAAATATAAAAAGAGGGATAGAAGGGATAAACACAAACGGCCTTAATAATATTATAGCCATTACCTTTACCAACAAAGCCGCATCCGAGATGAAGGAACGTATATTAAAGTTATTAAAATCTATTGCGATAGGCGAAAAGCAGGCATTAAATCAAATAAAATGCGTCACGGGTTTAACCGGCGTGAAAGATGGGAAAGACGACGATGCCGCCCTCATAAACAAAGCGGCCGATTTAGTTGACAATATAATAAGAAATTACTCCGATTTTAATATTAAGACAATCGATAGTTTTTTAACGGAAATAATTAAAGCATCTTTGCCGGAAACAGGTATAGCGCCCGGGTTCGATATAAGGGTGAATCCGCTGCCGTACATCGATTTTGCAATAGATAAACTGCTTTTAACGGTAAACGAAGACGCCGAGATTAAAAAAATCTTTCTCGATTTTATTAAAAATTATACGGACATAGAAGGCAAAACAGGGCTCAATCCCCGTTTCATAATTGCCGGTATTATAAAAGATTTGAGAGCAATTGAAAATACGAGCGGAAAATATTTCGAAATTTGTGAAGATAAAGATTTTCAGGACAAAACCCACAGGCATATAGAAGCATTGACGAAAGATATAATAAATTTAGAAAAACCTTTCGGAAATTTTTCCTCATGCGGAGGAAAATTAAGAAATTTATTAAATTTAATAGACGAAATTAACGGGTTGGATAAATCATATAAAATAGGATTACATAAAACATTTCAAAACGGTTTAGAAAAAAATACGGGAAGAGATTTCGTTTCCAAATACTGGCAAAGACAATCTGTAAAAGATATAATTACCAATTCTAAAAATTTAAAAAATCAAGATTTATTAACAGGCCTTCAGCAAATCTGGGATGATATAAGAGCCGGAATAAGAGATGTGATTTTAACCGTTAACGGGATAAAATTCTATTCGTACATAAAAATATTAAAAGAAATTAAAAGCATTATAGCCGAAAAATCTAAAAACGACGGCGTTATATTTATAGACGAATTAAAAATAAGGGTTAATGAATTAATTAAAGATAACAAAGTTCCCGATATTTATTTTAATATCGGGGAGCAAATCTACCATTATCTAATCGATGAGTTTCAGGATACCGACAGGCTTCAGTGGGAAAATATTAAGGCTTTAGTTGAAAACAGCATCTCAAACGGCGGCTCCATTTTTTATGTAGGAGATAAAAAGCAGTCGATTTATAGATTTAAAGGCAGCGATGCAAGTCTTTTCGACGGCATTGTTAACTATTTTTACGGCAATATCATAAACAGCGGAAATTGTTATTTAGAAAAACTTGAGAATAATTTCAGGTCTAAAAAAGCGCTTATCGATTTTTTTAACGAAACATTTAATCCTCGAAATCTCGCCGAAAAGTTATTATATAAAGACAAAGATAATCGGGATAAAGTCCAAAAAACGATTAAAAATATAGAAGGTGAGATGACAGGCAATCTTATAGAAAATATTTATAAAGACCATGAACAGCATATACCCGATAATCCTCAGGATATCAATGATGATTTTAAAGGTTATATTTATATAGAACGATTTTTAAATGACAATGAAAAGGGTAACGGCAAGGATAAGGATAAGGATAAGGATAAGGATAAGGATAAGGAACAGGGCGCAGAGACTTATAAGCAGAGAGCTGGAGACAATGGCTTCGAAAACGGTTTGCCCCTGGATGATGTTTTAGACGCAGGTATTAAGGAAAAATGCGCAAATAAAGCAGTAAGGATTATAAAAGATTTAACGAACGGCGGTAAATACGGCTTTAAAGATATTGCAATTTTAACAAGGACAAATCAGGAATCCGCCGGTCTCGTTCTTAAGCTTAAACGGGAAAATATTCCCGTGGAATCCGAACAGAGCGCAGATATAAGAAATAATCCTTTAATCAAAGAAGTTATTTCCTTTTTGAAATTCCTTAATAAGCCCGCGGACAACCTTTCGTTTATTAATTTTATCAGCGGAAAAATTTTTGCAGGAGTTATTCAATCTGATTTAACATCGAGACGGGAAATAAATAATTTTATCTTAAACAACAGGAAGACGGATTTTATTTATATAGAATTTAAAAAATGGCAGCTAAATAACGGCAGCCGTACAGGGCAAAACATATGGGATAATTACATCGAAGAGCTGTTTAACGGCGCAGGATATTATCCTGCTTACGATACCGTCTGTAAATTGTACGAAAAATTTAATATTTACGAAAGATTTAAAGATAATCTCGGATTCTTTATGCATCTGCTCGAGATTATAAAAAACATGGAACAGGAGGGCGAAAACACCGTAGATATGTTTATCGATTTTTTTGAGGACGATAAGCAGGAAAATGATCAGTTTTTAGTAAAGCTCGATTCGGCAAATTACGCCGTAAATGTTTTGACTATGCATAAGGCTAAAGGTCTCCAATTTCCGGTTGTAATTATACCCTATGCGGGTATTAAAATAACTCCCGTTAACGAGATCGTTTTGGAACACCGCGGCAGTCAATACAAAGGTGATATATGCGCCGGTTACGAAGAATATAATGAACCTCAAAATAAAGACGGCTATATTAAACTTTATTACGCAAATAAAGACAATCAGGATTTTTTATTAAGTATCGACGAAAATTTAGATGAGGTAAAAGCATATATTTATGAAAAATCTATGAGGTTTATCGATGAATTAAACCTTTTTTATGTTTCGTCAACAAGGGCGAAAGAGGAACTTTATATACTAATACCTTTTAAATTCGGAAACGGTAATAACAAATTAAATGATCTTTTTTTCGACAATAATACGGGGGAAGATGTAAATACTTTAGAAATCGGAAGTAAAAAAAATTATTTAGATGAATGCAATAGCGAGGATTCTACCCCATCCTTTAATATATTAAACAATATTAGCATTAGCCGGAGATTTAAAAATTACGATTGGAAACAACATTTATACGGGGTATATCAAAAAGAAGACATTTCCTTTATTTTGGATGAAAATATAAAAAAGGGTTTGTTAAAAGGAAATATTGTGCATTTTATATTATCGAAAATAAATTTTTTAAACGAAAATAATTATGAAGCCGAATTAGATAAAATTATTTCAGAGGCAACCCGTGAATTTATTAAATCGCAAAATTATTTTATAGAAATAGGCGATCCGGAAAGAGAAACAATTAAAAAAGACATTATAGGCTTATTAAGTATAAATGAAGTTAAAGACTGGTTTTTTGTAAACGATAAAAATGCCATGAATTTTAACGAAAAAGAGACGGTAAATTACGCAGGAGAACTCAAAAGAATAGACAGGCTTGTAATATGTTCAGGTAGAATAGCGGTGATAGATTATAAAACGGGCAGGCTTGACGAAACTAAATCCGTTAAATACAAAAGACAGGTCAGGGAATACAAAGATATACTTGCGGGTATATATTCAAATATTAGCAATACCGGCAAGCCGGACATAGATATAAGCGGATATATTTTATATACCGATGAAAAAAGGGTTGAAAAGGTTTCATGAATATATATGCGCTTTCTTATAAAGATTTTCTTTTGGAATATATAGCGGATAAACTTATAGAGGATATAAACCCCGGATTACCCGGATTAAATGTGAATAACAGGGATAATAACGGAGGCAATGGCGGACGTGGCAGCATTGATAACGGGTTAAACAAAGATTTTTCAAAATATGCGGTGGTATTTCCGGGGAAACGGCCGGCGTTATATTTAAGATCTATTCTTGCAAATAAACTTGAGTCTCCTTATTATCCCCCTGCTGTATTTTCGCTAAGCGAATTTATAAAATTCATTGCCGAAAAAAGTTCCGGCTCCAAAGCGGAAATTAACGCTATAAATGCCTCCTGGTTTTTGTATAATATCGTTAAAGATGAAACCGATTTAAAATTTTTTAAGGAAACGGATAAGTTCGAAGATTTCTTTTTATGGGGGATGCAATTATTTAATACGATTAACGAACTCGATGCGGGGTCGGTGAATAACGAAAGTATTAACAGGGTAGAATCTTGCATTGCATCTATACCCGAAAATATGAGCAAATTTTATAATTATTTGCCTGTAATTAGACATAAATTTCATGAAAAATTAAAGGAAGAGAATTTAACGACTACAGGTTTAAATTATATAGAAGCATCTAAATTTTTAAATAATAATGCGCCGAAGTCCGTAATTAACGAATTCGAAAAAATATATTTTGCCGGCTTAATTTTTCTTAACAGGGCAGAGTCGGATGTTATAAAGCCTCTAATAAGGAACGGGATTGCAGAATTTTATACCCAGATAGAATCTTTCAAAGAAGAGGAGTATTTAAAAGATAATATCGTCGTAAATTTAAAAAAATCGTTAGATAAAGCGGAAATAGTTTGTATAACAAAAATGGGTGCGGCCGCAACTGCAACCCTTAGCAACGAATATGACACCTCTTTATATTTTTATGAAGGGTTCGATACCCATTCCGAGTTGCTTGCCGGAAACAAAATTTTCGATGAAAATAATTTCGATCCCCAAAAAAATGCCGTTGTTTTGCCCGATTCCAATACGCTTTTACCTTTTCTTTATCATATTATGGATTACATCGATGCAGGTTGCAACATAACCATGGGTTATCCTCTAAAAAGAACCCCGCTTTATTCATTGATAGAGCTTATATATAAGGCTCAGATGTCGGTCAAAAGCAAAATATCCGCGCACGGAGGGTTTGCTAACCCAAAAATAGAGCCTGAATATCAGGCAAAGGATTATATAAATTTGATGAAGCATCCGTATATTAAAACATTGGGCGGAATAAAAACTATATCCGCAATAAATAATATAGAAAATCTTATCGTAAAAAACGGAGATATATTCATAAGCCTTAACGAGATAGAAAATAATTACTTAATAAACAAAAACGCCGCAGACGCATCCGCAGCAAATATAATACTGACCGTTCATGAACATTTTTTTAAAAATTTCGAAGATAATAAAACAACGGCAAAAGACTTTGCGTCCAATTTGATAAAAATCGTTAATTTAATAACAAAAGAAAATAACGATGCTCTGAAGTATAAGCTTTCGCCGGAATTTACCAAAAAAATGATAGAGGCCGTAAATTTATTTAAAGATTCATATTTTAATAATGAACCCGCACCAAAGAAATCGGTATTTAGATTATTTAAATACTATATAGATAACGAATCTATCGCATTTAACGGAATTCCGCTTAAGGGTTTGCAAATAATGGGAATCCTCGAGACCCGCGTTCTTAAGTTTGACAGGGTTGCGATATTCGATGCAAACGAAGATGTTTTGCCGCAGGTAAAGAAATTCGATCCGTTCCTGCCGTATCTTGTGAGAAAAAGTTTAGGTTTATTTACTTATAACGATTATGAAGCGCTGTATCGCTATCATTTCAGAAGACTTGTATTCGGATCCAAAGAGGCTCATATCGTTTATATTAAAAATGATAAGAGAATTAGAAGCAGGTTGATAGAAGAAATTATTTGGGATGAGGAGAAAAAGACAAAAAAACTCGATATAGAAGATAAAGTAAACCATTTGGGTTTCAAAACGATAATATTTCGAGAATCTCAAGGCGGGGAAAGCGATTTAGAAATTAAAAAAAGTGATGAAGTTTTAAAAATATTGGGCGATTTAATGAAAAAAATATCGGTTTCCGCCATAGATACATATATTAATTGCCCTATGCAGTTTTATTATAGATACATTATCCGCCTTGAAGAAATTAAAGAGCAGGGTAAAAGGATAGGGGCGGACAAAACAGGAATATTTATCCATAGAATTCTTAAAAAATTTTATGAAGGTATCAAGGAAAATAAATATAATTTTAAACAATTCATAGAAGGAAATAATTATGGGGCTGATTATAACGCCGACCGCTATTTAGAACCCGCATTAGATAATATTTTAGATAATATTATAGAAAGCCCGGATATGCTTAAAGAATTAGAAGTAGATATAGACAACGGCGAATTTTTTCTCGTTAAAGAAACGGCAAAAAAATTATTATATAATTTCATCAAAAAAGACCTTAGGAGTTATGACTGGAATAAAACCTGCATGGAAATTTTAGATTTAGAAACTAAGAAGGAAGCAGAATTTATAATTGCGGGCGGCAAACAACGGGAGAAAACTAAAACAATAAAACTCTACGGCATAATCGATAGAATCGATATGTATAAAGATATATACAAAAGCGGAGAGAATAACGAAGGGGATCAAGAAATCAAAGAAATCAAAGAAAACGAAAATATCCTTATTATAGATTATAAAACAGGCAGATCACCCGTTAAACCGGATATTGAGAAGATTTTAAAATATAAATGTAATAGCAGAAGCGGTCTTGCGGGTGATATTTCGGCTATATCAGGCATACAAGGTAGAAGCAAAGTTAAAGAACTTATAAAATCATTCCAGCTCCCGATTTATCTTTATCTTTACAAGTCAGAACACAACATCCGCGATTATAAAAATTTAAACGCCTGCATTAATTTAATAACATTGGATAAAAAAACCGGCAGCAGGGGACACAGGCAGTATTT
Source organism: bacterium (assembly GCA_021802425.1). GTDB lineage: Bacteria > SZUA-79 > SZUA-79 > Acidulodesulfobacterales > Acidulodesulfobacteraceae > Acidulodesulfobacterium. Next base: position 75,273 of record JAJZXJ010000008.1, on the reverse strand, counting down.
ATTTGATAAAGAAAAAATTAATAGCGCTGATAAAGACGAAATTATGGAGAAGATAATTCTTCCCTCGTTAAAAAATATAATAGAAGAAATGCTGGATAAAGAAAAACCGTTTATTCCCGATAATTCCGACATTAAGACTTGCGAATACTGCTCTTATTCTTTGCTGTGCAATAAAGCTTCATAAAATAGCGATTCAAAACCCCAAAAAATGTTATAATAGTCCTATTATGTCATTGTTCAACCTTGTTTCGGAAAACACCCCCGCAGGCGACCAGCCAGAGGCGATAGATTCGTTAGTTAGAGGGATAAAGGGTAAAAACTATAAGTATCAGACGCTTTTGGGCGTGACGGGATCGGGAAAGACATTTACGATGGCGCAGGTTATCAAAGAACTCGAAAGTCCGGCTTTGATAATTGCGCCGAATAAAACCCTTGCGGGACAGCTTTATTCCGAATTTAAAGCATTGTTTCCGGAAAGCGCCGTCGAGTTTTTTATAAGTTATTACGATTATTATCAGCCGGAAGCATATGTTCCGTCAAAAGACCTTTATATAGAAAAAGATTCCGCTATTAACGACCAGATAGATAAAATGAAGCATTCGGCAACCCGTTCTATTCTTTCAAGGAGGGATGTTATCGTTATCGCTTCCGTTTCCTGCATATACGGGCTTGGTTCGCCGCAAAGCTATAGAAATATGCTCCTTGAGCTAAAAAAAGGGGACGAGGTCAATTTTAGCGATATTTTGGATAAGTTGACCGAGATAAGATACGAAAGAAACGATGTAGATTTTCACAGAGGGACATTCAGGGTGAGAGGGGATATAATCGACATTTTTCCAGCTTACGAAGAAGAGGTTGCAATAAGAATAGAGTTTTTTGGAAACGAAGTTTCTTTGATAGCGGAGATCGACCCGCTTAGAGGCGCAATTATAAGGAGACTTTCAAAGGTTGCAATTTATCCCGCATCGCATTATGTCGCAGATGAGGTAACCTTGCAGGGCGCCGTTAAGTCTATTAAGGGAGAGCTGAAAGAAAGATTGATAGAACTTAAATCATCAGGCAAGCTTGTCGAGGCGCAGAGGCTTGAGCAGAGGACTATGTACGACCTCGAAATGATTCAAGAGATGGGTTATTGTTCGGGTATCGAAAACTATTCGAGGCATTTAACCGGCAGAAAAAAGGGCGAGCCGCCCCCGACCCTTCTCGATTATTTTCCAGATGATTTTATTATCATGATTGACGAGTCCCATGTCAGTGTTCCGCAAATCAGGGGAATGTACAACGGGGATATTTCAAGAAAATCAACGCTTGTCGAATACGGATTCAGGCTTCCCTGCGCGCTCGACAACCGCCCTTTAAATTTCGACGAATTTTCATCCCATATAAATAATCTTATATTTGTTTCGGCAACGCCGGCGGAATATGAACTAAGCGTCAGCTCACGGGTCGTGGAGCAGATAATCCGCCCGACGGGTTTAATAGACCCGCAGGTAGAGGTTAGACCGGAAACCAATCAGGTTGACGATATTATAGGCGAAATCAAAAAGACCGTTAACGAAGGGGGCAGGGTGCTTGTTACTACGCTGACAAAAAGAATGTCCGAGGATTTGACGGAATTTTTATTAGACAGCGGGGTTAAGGCAAAATATCTGCATTCGGATATCGATTCGTTAGAGAGATTTAAGATTGTAAGGGAGTTAAGGCTTGGCGAGTTCGATGTCCTCGTCGGAATAAATCTTTTAAGAGAAGGCTTAGACCTTCCGGAAGTTGAGCTGATCGGAATTTTAGATGCCGACAAAGAAGGTTTTTTGCGTTCTAAAACATCGCTGGTTCAGACGATAGGAAGGGCGGCAAGGAATATCAAGGGCAGGGTTATATTATACGGCAATAAAATTACCGAATCGATGCGGTATGCCATATCGGAAACGGAAAGAAGAAGGAAAATTCAAGAGGAGTATAACAAAAAACATAACATAACCCCTAAATCCATTCAAAAAAATATATCCGAACTTTTGACGACAATTTTTGAACAGGATTATATCGATTTATCCGGAGGGTTAAGCGGGGGAGAACCTTTAATGATAGATCCGAAAGAGGCTGAAAAAAGAATCAGGAATCTTTCCAAAAAAATGAAAAAGGCTGCCAAAGAACTGAATTTTGAGGAAGCAGCGCGTATCAGGGACGAAATTAACAGGGTTAAAAAGAATATGATGTTAATGGATAATATTTGATTATGCCATGAATGAAGATTTAACCGCCAAACTTAAAAACATTCCGCAATCCCCCGGGGTTTATCTTATGAAAAACATAAGCGGGGATGTAATATATATCGGCAAGGCAAAAAATTTAAAAAAGAGGATTTTGCAATATTTTTCGAATAAAAAAGCCGGCGTGAAGACGGAACATCTTGTTTCGAAAATTCATGATATCGAAACGATAGTTTCTCAAAACGAACTGGACGCCTTTTTGCTTGAAAATAACTTAATAAAGCAATATAAACCTAAATATAACATAAGCCTTAAGGATGACAAATCTTACCCTTACATCAGGATAGCAAAGTCAAAAACAGGCTTTCCCTACATCATAAAAACAAGAAGTTTTAAAAAAGGCGACGGGGAGTATTTCGGCCCATATTCAAGCTCTTTTGCCGTAACGCAAACGATAAAAACGATAAACAAGATATTTAAGATAAGGACCTGCACCGACAATAAATTCAATTCTTATGCCGTTAAAAAAAAGCCGTGTCTTTATTACCAGATAAACAGGTGTGCCGCTCCATGCTGCGGATATATCGGGACTTCCGGCTATAAGGAAAAGGTGGAGGGGATAAGACTTTTACTGAGCGGAAAAAACAGGCAGTTATTAAGGGAATTAAAGCGGTCTATGGACGGGTATGTAAGGGGATTAAATTTTGAAGCGGCTATAAAAATCAGGGATAAAATTAACGCAATAACCATAATCAACGAAAAGCAGATAACCGTATTAAAAAATGAAAAGGATATAGATGCTATAGGGTTTTACGGTGAAAAGGGCAGGACAGATGTTGTCGTAATTATTATCAGAGGCGGAAAAATTGTAGGCACGAAAAATTTTTTCTTTAAAAACATATACTTAAATGACGATGAAATGCTTTCGGCTTTTTTAAACCAGTATTATTCCAAAAATTTGGAAATAGACGGAAAGATTTCCGATGAAATCTTAATTCCGGTAAACATAAATATCGATGATAAAAACAGCCTTTTAAGTTATATTAAACAATTTTCGGCCAAAAAGGTGAAAATTATCAGCGCCGGTAAAACAGTTTCTAACGGAAAAAAGAATAAATACGGCGATATTATAGCAATGGCATTGGAAAATGCAAAAAAGAATTTTTTGGAAAAGGCGGGCGGGGGCGGTCCGGCAAGGACAGGTAACGAAGGAGAAAAAGGCGCGGACGGCAAAGGCGGGGAAGAAAAACTGCTCGGCATATTAAAGGATGTTCTGCGCCTTGATAAAATCCCTGAAATTATTGAATGTTTTGATATTTCTAATATATCGGGGACTTATGCGGTTGCTTCCAAGTCCGTTCTTAATAACGGTAAAAAGGATACCTCATTATACAGAAAATACAGAATCAGGTCAAAAAATACCCCTGATGATTATGCCATGATGTATGAGGCTTTATACAGGCGGTTTAATAATGCGGCGGCAGGAAAAGACCCGCTGCCGGATTTAATTATGGCGGATGGCGGAAAGGGACAATTAAATGTTTTAGTAAGGGTATCAAATGAATTTAAGAAAAAAGGACTGATAGACGCTAAAGATATGCCGGCGCTAATTGCGATTGCAAAGGCAAAAGACAGGGGTAAAAATATCGAAACGGATAATATTTATTTGCCGAACAGAAAGAACGAGGTTAATTTCGGAAAGAATAAAGAGGCAATTTTTTTACTGATGCGGTTAAGAGACGAAGCGCACAGGTTTGCCGTGTCGTATTTTTCGAAACTTAAGCGGAAGTCGTTAGTTTCCTCCGAATTATTAAACATCAAAGGGGTTGGAAGAACGGTTTACAAGAATTTAATGGATAGTCTGGGGAGCGTGGAAAATGTGAAAAACGCCTCGATAAATCAACTATCGGATATTAAAGGCGTCAATAAAACGGCGGCGCAAAATAT
>JAJZXJ010000008.1:10745-71019 GCA_021802425.1 bacterium | reverse complement strand
AAGGGGTTGGAAGAACGGTTTACAAGAATTTAATGGATAGTCTGGGGAGCGTGGAAAATGTGAAAAACGCCTCGATAAATCAACTATCGGATATTAAAGGCGTCAATAAAACGGCGGCGCAAAATATATATGATTATTTTCATAATGAACGGCCCAAAATTGCCGATAGAAGTTGTTAAATATATCGCAATGGATTAAGAACACTGGATTCCCGCTTTCGCGGGAATGACACCCGTTGGGTGAAAACCTAAAAACCTACAAAGTCCCAACCCGCTTCAGCGGGAATCCATATAATAAATTTTCTATCGGCAATTTCGGGAACGGGCAAATTCTTTCAACTTGCCGATCAAATAATCATTTTCGAATTTTTTTCGGACGGCTATCCTGAAATATTTATCGTCAAGACCGTGATAATTTCCGCAATATCTAATTAAAATACCCGATTTAAGCAAATAGTTTTTTAAATCCAATCCGTTAAACTTTTTGGATTTAATTCTTATTAAAAAGAAATTTGCTTCGCCGGGTATTATTTCGAACGCGTTAAGAGCTTTTAGTCTGCCGTGAAGATTATATTTTATGTTTTCTAATTTTTGCGCGGTATTTATAATATAATCCCCGTCATTTAAAGAACTGATTGCAATTGCCGTTCCAAGACTTGTTATTTTCCATGGAATAATATTGCCGGAAAATTTATCGATTATTTCATTATTCGCTATTATGTAACCTAATCTTTCGCCGGGCATTGCAAAAAATTTTGTTAAAGAGCGGATTATAATTAAATTATTATATTCGCGTGTCAGGCGCTTAGCCGAAAATTTCCCGCAAAAATCCATAAACGATTCATCCAAAACTAAAAAAGCATCCTTCTTTTTTAGCAGGTTTAATATTTCCTTAATACTGTCCAAAGGGGTAACAGCTCCTGCCGGATTTGAAGGGCTCGCGAGGAAAACCATATCGTTTTTGTTTAGCTTTTCGATATTTTTTAAAAGATTCAAATAGCTTTTTTTCAAAAGCCTGAAATTATCGGCAGGATATGTATTTATATGAATAAGAGAGGATTTTACCGATATTGCCGCCCTTTCGTATTCATAAAAAGACGGTTCGACTATAAGGACTGTTTCCGGCTTTATAACCTGTGTAATGTTGAAAATAAGGTCGGTTGCCCCTGCCCCCAGAAATAACAAGTCTTTACTTATATTATGATAAATGGATAATGCGTCTGTCAGGGTTTCGGGGTAGCTTTCGGGGTAATTTTCGACGAAAAATTTTGTCAGCCTGTAATTTTTTATGATTTTAACGGCATTTTTGCTTAAGCCGAATGGATTTATGCCTGCGGAAAAATCTATTATTTTTAGCCGTGAAGGATTAAAACTACCGGCATTATTAATGCCGCCGTATAAATCTTTTGTATATGATAATATGTTGCCGCCGTGGCAGGAATAAAGATTTTTTGTCAACCCATGATTCTGACAAATTTCAATTTTTGATTCCATTAACCCTTTTTGTGAATAATTCAAGAAAACCGGCTGATGTTTTTATGGCTTCGGGCAGGATTCTACCGAGTGAATTAAAATATTCCATTTTTGTTCTTGCATATAATAATTCAGGCAGGTATTTCGAAGAATTATGAGCGTTGTAATCAACCCAGCCAAAGGGGTATTTGTCGCTATAATGCCCTTTTAAAGGCTTAAACTTATATATCCCGTTTTCTAAAGGCAAATTTACATCCAAATAATGCAATGACATCCATCTTTCAAAAAGAACATGTTTCCTTAATGCCAGATTAGTAGTGTGAAAGGGTATGCACAGGTCCTGAACGAGATGCGTCGCTCCGCCTAATGCTATGAATGACCTTTTAAACCGCCCCTTTTCCCAATCTTTTGCGGCAATATTAAACAGCTGGACGCATTTTGTGCCTGCGTCCGAAAATCCCCTGATGTAGCCCGCATGAGAGTGAGGGTATAAGTAATGTCCGCCAAACCAGTGAACCCTTAATTTTTTAATGGCAAGCCTGTCTATAATGTAAGAGCCGCGTTGCATTAATTTAATGCGTTCATCGGGTTTCAAGCCCGAAATATCGCGGTTAAAAATAGTATCTATGACATCATGCTTCGAATCGTTATAAAGCAGTTCGAATGTTTTTTCGATGCAGTAATTATGTAGTTTTGGTTGCATAAGTTTGTTTATATTTATATTGTCCCGTCTTTTTAAGCTTCAGTTTATTTTATATCATATTTTAAAAATAATTCAATACTTATTTTTAGGTTATTTTTAGGTTATGGAAATTTGAAAGCATTTTAATAATTTAAAAAATCGGGAAGGTAAAGATTTTTCTTGACTTTAAGATAATATATGCGATATAAAAAATAAAGGCAAATATAATAATAAAATATAATAATGCACCTAAAAGTTTTAAAAAATTAAAGGAGTCAGCCATGTTCAAAAGTATTTTATGCCCTGTGGATTTTAGCGATACATCTACAAGCGCGGCTTATAATGCCATTAATTTTGCTTCGGAAATTAAAGCCGAAATAACATTTATTCATGTTATAGATATTCAAGCATTGCAAAATATCGGGGATTTGTCGGGCGGGTCTTTAAATGACCTTGATTTTTTGATTGAAGAAGAAAAACCAATTTTAAATAAATTAAAGGAAGAGTGCGAGAAAAAAGGAGTTAAGGTTAAGACCATACTTACGCACGGAGAGCCGCACAATGTTATTTTAGGGGCGATAAAAGAAGGCGGTCATGATATTGTTATAATGGGCACGCACGGAAGGAAAGGACTAACAAGAACGGTGCTTGGCTCGATGGCTGAAAGCATTGTCAGAAAATCCGATGTACCTGTTTTATTGTATCATTATAAAGGATAAGTCCTCTAAGTTGTATATCCTTCCATAACCTTCCCCAGAAAGACAGCTTCTGGAACGGCGCCGACCACTTCGCCGTTATCGTTCATTACCGTCTTGGGGACGCTAAAAACCTCGTATTTGTCGGCAAGATTTGGAAATTCTTGAATTTCTATAACATCGGCCGTTATATTGTCGTTTTCTATGGCAAAATTATGAGCAAGAACCGCCGCCGGCGGACAATGGGGTCAAGTAGGGGTAACAAATACCTGAATATTATAAGGCTTTATAATTTCTTTAAGTTTTTCTATAGTTTTTTCGGAAAGGCCGGTATTTTTGGCGGAGACATTCATTATCCCATGGATTAAGGTCATAAACTCATGGCCTGCGGGGATACCGTAAAAACGAACGCCATAATCCTTATCTCCTTCGACCACGATTCCGGGTGTTCTTTTAATGGAATACTGCTTAACCTTTTCTTTATCTTTGTCAAAATCATACTCTTCGAGAGATATCTTATCGCTCAAACCTGAAACCTCGAGCAGAATGTCTTTTACTTCCTTGCAGTACAGGCAGGCATCTTCGGACTTGAAAAATATTATTTTAACATTATTTTTAAGTTTGCTTTCAAAATCTTTCTTTAAAAATTCGGCATCCTGTTCGCTTAGAAGGGGCATTTCATCTCCTTTTTCATTTAAAATGTTTCGGTATCTTTCGGCATTTATATCTATTGCTTGTTTTATTATAAAACAAACAGCATATAAATGCAATATCAACCCAAAATAAAAATTGATTTTTAGTAATTATAGTGATATATTTAAGAAATCTCTGGAGGTTATATGCTTGATAAATTTAAAGAAATCAAAAAAAACAAAATAATTTTAGTTGCTATTTTATTAGTCGGCGGCCTTATTCTTGGATTATCAAGCTATGCTTATTCCAAAGGAACGGATAACTTTAATGTTAAAAAAAACGGAGAAAAATATTATTCCGAAAATAAGAAATTTATAATACTTAATATATCGGGCAATATGACGGCTTATATCAATAAAAAAAATCAGAAGGTTTATTATTACTACAATAAATTTTATTATTTTTGGAGCAATGGTATCTGGTTCTGTTCAAAAGAAATAACAGGCATGTTTAAAATAACGCCCCAAAAGGATATTCCCGAGCCGTTAAGGCATGGTCCTCTTTTGAGGGTGAAAAAGAAAAATGTTCCTGCCGGGTTTGCGGCATTAAAGGTTCCGCCGCAACCGGTAAAACATGAGTTACCTAATGCCGCCACCCAGCATTTGTATGACCTCCCCCTGACTCTTCACGGCTTAGTGATTTATCAAAAAAAGTTTAATTTTAATGCAATTGCAAAATAGTTCGAAAATAATTATTAACGAAATTTATTAAGTCGAATATGAGGTTTTTAAATATATTAGAATACCCGGATATAAAACTGCGAATAAAAGCAAAACCTTTAAGCTTGAATGAAATCCCTGAAAACATTCCTTTAATCAAAGATCTTGCATATACGATGTACAAAGCCGACGGTGTGGGGCTTGCCGCTACGCAGGTTGGCGAGGATAAGCGTATCATAGTTATAGATATAAGCAGAAAAACGGATAAGGATAAAATTTTTTCCTTGGATGAGGGGAATATTCTTAATGCAAATAAAGACCTTATCGTGGCAATTAATCCTGAAATAATTTCTAAAGAAGGAAAGACCGTCTATGAAGAGGGGTGTCTTTCCATTCCTAAATTTAATGCCGATATCGAAAGGGCAAGCGAAATTAAGGTCAGGGCTTTGGACTTATCCGGCAAAGAGGTTATTGTAGAGGCGCAAGGTTTGCTGGGGATAGTCTTTCAGCACGAGATAGACCATCTTGACGGAATTTTATTTATCGATAAGGCTTCGCCGTTAAAGCGGTCTCTGTACAACGCCGCGCTTAAAAAATCAAAGGTTAAGAAACAGGAAAAGGATGTCAGTTATACTTCTTAAATCCAAATACCCTAATTTGCCGCTATTTTAACTTTACAGGTATTTATGCCTTCTTTTAATAACCTGAACACGCCCTTGAATGTAGTTTTTATGGGGACGCCGGAGATTGCCTCGGAATCGCTGCAAAACATTTTAGAACTTTTTAAAACAAATATTCTGGATTTAAAGTGCATTTATACGAAATCACCCGTTTGGGACGGCAAAACAAAGGAAACTATAAAATCATCCGTAAATATAACCGCCGATGAGGCAGGCATAAAAGTCAGAATGCCGGAGACCCTAAAGAATAACCAAGATGAAATAGAATTTTTAAAATCGTTAGACCTTGACCTGATAGTTGTCGTAGCATTTGGGCTGATTCTTCCCGGCGATATACTGGCTATCCCAAAATATGGAGTATTAAATCTTCATCCGTCGCTGCTTCCGGATTTGAGGGGACCAAGCCCTGTTCATTATGCAATATTAAAAAGGGTTAAATATAGCGGCGTTTCTATAATGGCTCTCGATAGCGGGATAGATACGGGACCTGTTATAGCTCAAAATAAAATTTCAATTGGAAAAGACGAATATTATGAAACCCTTTATAAAAATCTTTCAAAGGCGGGCGGGGTTCTTTTGGCGGAGGTTATTAAAACTATTTTCAGGGTAAAATTGAATGTTTTTAAGTATGCCTATCCTCAGTCTTCGATAAAAATAAGTAATATAACCGAGTCAAAACTCATCAATTTAACTGTCCAAAGGTTAGATTTTTTTCGAGGCGGGCCGTTAGAAATTTACTCAAAAATAAGGGCATTCAGAGAGTCGGGCGGGGCTTTTTTTATGTTTAAGGGTAAAATAGTTAAACTTCTTGAGGCAAAAATCTTGATAAACGGGAAAGAATTTAATAGCGAATTTAATGACAATATGAATACGGAAGATATAAATAAGCATGCAGATAAAAAAGATGGGATAAATACAAAAGACGGTTTGGATATATATGGCGGACATTCCGGATATTATGACTATATTGACTATATTGAAAAGGATAAAAACGGTTTTGAAGAAATTGCGGGACATACTCAAAATTCATTTGAATTAATACCGGCGGCTGTACCCGGCATGGTTATCCTTGCAAATAAGTACGGTTTTGTTATAAAAACAGCCAAAAAAGGGGTATATTTAAGCCTTCTCAGGCTCAAACCCGAAGGTAAAAGGCTTATGGAATATAAGGATTTCATTAACGGGTACAGGATAAAATACGGCGATATATTAAAATAATTTAATAATTTCTATGTTTGTAAAATTTGTAAAAAAAGAGCATGTTTATTTTTTAAAAATAATATCGGCATCTATTGTAGTATTGCTGATAATATCGGCTTTCCTTTTTTGGGTAATATCCGGCGGAATCGAAAAATTAAGCCCCGATTTACCCCTTTATATATTTTTGTTTTTTGCGGCAATAGTTTTTATTGTTTTATCCATTTTTTTTATAAGTTTGTCTTTTAAAAAAAATAAAAACCGGTCGGCATTAGTTTATCCGGCAAGATATATTTTAATCAGATTATTATATCCCATGGCCTTTTTTATTACCTCTGTTTTTAGGATTAACAGGGATAAGATGCAAAGTTCTTTTATAGAGATAAATAATTTTTTGCTTTTTTCCTTAAATAAACAAATACTCAAGGATAGAATTCTCATTTTGCTCCCGCATTGTTTGCAATTGCATAATTGCAAAGCCAAGATTACCGAGGACGTCCATAATTGCCTTAAATGCGGAAAGTGTAATATAAAAGAACTGGCGTTATTAAGCGATAAAAAAGGTATTTTTATTGCCGTAGCAACGGGCGGAACATTAGCAAGAAGGGTATTGGAGGAAAAAAGGCCGAAGGCCGTGATAGCGGTGGCTTGCGAAAGGGACCTAAGTTCGGGTATTATAGATAGTTTTCCTTTGCCGGTTTACGGGTTGCCCAATATAAGGCCAAACGGACCATGCAGGGATACGCTCGTAGATGTAAACGCATTATGCGGGTTAATAGAAAAGATAGCGGTATAAAATATATAAATATTATATTTTCTTTCTTAAATCCCTGATTCGTTTGGATTTCCCCTGGCTTCTTTCCAGAGTTTTCGGCGGAACGGCGGTTACTTTAGACCGAATGCCGATCAATTCGTAAATTTTATGTGAAATTTCTTTTGTTAATTCGTCCATTTTACTTTCACCCATGTTAAAAACATCCTGTTTCGGCTCGATAATAACATTCATTTTGTCAAGAAGATTGTCGGTGTAAAGTTCGATTAAATAGGCGGGTTCAAGGTAATCGTATCCGAATATTATAGATTCGATTTGGGAAGGGAAGATATTAACCCCTTTTAAGATAATCATATCGTCGGTTCTTCCTTTTATTTTATGCATTCTGACGAAAGACCTTCCGCACTTGCATTTATCTTTATATAAACTCGTTATATCTTTTGTTCTGAATCTTATAAGCGGCATAGCCTCCCTGTTTAGACTCGTTAAAACTAATTCGCCCGGTTCACCTTCCTTAAGGACATCGCCCGTTTTTGGATTTATTATTTCGGGAAGGAAGTTATCTTCGTTTATATGCAGGCCGTTTTTATATACGCATTCAAAAGCGACTCCGGGACCCAAAAGTTCGCTTAATCCATAAATGTCATAGGCATCTATGTTAAGCGAGTTTTCTATGTTTTGCCTGAATTCGTTCGACCATGGTTCTGCGCCGAATATCCCCTTTTTTAATTTTATTTTTGATGTATCCTTTATGAATTTATTTATCTCCTCTCCTAAAAAAAGGGCATAAGAAGGGGTGCAAAAAAGGGCTGTAGCGCCTATATCTTCCATCATCGTAAACTGTCTCTCCGTAAAACCTGTTGACATTGGAATTATCGTCATTCCAAGCGCTTCGGCCCCGTAATGGAAGCCGAGTCCGCCCGTAAATAATCCGTAACCGTAAGCATTCTGTCCTATATCGTTTTTACCGAGTCCGGCAGCGCATAAAACACGAGCCATAAGATGCGACCATACCCTGATGTCCCGTTTTGTATAACCTGCTATAATGGGTTTTCCCGTAGTTCCGGAGGAAGCATGAATCCTTATCAGGTCTTTTAAAGGGCGGGAAAAAATACCGAAAGGATAATTGTTTACAAGGTCTATTTTTGCCGTAAACGGCAAGTTTTTAATATCGTCTATATTTTTAATATTATCGATATCGCTTATATGCTTTATGCCTGCTTCGTTTAATTTGTTTTTGTAAAAATCATTTTTTATGAATACGGTTTTGAGGGTCTCTTTAAGCCTCGCGGTCTGAAGAGTTTTTAACTCCGGGTAATCCATTGTTTCATATTTTTTTTCAAAGTAATTTATCTTGATGTTGTTGTTATTTTTCATTTCTACCCGCTAAAAATGCCTTAATATTTATTTCTTCGGTTTTTTTTGGAACATTGTCTTTGATAACTTTAAACCAGAAATCCTCTTCTATATCGGTAAATTTTGACAAAAGCCCTATCGGTATAATATTGGCAACCTTGATATTTCCTAAAGACATTGCCGTTTCTTTATTATTAACCATAAGCAGTTTATCGAAATTAATTTTTAAAGCCCCGCTAATCTCCGCAATAGAAATCCTGTCATTTTCACGGGCGGATGCCCACAATGGAATCTTACCATAATTTGACGAAATTATTAATGTTTTTTTATCCGCAAAATCTTTGGCATATCTTAAAGTTTCGTAAATATCGAATGAAAGAAGTATATCGGCGCCATGCCCCGGTATAAGCGGCGAGAATACCTTATCCCCAAATCTTATATGGGTCGAGACGGAACCGCCTCTTTGAGACATGCCGTGAACCTCCGAAGTCTTAACATCGAAGCCTTTCTCGTAAGCGGCATTACCGATAATCTTTCCGGCAAGAACCACGCCCTGTCCGCCGATTCCGCATACTAATATATTTTGCGCATCCATAAGTTCAAGGTTCGTTCGTTAAGATTTAATTTCTTCGATAAAGTTAAATACGCATATGTCTTTGCAAATAGAACAGCCGATGCACGAGCTGTCGATAAAAGGAATCGGTTTATTATTATCCAAAAAATTCTCCGAATTAAGGATAGAAGGGCATCCGATTTGCATGCAGAGATCGCATCCGTTGCAACCTTCGAGTATCTTGAATTTTTTACCTAGATCGATTTTGCATGGATATAAAATGCACGGCCTTTTTGTGATAATCACATTTAAATTTTTGGAGCTTAGCGCCTTTTTTAAGGTTTTATAAACGGCGTTATAATTATACGGGTCAATTATGTATATTTCATCTATTCCAATGCCTTCCACCACTCTTTTTATGTCTATTTTGTTAGATACGACTTGACTCGAAGACAGGTTTTTACCGGTTCCGGGATGATCCTGTCCGCCTGTCATCGCGGTTGTCGAATTATCTAAAATAATTGCCGTGAAGCAGGCGTTATTGTATTTTGCGTCTATTAATGAAGTAATACCGGAATGAAAAAATGTAGAATCCCCCATTATGCCTGCAATTTTTTTAGGCGAGGAATTTGATAAAGATAAGCCCTGCGCCGCTCCAAAGGCAAGTCCCATCGATATGCAGCTATCCATTGCATTTAGAGGCGGTAATGCGCCAAGGGTATAACAGCCTATGTCTCCCATAACCGGAACCTTGAGTTTTTTCAGGGCATAAAATACGGAGGTATGCGGGCATCCGCTGCAAAGAGCAGGAAGCCTTTGAGGCAATTTTTCCAAAAGACTGTCAAGTTTGCTCAAGCCGCCTTTTCCCTGCAATTTGTCAGACGATTTATTGTCATATTTTTTAATAAAGCCGGCATTTATAAGCCCTTCTTTTACCGTATCGGGCGTAAGTTCCCCGAATCTGTTAAAAATCTCTTTGCCCCTTAAGTTTATGCCTATAGAGGATATTTCATTTTGTATAAACGGTTCTAATTCCTCGACTATAATGACGCTTTTTACTCTTTTTACAAATTCTTTAATAAGTAAATCAGGAACGGGATAAGAAAAAGAGAGTTTTAAAACGGAGGCGAACGGAGCAATTTCTTTAACATACTGGTATGAAATCCCGCTTGTAATTATTCCAAAATCAAGGCTGTTATATTCGATCTTGTTAATGCCGGAATTATTTGAAAATTCCTGCAATTTTTTTAGCCTTTCTATTGCAATTTTATGCCTCTTTCTTGCATAAACAGGAGCCATAACAAATTTTTCTATGTCTTTAATGTATGGTTTTTTTTTCAGGCAAGAATTATTTTCGTTTTCTAAATTTGAATTCATATTCGGCAGATAAGCCGGTTCAATATGGACAATACTTTTTGAGTGGGATATTCTTGTAGTCGTTCTGATTATAACGGGCGTATCGAACCTTTCGCTTATTTCAAAAGCCGAATCGGTAAATTTAAAACATTCGTTGCTATCCGAGGGTTCAAACATCGGAACTTTGGCAAATTTTGAATAAAACCTGTTGTCCTGTTCGTTTTGAGAACTGTGCATAGCGGGGTCATCGGCGGTGATAATGACGATGCCGCCGCGAACTCCCGTTATCGCAAGAGTCATAAGCGGATCCGAAGCTACATTAAGTCCGACATGTTTTGTGGCGAACATAGACCTTTTATAACCGATAGATGCGCCGATCGCTATTTCGAGCGCCGTTTTTTCGTTTATCGACCAGTTAACGATAGCATTGTTAAATCTTGCAAGATAGGGAAGGATTTCGGAACTTGGGGTGCCCGGGTAGCCTGTTGCCACATTAACGCCGGCTTTGTAAGCGCCGGCGGCTATTGCTTCGTTGCCTGTGAGAAGGGCAGTGCTAATTTTTGCAGTTTTATTTATTATATTCACTTAAAAGTTTCTGCCTGCAATTAGGGGGATATATTTTATATTGTTTTTATGGTATTATAGAGCAAAGTCATAAAGGCTCAATAGCTAATGGCAGGGCAATCCGAGAAAACACGCACATTCTGAATCAATACCGTTGCTTTCTTTCGAATCTGGCGGGGTTTTCGATCTTCCTGCCGTATTGTCGGATTACCCGCATTTAATATAACATATATTAAAACTTTTTGAAAAGCATTATTTTGATTAATATATATTAAACTAAAAATAATAAATTTAATAAAATAGTATTAAAACAAAGGGTTAAACGAGGAGAAAACAGCGTGTGTAGAATGATCGGGGTTATGTCAAAAAATAAAATCTATTATAAATACATAATCGAAGACAGAGAAAACGGGGGAGCATTCCACAGCCTTAAGGCGCAGTCTAAGAAGGCTTACGATGCCCCTCACAAAGATGGTTTCGGCATATATGTTATGTCGTTTAAAAATAACAGGCAAAACAATGAAGGTAAAGAACCTGAGCGCGAGTTTTTGTTTAAAAGCGGAACCCCTATTACCGAAAGCGCAGAGTTATCCGAAAGACTTAATTATATTAACGGAAATCTTTTAATATCACATATAAGACTGGCTTCAAGCGGAAAAGGGGAGATTGACAATATCCATGCCCACCCCTATGTGAGCCCGGATTTTTTTGAAGTTAAGGGGATTGATAATGTTACCGATTGGGAAAATTCGGACAGCCCTTATTCGAGCTATGTATTAGCCCATAATGGGACGGTTTATAACCTTGGAGACGAATCTATGACGGACTCGCAGGCCCTGTTAAACTTAATTGCCGGCAATTTTAAAAACGGCGTCGATTTCGACGGACTTAAAGATTTTATTTCCGATTTTGTTAATAGATTCGATTTTACCGCCATCAATTTTTTACTGAAAGATCCAAAAAACGACCTGTATGCGTTAAGGCTTGCGAAGGCTAAAAAGAAAGGGGAAGATCCAGCGAAGCAGCCGAGATTGGCATATTATTCTTTATATTACTTGATAGACGAAGATAAAGCCGTGGTTGCATCGGAGCCTTACGATTCCGACAGAGGGTGGAAGTGCGTCAACAATTATACATTGTTAAAAATAGATAAAGACCTTAACATTAGAACGGCGGAGATTAATTAAGCCGTGATTAATCGTGATGAAGAAATTTGTCATCCTGAACGGGGTCATTTTTTCTAATGTATTCCATAAGCATTGCTGCATGTTCTTTTTCTTCGTCCCTGTTGTGGGCTAAAATTTTTTTTAATTCCTCGTCTCCGGTAAGTTCGAATCTTTCTTGATACCAGTTAATTGCTTGAAATTCTTCGATTAAAGATTGTCTTGCCATTTCAAGGTTTCTTGTTTCTTTCGTTAAATTCGAGTCATGGTAATCTTCGCACATATACATCCCCCATATGCAAATATTGCTGTTATTATTCGGCTTCCGCTCTAACAAACGGCTCAATTATGTAAAATTGTACCCGATTTTTTCTTAAAAATCAAGTCGGTTAATATTCCCAAATCCCGATTTGGGAATATTTAAATAGTTTATTAATATTTTACAATCCTTGAAAAAATTGTTTGAATTAGATAATATTAAAATATGGAAATAGAAAAAAAGGTTCTTGTCGCAATCGATTTAAATTTTGAAACATCTTTTATATTAACGCAAGCCGCTTCGTTTTTTAGGGAAAATGCGGCAAAATTTTACATTTTGCATGTAATCTCTTCCGCGCCGTTTTCTATAATAAACAGGAAGGCCAATCTTCAGCTTAAAATGAAGGAAGCACATGAGGCCGTGGAAGATGGATTAAAAAAATCGGGTTTATATTATTTAAATTATGAGATTTTTATATCTTACGGTTTCCCCGCATCCGAAATTCTTAATTTTTCGAGGAAAAAAGGGTCGGATTTAATTGCCATAGGAACTCATCAAAAAATAGGCGTTAAGGAATTTATATCAGGTTCGATTTCTTTTTCGGTTGCAAAAAATTCCCTGTGCCCCGTGCTTTTAATCCCGCTTAAAAATTCAATCAAATTAAGCAAAGAAGAGTTGGCTAAAGAACCTGCGGTATCTTTGGTAAATCCCTCATAAACTTTTATATCGAATAAAATCACGGATATATTTTGGTATTTTATGTTAATTATATACGATTTTAAGACAGGGGTAATCGGCGGCGGCGACCATTTCGAAAAGGCATACGAGGATTTTTTTTCCAAGCGCTTGGAAAAAATATTTGAAAACTTTAAATTCCGTTCGGAAAAAGGGGATTTAGATTTAGATAAAAAAGATTTATTAATTTCTTCTAAGATTATTAAGAAATCTTTAGATTTAAGGCAAAAAGAGCCTAAAACTGTCTTTAAAGCCATTATAAATATAAAAGTTGAACGATTTAAAACGGATGTGAACGCAAGCACAGAGGCGCTTAACATAAATGCCGAAGTCGAAGATATCGTTTTAAATTATTTGCTCGAAAATAAAATAAAAGCAAGGAAGGCTAATAAAGAAGAAGAAGGCTTTTTTTACGGTAAAAAGAATAATATTTTTGAAAATGCAAAATATGCGGATAATACTGCCGGAAAAAACAAACCTAATGTTTTAATCGCGGGGATGGGTCCTGCCGGAATTTTTGCAGCCGTTTCATTCGTAAGTAATGGGATAAAGCCGATTATTATCGAAAAAGGGAAAAGAGTAGAAGATAGGTTAAGAGATGTAAGCGATTTATGGGGCAATGCAAAATTTAACGAAAAGAGCAATGTCGTGTTTGGCGAAGGAGGGGCGGGGACATTTTCTGACGGCAAGCTTACGACAAGAAAAAATGATCCGTTAGTATCCTATGTTTTAGATTTTTTGGTAAAAATGGGTGCAAAAAGCGATATTTTGACTGAGCATAAGCCGCATCTCGGCAGCGACGAATTAATACATATTCTTAAAAACATCAGAACTTACCTTATAAAAAACGGAGTTGAAATCTTTTATGAAGAGGAATTGACGGATATAATTACAGAAGCGCCGAAAGGGGAAGCGAAACCGTTCATGCTGCATTCGGTTATAACGGATAAAAGGGTTTTAAAAGCCGATTTCTTAATTATCGCCGCAGGTTCAAACAGTTACGGCACATATGAGCTGTTAAAAAAAAGCGGGGTTTATATGGAAAAAAAACCCTTCGCTGTCGGGTTCAGAATGGAACATAAAAGGGATTTTATTAATCGTTTGTTTTTTAGAGGGAGCAAGGAAAGCAAGGGCGGTAAAAAGGAAAATAATTTAAATCATAAAGAGTATAAAAGCAAGGAACTTGAGAGCGTGTATTACAATATAAGTTCAAAAGGTTTTGGCGGATACTCGTTTTGCATGTGTCCGGGAGGACTCGTTATAAACTCGAGTTCCAAGGAAAACCATCTTTGCGTTAACGGGATGAGTTATTCGGGAAGGGACCTCGAAAATTCCAACAGCGCTATCGTAGCAACGGTTAGACCCGAGATGCTGAATTACATGGGTAATTATATGGATAGCGGGCTTCTATCTTCCGATATGGGCGGGCTGATATTCAGGCAAAGCGTGGAAAGCAGGGCTTTTAATGCCGGCGGCGGTAATTTTACCGCACCGTTTCAACCGACGGCGGATTATGTCGGCGGCGTTATCGGTAAGGCCGCGGCCGTTAAAAATAAAGCTGCGGGTGCCGTTTTAAAAGGCGGCTTGCTCAATAAAAGCAAGGATTACGGTAACGCGGACGCGGATTTAAATTTTTATAACGGGGCAGATATTGCAGGTTCATTAAATAAATTTAAATTTTTTATTAAAAATTTACCAAAAAATGCTTTATCATTAGCCTTGCCGTTAAATAATTTTGCCGGTTTGCCAAAGCCCTCTTATCTCCCTGCCGTCAAATATTATGACCTTTTTGATATAATCCCGGATTTTTTAAATATTTTTATAGCAGGTTCTTTAATCGAATTCGAGACGAAGTTCAAGGGGTTTATTTCAAACTCCGTTTTAACCGCCGTCGAAGCGGGAACATCGTCCGCCGTTCGCATAAAAAGAGGTGATGATTTCGAATCGGTCTCCGTAAAGGGTTTATATCCCTGCGGCGAAGGTTCCGGTT
This sequence comes from bacterium, assembly GCA_021802425.1. Taxonomy (GTDB): domain Bacteria; phylum SZUA-79; class SZUA-79; order Acidulodesulfobacterales; family Acidulodesulfobacteraceae; genus Acidulodesulfobacterium. Next base: position 56,193 of record JAJZXJ010000008.1, on the reverse strand, counting down.
ATTCCGGAGGGATTATAACAAGCGCGATGGACGGAATAAAATGCTCAATGGCAATAACCCTAAAATGCAAAAATATATAAAAATATATATTGAATTAAATATAAATATAAATATAATGTATATGTATTGGATTTAGGTAGATATAATAATTCTTTAAATTATTCTAAACAAGGAAGCGCTATGAAACTTATATCGGGTAAAGAATATCAAAAATTACTTAGCGAAATTGCCGAACTTAAAAAAAAGAATAATGAACTTAACCTGTCTTTGAGCAAAAAGAACAGTGAAACCGCAGGGGTTGTCGATGGTTATAAAAAAGAGATAGAGGCGTTAAAGCTAAAAATTTCTTCGCAGGAAGACGCTATAGCGAACAAAGACAACCTTCTTAGCTCATGCGCAAAGGATTCTGAAGAACTTCCTATACTTAACGAAAAATTTAACCGGTTCGTTAAAAATTGCAGGGAGTCTAAAGACAATATGAAAAATTTCGTCGATTCATTAGCCCATATGTATTCAAGCTCATTTTCAACACTTGAAAAGACATATAACGACTCGATCGAACTTTATAAGCTGACGCTTTTTACAGATGAAATACTCAGCACCATTGTTTCGATAACCGACCAAATCAATTTATTGGCTTTGAACGCCGCAATCGAAGCCGCGAGGGCAGGGGAAGCAGGCAGGGGGTTTGCGGTCGTGGCGGATGAGGTAAGAAAACTTTCGGAAAAGTCTTCAAGTTCGACAAAGGAAATATCTAATGTTCTATTCGGCATTAGAAAGGTCAGCGCGAAACTTAACGATACCCTCAGGATAGACAGTAAATTAAACGAAGGGCTTACGAAAACTATTAGGAATATAGACGGCAAAGTTTCAGAGATTTGCGTGTGATTTAAGGTAATTTAACTTGAAATAGGTGAGCATATATATGATTTCCGAAATTCTGTTTGAATCGCCCAATCATAAGTTTATTTATTTTGGCAAGGACTTTGAGAGACCCGATTACATAATAGATACGAATCAATATTTGCTCATACACGACAAGGTGGCGACAATAATGGATCCCGGCGGCATAGAAATGTTTTCGTCCGTTTCATCCGCTTTTGCCGGCGAAGTCAGAATGTCTGAAGTGAAATACATCTTTTCCTCCCATCAGGACCCCGATGTAATCTCGGCATTGGCTTTATGGCTTTCCATCACCGACTCGAAGGTTATAATAGACAGGATTTGGTCCACATTTATATCGCATTATGGAGCAAGGCCCGAAAATATGATAATGGTTGAAGATACGGGTATGAAGCTGAATATGACAAAGGATTATGCCTTTGAGATAATCCCTGCGCATTACCTGCATTCACCGGGGCACTTAAATCTATACGACCCTGTTTCAAAAATACTTTTTACGGGCGACATCGGGGCAGCGCTTGTTCCCAAGGAAGATTTAAAAGGAAAAAGAAAACCGAATATATTCGTTCAAGACTTCGATAGTCATATTAAATATATGGAATATTTTCATAAGAGATGGATGCCGTCGAATGAACCGAAAAAGGTCTGGATCGATAGGATTTCTAAGCTCGATATCGAAATGATAGCGCCGCAGCACGGTCTCATTTTTAAAGGAAAGGAGATGGTTAGCAGATTTTTGACATGGTTCGATTCCCTGAAAGTCGGGCTTTATTCCAAATAACGGAATAGTTTCTTTATGACCCGCAGCCGTTTTTGCCCCGTTAAATTTTATTTACCCGTACTTAGCGAAATTATTATATGATTTTGTTAAATCCTTTAAACGATTATTTTGAAGATATAAATATCCTTGCCTCGGCAATGGAAGCTATAATATTTACATCCGGCGAATCAATCTCTTTGGAAAGGCTTTACGAAATTTTTGATATAAGTTCTAAAAATAAAAATAAAGGGAAAGAGGAAATCGATAAAAAAAAGAAGGAAATGATTTTAAAAGCAATAGAATTTATAAAAGGCGAATTTAACGAAAACGGCAGACACGGGATATATTTATCCGTCAATAACGATAATTACAGTTTTAAGACAAAGCCGGAATATTACGGGATAATTTCCGAATTTTTAAAGGTAAAGCCGCAAAAGTTTACAAAACCGCAATTAGAAACATTATCGATTATAGCATATAAGCAGCCGATCATTAAAAGCGAAGTTGATACGATAAGAGGGGTAGATTCGGGAGGCATAATAAAATTTTTATTGGAAAAAAATCTTATTAAAGTTGCGGGCAGGAAGGATATTATCGGAAAGCCTTTAATTTATAAGACGACCGACCATTTTTTAGAGGTTTTTAATCTTAAGGATTTGGGTGATTTACCGTCCGCCTCCGAGATTGAAGATGTTATCGAAAAAAGAGAAAGCATAGATAAAAGGGCGGAAAAAGATATGGAAGGGGGAGAAGGGGGCGGGCTTTTGTTTAAAGATTAATGTAATAAAGATAATTATTTTTTAACAAATTCATAAAATTTTGGGGTATAATGAATTTATAAGGCAAAGACAAACGAGAAATGCGAAAAAAGAGATGAGTTCCGTTGATTTTCAATTGATATTCACTGATTTTCGATTCGTAATTTGCCAATCATATAGATAAAAGATGAGGATTTAGTTGTATGAATTATTTTAAGACTTTTGTATTAATGACATTGCTTACCGTTATACTTATTGCCGCCGGCGGCGTGCTTGGAGGAACACAGGGCATGGTAATAGCTCTAGTTTTTGCGGCTATAATGAATATCGGGACATATTGGTTTAGCGATAAAATGGTTTTATCTATGTACCACGCCACCCCCGTTACGGAGGCGGAACAGCCTGAACTTTATTCGATAGTCAGAAATCTTGCGGTAAGGGGAAATATCCCGATGCCTAAGGTTTATATAGTAGAAGAAGATACCCCGAATGCCTTTGCAACCGGTAGAAATCCTCAGCATGCCGCCGTCTGCGTTACGACGGGCATTATGAGAATTTTAAACAATAACGAATTATCGGGCGTTATCGGACACGAATTAACCCATGTAAAAAACAGGGATATACTGATAAGCTCTATTGCGGCTACCGTTGCCGGCGCGATTAGCATGCTTGCATGGATGGCCGAATGGGGGGCGATGTTTACAGGTTTTGGGGGAAGGAGCAACGATAGGGAAGGCAATATTGTCGGTTTAATCGTAATGGCAATACTCGCCCCTTTAATTGCCACATTGATTCAGCTTGCAATCTCGAGACAGAGGGAATACGCGGCTGATAAGGGCGGGGCAGCGTTAAGCGGCAATCCGCTTTACTTAGCAAGCGCATTAAACAAATTAGAAGCAGGAAATGAGGAAGAGCCTATGCCAGCAAATCAGATGACCCACGCTACCGCGCATATGTTTATAGTAAATCCGCTCAGGAGCGGCGCTTTTAAAAGCTTGTTCAGCACTCATCCCGCAACGGAAGACAGAATTGAAAAGCTGAAGGAAATGGCAAGAGGGGTTTAATAAAAAATAATGAAAAAAATAGCGCCGTCTATTCTTTCGGGTAATTTATTAAATTTGGCAGTCGAACTTGAATTAATAAAAGAAGCGGGCGCCGATTTAATACACATCGATATTATGGACGGTATATTTGTTCCAAATATAACCGCCGGATGGGATCTTGTCAGCGCAATAAAATCGGAAACCGATATTCCCTTAGATGTTCATTTGATGATTGATAAACCGGAAAGATACATCGAAGAGTTTGTTAAAAGCGGAGCGGATATTTTGACGATACATCAGGAAGGGTGTATTCATTTGCACAGGGCTGTCGAAAAAATCAGGGAATTGGGCGCAAGCCCCGGGGTTGCGATAAATCCGTCCACGCCTATTGCGGCTTTGGATGAGATATTAGATTATATAGATTTGGTTTTAATTATGTCCGTAAATCCGGGTTTTAGCGGACAGGAATTTATATACTCGTCTTTATTTAAGATAGAAAATATGCGTAAAATCATATCGCGCCGCGAATTAGAAACACAGGTAGAGGTTGACGGCGGCATAAAGGTTATTAATATTGCCGATGTTTCTAATTCGGGAGCAAATATTATCGTCAGCGGTTCCGGAATATTTAAAACCGATGATTACAAAAGGACAATTATGGAAATGAAGGAAAGAATTTAGTTTTTATTTTCGGGACGTAGCGCAGCTCGGTAGCGCACTTGCTTCGGGAGCAAGGGGTCGCTGGTTCAAATCCAGTCGTCCCGACCATTCAAAAAAAATTTATAAATTCTTACCTCTTTAGCCGGTAAAACGAAAAATTGCAATTTATTGTAATTTATGGAGTTGTAAATGGAAAAGCTCGATATTTGCAAAAATGTGCTCTCGAATATTCCAGACGGCTTTATATTTTATGATATAAATAACACGATAATCGACTATAACGAAGCTTTTATAAAAATGTGCGGACTTGAAAAAGGAATTGAATTAAGGGGTTCCAAAGCTGCGGATCTATTTAAATTAATAAAAGTCGATAAATCTATTAAAACCCTGGTGCCTTTCTTCCCAAAAAAAATTAACGGAGATGCCAAAAACGCTCCAAAACAGCTTAAAACTATTATATCCCGCAAGTTAGACCATAAAGTTAAATATATAAGAAGGATTACTACCCCGATTTACAATGATGCCGGCAAGTATTCGGGCAGATTTTGCATATTAACGGACATAACCGAAGTTAAAGAAAATGAAAATAAACTTAAAAAACAAAAAGAGGAATTGCTCAATACGCAGGAAAGGCTAAGGAAATTTAACGATTTTATCAAAAAAATTCAAGGGGAAATCAACGAAGAGGATATTTATCATGATGCGCTTATTTTTTTAAAACAAAATGTAAAAGCCAATCAGATATTGATAAAAAATATAGATTTTGACTCGCAAAGGGTTAATATCGTAACCTCGTTAAAACCTGTCGGCGGCGGCTTTATCGAATCTAAAGAGGTTACTCATAACCCTTCGCTTTGTTATATAATAAGAGAAAATAAGCCTTTTACCGTAAAAGATATAAATAAGGACTATACCTGCCGCTACCATATATATCCCCAAAAAAGCGGCGGTTATATATGCGTCCCCATATCTTTTAATTCAAGGGTTCAGGGGTTAATTCATATTTTTAATCTGGAAAAAGATTATTTTACGGATGAAGTAATAAACTTTGTAGTCGATGTTGCCAATACGATATCATCTTACATAATGGCGCTAAAGGTGTATAAAGAAGCCCATTTTTACGCAACCGTCGATTCTCTGACGAAGGCTTTCAATAGAAGATTTGCCGAAGGTTTTTTGGAAAAAGAGATAGCAAGGGCCGGCAGGAACAAAGCTATATTTTCAATTTTAATGTTCGACCTCGATAATTTTAAAGATATTAACGATAAGTACGGACATAAAATCGGCGACATAACATTAAAAATGTTTGTTAATTTTTTAAAGGAATCTTTAAGAAGCTGTGATGTCATATCGAGATTCGGGGGAGACGAGTTTATGGTGATACTTCCGGATACCGACGCAGGCGGCGCTAAGAGCATAATTAAAAAGATAAAAGACGAGCTTAAAAAGAAGAAATTTATGTTAGAAGACGATGTAATAATAAATCTTAGCGCTTCGATAGGCTTTGCGACATACCTTGAGGATGGAAAAACAATTGACGATTTGTATCTAAAGGGCGATAAAAGACTTTATAAAATGAAGAAATACAAATCATCTTCGCTTACTGAAAAGCCATGTTCTTCATAGCATGTAAGCGAAGATATATTCTAAATTAGCCGGTTAAATTAAAGGCTGATATCGAATGAAGGCTCGCCGGTGTAATATCCTTGAACAAGCTCTATGCCCCTCTGTTTTAATTCGGTCAGTATTTCTTCGTTTTCGACAAATTCGGCTAACGGGATAATGTCTATGCTTTTTGCCAGTGTCGCTATTCCTTCGACAAGACTGGCATCCCTTTTATTCTTATGGCAGTTTTTAATGAATGAGCCGTCGATTTTTATAATAGGGGTCGATGGAAGATACTTAAGATAATTAAGGGAAGAATATCCGCTTCCAAAGTCGTCCAGCACAAAAAATATCCCCTCTTCGTCCATAATCTTAACAAATTTTGAAAATCCTTCTAAATTCGGGAGAGTTTCTCTTTCCGTAATTTCGAAGAACAATTTTCCTTCCATATTATGTTTTCTAATTGTTTTCTTTAATTCGTCGATATTTTTTGCGTTTTTAAACATGCCGGGATTTATATTATAAAAAAGCTTTGTTTCTATTGCGTTATCCATTGAAAACCGGTTAAAAATATCAAAAGCCTTTTCCATTAAAATAAAATCGAGTTTGTTAATAAGATTAAGCTTTTCTATTGTGTCAATAAATTCGTAGGCCGAGTACACCGCGCCGTTCATTCTAATTCTTGCAAGGGATTCATAGCCGTAAATTGCAAGATCGCTAATATTTCTTATCGGTTGAAATGCAGGCAGAAAGAGGTCCTGTTCGATAGCTTTGTAAATTAAATCGGTCTTGGAGCTTTTAATTATATAATTTTTTGCAATTTCCTTATATCCCACCATGCTTTTTCCTTCTTCTTTGGCAAAATGAAGGGCGTTATCGGCAATGGACAGAAGTTCATCCGTGAGAGACGCGTCGGACGGAAATTCTGCAATGCCTGCCGTGATGCCTAAATTTAACGAGATATTGTCCAAGTTAAACTTTTTATCGGATAAATCCGAAATCAGCTTGTTTAAAGTAGAATTTGCAATTTTTTTAGTCGTGTTTTGCATAATCACGCCAAATTCATCACCGCTTAACCTCGCTATTATTCCAAATTTTGAAAGACTTTCTTCTAAGTATTCGGCAACCCTTTTTATCAGGATGTCGCCTATCGAATAGCCGTAAGTATCGTTTATGTGGCTAAAATTATCGATGTCGATTATCCCGATAACAAAACTTTCCTTTGCTATTTTGTAGCGGTTTATTTCTTCGTTAAGAAACATCATAAAGGATTCTTTGTTATATGTATTCGTTAAAACATCGATACGGGAAAGAATATCGAGGTCTTTACTGAGAGCGGTTATATTTGACATATACTTGTTTACGGCATAGCTCGAGAAAAAAAGCTGCGATAGGAGCCGGAGCAGGCTGAGTTCGCTTTCCTTAAACAACTTGTTATATTTTCTCGCAAGAACCAGCACGGCTTCATACTGCCTATCATACACGTATGCCTTCATAGAAGCGCCGCCTATGGTTTTAAGCCCCTTTTTTAAATAAAACGGGATGGCAGGAGGAAATTTTGTATAGTCATAGGTATATGGTTTCGAGCTGCTGAGTAAAAAATCGAGGGCAGGCGTTATTCCATGAAAAACTTCATCCGAAGACGATTTCCTAAAATTTTTTATCCATAGTTTCGAAGGAACATTTAATTCGGGCTTATGCGTCGTTCTATTATAAATTATAAATTCGGAACCGTCAGCCATAAGCAGTTTTTCGATAATGGATAATGCGTCTAAGATTAAGTAATTTATATTTAAATCGGACATTACCCCCTTATTTATATTAAGTGTTATATCATAAAGCACTTCCATATATTCAGTCAGTTTTTCATCGAGGTGAGGTTCTTTTATTATCGTATTATATATTATCGGGGATAACGCTTCGCTAAAAGCTGTGATTTCACTCATTAGCCTATCCGAGAAATAGTTTTTTCTTTTAGAATAGACATTGAGCGAACCTAAAATTGTATCGTCCATTTTAAGGGGGATTGCCGCAGAGGATTTATAGCCGTATTTTTCGGCGTAATCTAAAAAAGATTTATAGGAGGGGTCGTTATTTACATCATTTAATACGACGGGCTTGCCGCTTTTAACCGATCTTCCCGCCTCCCCGTTTCCGTATTTCGAGTCGTCCCATCTTATCTCGATTTCATCGAGAAAAGATTTTTCGAATCCTATGGAAAGAATCGGCTGAATTAGGAAATTATCTTTTTTTATACCTATCCATGCATAAGCTATGTTATAATTTGTAAGCACTCCTTCGACTATCTTTGTAAGGTTTTCCAGATATTTAAAATTCATTAAAATAATGGACCCCCGTTATGTAAATTTGTTGAAACAAAAAAGACCCGTTAAATATGCAAGAATTATATTATATTTTATACATTATTGAAAGCAAGAAAAATATCTTGACAAGTTTTAAAATAAATAATAACAATAATAAAATAAAAAATAAAAAAGTTAAAAAGAGGCAATCTATATTAGCAATATAAATATATAAATAAACGACTTTTAATAAACGGGAGGTATTTATTATGTCAATGCTAAATTTTAAAGGAACCGTTAACAATAATAAATCTCTAAAATTATTCCGCTCATCTATTATTTTTATTTTTGCCGCTTTTGCCGGCTTGATTTTAATATCTTTCATACCCTTAAATACGCCTAAGGCTTATGCTTCGGGTATGCTCGGCGCGGAGGTAAAGGGCGGAGCCTATTTTCAAAATCTTTCGGGGCATGTAGCGGTTGGGAATTTGGTAAACGGATTTGCTCCGACAAACATGACTCCTTCGGATATCGGGCTTCAAACAACCAAGACCGAACCGATGTTTAAAGCCGCGTTCTTAATATTATACGACAATAGAATTTCTTTTACTTATGTCCCATACATTTATAGCGGCTCCAAAGTTTTGTCCCAAACCGTTTATTTTAACGGACAGACTTATACCGCCAGCGCTCCCGTAACATCAAAATTAGACTTGTACAGCTATAAACTGTTTTATACACATAATTTTTCGATAAACAGATATGCGGAAATCGGAATCGGGGTGGGCGTTAATGTCATCACGGCTAAAGCAGAGCTCGATGCCCCATCCCTTTCCCTTTCGGAATCAAAAAATGTGAATTTACCATTGCCCATTATCGGGGGAAGAATAAAAATTTCTCCACTTAACGATATATCATTGGTAGGAAAATTCCAGGGATTCACAATCGGTTCAAAAGGCTATTATTACCATATAAACGCGGGCGTAAACTATAAGGCGGTCGGACCTCTGTCGGTTTTTGCGGATTATGTGTATGACAAGATTCATGTTAACACAAATAATGTCGATGGAAGTTTAGCGTTTGACGGTCCTGAGGTTGGTTTAAGGCTGAGATTTTAGTTATTATTTCAAATATAAATAAAGAGCTTATTATAAAAATGATTATAAAATCCTTTGGAGCCGCAAAAAATGTTACCGGAAGCTGCCACCTGTTAACGGATGATAAAGATGATGTGAATATAATGGTGGATTGCGGGCTGTTTCAAGAAAGGGATTTTGAGGATAAAAATTACGAACTCGGCTTCGATCCTAAAAAGGTTGATTATTTAATACTCACCCATGCCCACATAGACCATTGCGGCAGAATTCCTTTTTTAGTAAAAAACGGATTTAAAGGGCAAATTCTATGCACTAAACCGACATACCAACTTTCTAAAGTTTTGCTTTTAGACACCGGAAAGATAATATTCGAAAATTATAAATATGAATTAAAAAAATCTTTAAGGAAAAACGAAAAAAAGCCGGAACTTTTATATGACGAATCTGATGTTTTAAACTCGTTCGATTTTTTTAACCCTGTTTTAGAATATAATAAGCCTTACAATTTAAAAAGCGGGTTTGTTATAGAAATTCGCGACGCAGGGCATATTCTGGGTTCGTCTTTCGTAAAAATAAAGAAGGGCGATGGCTCGGTTATCTTTTCCGGCGATTTGGGAAACAAAGAAAAACCGATAGTTAAAAACTTTGAATATCCCGATGAAGCAGATGTAGTGTACACCGAAACAACTTACGGAGACAGAAATCACAGAAGTTTTCAGGAATCTAAAGAAGAATTTTTAGCGGCAATCACGGATACGCTCAAAAACAACGGCAATGTGTTGATTCCCAGCTATGCTGCGGAGAGGGCGCAGGATATACTTTATATGCTTAGGGAATTTTACGAACAGGGTCTTCTTCCGTCATGCAAGGTGTTTTTGGATTCCCCGCTTGCTCTAAGTGTAACCGATATATTTGTTCAAAATCTCTCTTATTTTAAAGAGGATAAAATTCCGCTTTTTAAAAAAGGCGATCCTTTCGATTTTCCATATTTAAATATCGTAAGAGATATCGAAGAATCTAAGCAAATTAATAATGTATCAGGAAGGGCTATTATCATTGCCGGAAGCGGAATGCTCCACGGCGGCAGGATTCTTCATCACCTGAAGCATAATATCTGGAAAAAAGAAAATGCCGTCATATTTGTCGGCTATCAGGCAAAAGGAACTCTGGGAAGGCTTATAGTCGAAAAAGAAAAAAAAGTGAATATTTTAGGCGAAAGTTTTAAAGTAAATGCGCAAATTTATACAATAAACGGCTTTTCGTCGCATGCAGACCAGAATGAACTTGTGGAATGGATAACGGCCGTAAAGGTCAAGCCTCAAAAAGTATGCCTGATTCATGGCGATGAGTATGTTATGAAAGTTTATAAAAGCAAACTCGAGGAAAAAGGGTTTAATGTTTATATGCCGGATTACGGAGAGGAAATAGGTTTTTAATATCCCGAATCTTAATTTTTATGGTTTGTCAGTTGTAAGTTTTTTAAATGGTGGAGCTGATCGGGGTCGAACCGACGACCTCTTGCATGCCATGCAAGCGCTCTGCCAACTGAGCTACAGCCCCTTTTGCGTTTTGTGTTATGATATAATAATACTATATTGTCCTATTTTAAGTCAATAATTAATATTCTTTTATAAACTTTGATCCTCCTGCGAAAAATTAGGGCATAAAGATATGTATTGATAATATCTATATTTTATTTTATGATAACATAATCATTAAGAGAAGTTATAGCCAAAAAGCCTCTTAAAAAATTCCGGCAATGCAATAGTGGGGGTAAGCCAAGTTTTCAAAGTATTTTATTTTGACATATATTTATGCGCACAGTGTACACGCACGATTATTTTGGAGCTATTAATAATAACCAGGTTTAATGGAGGGAAAAAACAATGAGAAAAATTTTAATTAGTTTATCGGTTTGTTCATTTATATTTTTAGCGATGCCTCAGGCAAGCCGTGCAGCCGGAATATTTGGTTATACGGTTTCCAACTTTTCATCCATTCCGAGCAAGTTCATAAACAGGCGGTTAGCAGATAATGTTCCGACTTGGTTTACCGTTAAATATCCTTATAAAAAATACGGGATACATGTGACGGCTAATGATTTTTTTTACAAAAAGGCGGGAATATATGTTTATTATTCCAGCGCCGGATTATACCGTAATATCGGCAAAAACAATATAACCAGTTATTACCTTATTAATACATATATAGGATTCAGGCGGTATAACCCCGATTCTTTCGAGCGTGAGAGTTCGCTGCTTAATTCAGTGAAAGAAGCTGTCAGCGGTTTAATGAACCAGATTAAACGAAAAGGTTATCCGGCGTTCGGTATAAATTCCATTGCAGCGTTGCAGCGATAAAATATGCCCCCCGAAAAATCGAACGAGACAGGCAAGTCTTCGCCGATAAAATTTAAAACTGCTCTTAAGCCAAAGAGGACAACTTTGTCTTTTAATTTATTTATCGGCTTTAATAGGAATTTGCGATGAATTTTCAAAGGTTAATTGAATCAAAAACATTTTTATTCGGCATTATTATTTTGACCGCATATATTGTTATTTCCGCAATTATTTATAATTCTGTTATTTTAAAAATGGAAAACGATATGAATGCGGATAATAATATTCAGCTGGGGGTTATAAAACTTTCGGACAGCATAAGGCTGACCGTAAGTTCTGCGCAGGACGTCGTCCATTTTTCGCGGAAAAACGATAAAAAAAGGTTAAAATCATCTCTTTTAAAATTAAGCGCCTTAATAGGCCTTACAAATAAAAGGTTTGAAGAGTTCAATAAAAATCTTGAAAAATTCCCTTTTTTAGAGAAGACCATTCTTCCTTTTGAGAACAAAGCTTATTACAATTGGAAAAATTTGATAGTTCCCATTCTTGTTACCCTTATTATCCACCATAAAATTATGGCAAAAAGCGCATTTATGGAACCTTTATTCATTAATATGTATAAAGCCGGTCCGAATTATGCTCCTTTAATGGAACAGGCTTTCGAACACAAGATTAAAGATGCCTTATATTTTCATTTAATTTTAAATCTGATTTTTATTGCAGGTTTCTTCTTATTTTTTATAATTTTAATACTGTTTATATTTAATATTTCAAGTAAGGAGTTAAAGATAAAGCAGAGCGAGAAAAAGTACAGGACGCTTTTTGACTCGATAGGGGATGCAGTTTTTTTAATGGAATATTCTAAAGAGGGTTTTCCCAAGTCATTTATCGATGCAAACGAGGCCGGGCTTAAAAGGCTTGGCTATAATAAAGACGAGTTTCTTAAACTTTCCCCTCTTAATATAATACCGAAAGCCGATTATGACAAAATGAAAAATTATTTTATTGAGCTGGCTTCAAAAGGATATTTAACTTATGAAGCTAATCATCTTACAAAGGACGGAAAAATTATACAGGTTGAAGCGGTTGATAATATTTTCGATATTGGAAAAACAAGGATGGGCGTTTGCATAGCAAGGGATATCTCCGCCAGGAAGGGGCTTGAAAAAAAGCTTCTGGATTCCTATCTCGAATATAATAACCTTGTAAAATTTCTGCCTATCGGGGTATATCAGGCAACAACAGATGAAGAAGGACGTTTTATTAATGTAAACGATTATATGGTAACAATTTTTGAAGCAAGCGGCAAAGAAGAGTTAATTAATACCAAAATTGTGGATTTATATGTTGAAGGAGAAGAAAGAGCCAATGTTATTAAAAATATAATGAAAAAAGGGGTCTATGAATTTGAAGGGAAAAGAAAGACTTTAAAAGGCAGGATTATCGATGTGTACATTGCCTGCCGCTTGAAAAAAGATGATTACGGAAAAGATATGATAGACTGCGTGCTTTTGGACATAACTAAAGAGAAAGAATTAGAAAAGAGGTTAAAGGAGAACGAGGAACTTTTTAGCGCTATAGTTAACAGTATGGTCGAAGGGATTTACATTAGTGACACGAAGATACTTTATGCCAATCCCGCAGCCGTAGAATTTTTCGGTTATCCCGAAAAAGAACTCTACGATATGTACATATGGGATTTATTTGGGGAAAAAGATAGGCCTGTTATCAAAGCCAATATAGAAAGAAGGCTTAAGGGAGAACAATTTTATTTTGAATACACTTTTCATACTTTTACCAAAAAGGGCAAAGAAAAACATATATTGTTTCATGTCCAAACCATTGTTTATCAAGGATGGTTCGTCGCTCTCGCTATATTTTTCGATATGACCGATAAGGTGTTGCTGGAAAGGGAATTAGAAAAAGAGAAATTACGCTTTCAAGAGTTATCCGAAACAGACCCTCTTACGGGGATTTTTAACAGGAGAAAATTAGATAATATTTTGGACGGGTATGTTAAACTGGCGTTTAGATATAATAGGCCGCTGTCTTTAATTATGTTCGATATAGACCACTTTAAAGAAATAAACGATAATTACGGGCATCAAATAGGAGATAATATTTTGATAGAGCTTGCTAATCTTATAAAAGCCAATTTAAGGGAAACCGATTTTTTTGTCAGATTTGGCGGAGAAGAGTTTATGATATTAATGCCCGAAACCAATTTAGTTTACGCAAAAGCAAAGGCTGAAAGCCTAAGAAAATTAATCGAGGAAAATGTCTTTAAATATATTTACGGGCTTACCTGTAGTTTCGGGGCTGTAGAATATGGCGAAAAAGATAATTTGGGTAATACGCAAGACATTATTAACAGTCTTATTAAGCGGGTTGATAATGCCTTATACAGGGCAAAAGAAAACGGAAGAAACAGGGTGGAAGAAGGCCTTTAAGTTATAAAATTATAACGGCGTAAAGCAGTTTCAAAGGAGAAGTTTAACATGGATAATTTATTTGAAGGCGTAATTAATTTTAATAATAATGAGTATAAAAGATATAGTGAACTTTTTAAAAAAATAGGAGCAAAACAAAATCCGCATACGCTTTTTATCGGGTGTTCCGATTCGAGGGTTGTTCCAAATCTTATCACTAAGTCATTACCCGGAGAACTTTTTGTCGTAAGGAATATTGCCAATATAATCCCGTTATATAGGACTGTCAATGAGTTTTTGGCAACCACTTCCGCGATAGAATATGCCGTAAATATATTAGATGTAAAAAATATCGTAGTATGCGGACATTCAAATTGCGGAGGATGCAAGGCTTTATATATGACGGACGAGGATCTAAAAAATATTCCTCATACAAAAAAATGGTTAGAACTGGCTAAAGATGTTAAAAAAATAGTGTTAAATTTAGCGGCCGGTAATAATCTTGACCTCAATGAAAAAGAAAGGGAGTTATTGACCGAAAGAGAGAATGTAAAAGAACAAATCAAACACTTATATTCATATCCTTATATTAAAGCTAAATTAACGGACAAAAAAATTAACATATATGGATGGCATTATATTATAGAAACAGGCGAGGTGTATAATTATTCTTTTGATAAAAATTACTATGAAAAAATCAATGAACCTGTTTTACCCTAAATTGCCGTAGAAAATGTTAAAATGTTTTAAAAATTTTGCCGGCAATTTTGTGGTTTTTAGGCTTTGTTAAAGGATTTATTCGATTAATCGGCACATCTCATATCTTTATCGGGAAGTCCGGTTTCGATTGACAAACAAGGCGCTTTAAATAAGTAGCCGTGCCACATTCCATGCAATGTTTTCGATGTAACCGCGGTCCAGAAAAAAGCAAGCATGATGACAAAAATAGCGCCGATCACCTTAAAAAGTTCCATTCCCGTTAATCTAAACAGTGTAATCGTTGCCGAAGTATAAACCCCCAGAGGAAAGGTAAATCCCCACCAGCCCATATTAAAAGGCAAGTCTTCCTGCATATACTTTAATGTCATAAGGATAGCTATTATCAGCCACCAGAAGCCGAATCCCCACATAATTAGTCCCCCTATAGGTCCGACGCTATAAGCGGTTTTAGCATAAATATAAAGTTTTGTTCCGGTAAATACCGCAGGCGCATCGTTTCCAAGAAGAAGCAAACCTAAGCTGCCCGTGCCTATCGGTCCTAATGTCAACCATGTAGATACCGCCATATCCCTATGCGGGAGCTTGTGCCATGCAAGGCGCAAAAATAATATTACGAGGATGCCGAATGCCAGCGGAACGGAAAATGCCCACAGCGCATAACCCAAAATAATAACGTATCTGCCTATAACAGGAGTAACATGCGGAGCTAAGAAACCTGCCGATGCGGCTGCAACTTCGGCAGGGACTATCGGCAGCAGCCATATTGCAGTCATGTCTTCTATACTATGTTTTTGATTCGTAAACATATAGAAAGGAACCAACAAACCTACGATTATAGAAATAAAAGCGTCAAACCACCATAAATTTAAGGCTATGGGTGTCATTTGCGCTCCCGCAAATATTAAAAACCCGTTTATAATAGTAGCTAAACCCATAGGTATAGCTCCCAAAAACATCGATTGCACGGGATGTTTTAGCAGCTTTTTTGCAGATTGAAAATAAAATATAAAGCGTCCGATAAAAAGAATGCTAAAAATTATAAACAAAGCGATGTTAGCTATCCATAAGCCCTCCGCTATCAGATGCAATCCTGCAACCTGATATGGAAAAGCCGCAAGCATAAGCGACAGAATACCTGTTCCCATATTCATAGTAAACCAATTCGGGGTAAACTGCTTTATAAGGTCGGTTGGATGCGACATCTGTTTAAGCGGACGCAGATTATATGCCATGTTATTTAATCTTTTCATAGAAACCTCATAAACAGTAGAACATTAGCTTTGTATTATTGTATTACCTTTGCCCTGAATGATTTTTACGGAATTTAGACAAAACGACATTTAAAACATGTGGTATGATAAACTATACAAGTAAAAGACAGTGAACATTATCTTAACTTATTTTTTATATAAAGTCCATTAAATAATTTAATTTGCCATTATCTTATACATTGAATTTTATAGATAAACGGGGTAAAATAATAGATAAAGCAGTATCGAACTATTAATTTAATTTATACTTGGACATAATCAATGTGTCTCGCAATCCCTTCCAGAGTGGTAGAAATAAAAGGCGATAACATTGCCGTCGTAGATACGATGGGTTCTAAAAGGCTTATATCCACCATGCTTTTAGAGGAGCAGGCTAAAATAGGGGATTATTTGCTTATCCATGTGGGTTACGCGATGCAAAAAATAGACGAGAATGAAGCAATAGAAAGCCTTAATTTGTTTAAGGAAATCGAAAATAAAATGGATTAAAAACCGGTTAGAACGGGTCAGAATGAGCATATATTCCTCTTTTAAGCAACAAGGCGATATAGAACGGCTAACCTCTCTGATAAGCATCGAAGCCAAAAAAACGATAAATATAATGGAAATATGCGGCGGGCATACCCATTCCATTATGAAATACGGACTGAATACCCTTCTTAAAGACAAGATAAACTTTCTTCACGGCCCCGGCTGTCCCGTTTGCGTTATGCCGATAAAAAGAATCGATAAGGCTATAGAAATTGCGAGTTTGCCCGATGTTATACTTGCGGCTTACGGCGATATGATGCGGGTTCCAGGAACAAATAGTTCCCTCATAAAAGAGAGGGCTAAAGGAATAGATGTAAGGATGATATATTCCCCGCTCGATATTATAAAAATAGCGGCGGATAAAAGCAATAAGGATAAAAAGATTATTTTTTTTGCAATAGGGTTCGAAACGACAACGCCGATGACGGCAGCCCTTATCGAAGAAGCGATAGCAAAAAAAATCGAAAATATATTATTTTATATTAATCATGTTCTTGTGCCTCCGCCTATAAATGCTATTTTAGATTCCAACGACAATTTAATAGACGGTTTTATCTGTCCTGGACATGTAAGCGTTATTACCGGAAGCGGTATTTATGAAGATATTCCGCTAAAATATAAAAAATCGGCGGTTATTGCGGGATTTGAACCTTATGACATTTTAAGCGCAATTCTTTTGATAGCCAGACAGATTAACAACAATAATCCAGCGGTGGAAATTGCATATAAAAGAGCGGTTAAAGAAAAGGGAAATAAAAAGGCGCAGGACTTAGTCGATAAATATTTTGAGGTTCGGGACGGGTTCGAATGGAGAGGGTTCGGCAATATTCCGAAAAGCGGGCTGAAATTAAAAGATAACTTTAAAGATTTTGACGCCGAATATGTTTTTAGGGATAAATTAGGGGAATCGACCCATGATGCCAAAGAAAATGCGGCTTGTAAATGCGGGGAAATACTTAAAGGAAGACTGAAGCCGGACGATTGTCCCCTGTTTGACGGAGTTTGTACCCCCGAAAATCCAATCGGGGCGTGTATGGTTTCTTTTGAAGGGGCGTGCGCCGCATATTATAAATATCGTAATTTTTAAAAAAACTTTTATAAATTATAAACTTATGAATTCATATAAATTAAACGATAACGATAAAATTTTGCTTTCCCACGGCGGCGGCGGAAAAGAGACATCCCAATTAATCGTTAATATACTTTTTAAGGAACTTTACGGCCTGAATTTAAATAACGATAATGCAAAAAATCAAATAAAATTGCTGGAAGATGCCGCGATTTTAAATTCTCCGCAAAAAATAGCCTTTACTACCGATAGCTTCACGGTAAGCCCAATCTTTTTTAAGGGCGGCGATATAGGAAAATTGTCCGTTGCGGGAACGGTAAACGACCTTTCCGTTATGGGGGCAAAACCGCTTTTTTTAAGTTTAGGACTTATAATAGAAGAAGGATTTTTAACAGGAGATTTAAAAAAGATTATAAATTCGGCGGCTCAAGAGGCAAAAAAAAGCGGGGTCAAGATTGTAACGGGAGATACAAAGGTCGTCCCAAGAGGAAAAGCGGACGGTATTTTTATAAACACAAGCGGAATAGGCGATGTTTTATATGAAAATATTTCCGTTTATAATATAGCGGATGGGGATGTCATAGTTGTTTCCGGCGATGTAGGCGACCATGGAGCGGCTATTATGTCGCAAAGAGAGGGCATAGATATGGATGTGGAAACGGAAAGCGACTGCGCTTCTTTATGGGATATGATAGATATGGCCTTGAAACAGGGGGTTATCGTCAGCGCTATAAGAGATGCCACGAGAGGCGGGCTTGCCGCTGTTCTTAACGAGTGGGCTTTAACCGCAGGTGTTTCTATTTACATAGAAGAAGATAAGATTCCTGTAAGGGACGGCGTGAAGGGTTTTTGCGAGCTTTTGGGTTTTGAACCGTATCAACTTGCATGCGAGGGGAGGGCAGTTTTTGCGGTCAAGCCTGAGTGTGCAAAGAAGGCTTTGGATATTCTTAAATCCCACCCGCTCGGTAAAAATGCAAGGGTGATAGGAGTTGTCGAAAACAATAATGATATTAATAATAATAGCCCGGATTTAAAAGGGAAGGTTATTTTAAAAGGCATTTACGGCGTTAATAGATTATTGGATTATCCGTCGGGCGAACTTTTGCCGCGAATTTGCTGATGAAAAATAATGAAAACATTAAAAGGGCTGTAATTAAATTATCCGGCAGGGTTCAGGGAGTGGGTTTTAGGCCTTTTGTTTTCAGGCTCGCAGCAAAATATTGCATTAAAGGTTATGTTTTAAATGATATGGAAGGGGTTGCAATCGATGCCGAAGGAAAGGAAAACGATTTAGCAAATTTTATAAAATTTTTAGATTTAGAAAAACCCCCTCTGGCGGCTATAAATACAAAAACCGTCAATTTTAATCCCCCCGTTTTTTATAATAATTTTAATATTAAAGAATCGGATAAACCGCTTAATCATACAAACAATAACGGTAAAGGCAATTTCAATTTAATAGCTTCTCCTGATATTGCAATATGCGATGAATGTTTAAAGGAGCTTTTAAATCCTTCGGACAGGAGATACCTTTATCCTTTCATAAACTGCACCGATTGCGGCCCAAGATTTACGATAATTAAGGGGATGCCTTACGACAGGGCATCTACCGCCATGGATAAGTTTAAAATGTGTCCCGCATGCGAAGGCGAATATAAAAATCCGTTAAACAGGAGGTTCCATGCGGAACCTAACGGATGTTTTTCATGCGGACCCGGGGTTGAATTTGTTTTAAATAAGCCGAATTGTAAGCCGCCGGAATTATTATCCTGCTTGCCGGCGGACAATATAAATAACGCAAAAGGCTTAGATGCCATAAAATCATTGGTCGAACTATTAAAAAATGGCGGGATTGCCTGTGTTAAAGGTATAGGCGGTTTTCATTTAATGGCTGACGCCGCAAACGATAAAGCGGTTAAAAAGTTAAGGGAGAGAAAAAATAGGCCGAAGAAACCGTTTGCCGTTATGTTTAAAGATATAAACGAGGTATTAAAATATGCTTATACCGGCGATATTTCGCCGGCTTTAATGCTATCTTCGGCACGGCCTATCGTTTTGTTAAAAGATAAAAGAAAGCTTTCTTATTTTGTGAATTGCGGGATAAAAGATATCGGCGCTTTTTTGCCCTATGCTCCGATTCATTATATTATCTTTAGTTTATTTGATAAGCCGTTGGTTGCTACATCGGCAAATATTGGGGGCGAGCCTGTAATTAAGGACAATTTTGAAGCGCTTTCCAAATTAAAATCCATAGCGGACGGTTTTTTGATTCATAACAGGGATATTCTCAGAATATGCGATGATTCGGTTATAAAAATGATAGGTGAAGATCCGGTTTTTATCAGGCGTTCGAGAGGCTATGTTCCAGATCCCGTTAAATTACCTTTTAACTTAAAAAGAAATGTTTTTGCGGCAGGTTCTTTTCTTAAAAACACATTTGCAATAGCATATAAAGGCAGAGACGACGATAACGGGGGAGCGGTTATATTAAGCCAGCATAACGGGGACTTGGACGGTATTGATAGCTTCGTTAATTTTACCGAAAATGTGGAAGATTTTGAAAGGTTTTATAATTTTAAACCTGATATTATAGTGTGCGACAGCCATCCCGGTTATGAAAATACAAGGTGGGTTAAAGAAAAAGCTGAAAAAGAAGGCATAAAGTGTTTATCCTTGCAACATCACAGGGCTCATATTATTTCCTGTATGGCCGAAAACGGATTGGGGTTGAATGATGAAGTTTTTGGCGCGGCATTTGACGGAACAGGTTACGGGGATGACGGAAGCGATGTAAGTATTTGGGGAGGGGAATTTTTTAAGGGAAGCTATGTGAATTTAAAGAGGGTGGGGAGTTTCAAAAAATTCAGGCTTCTTGGCGGAGATAAAGCCGTTAAATCCCCGCAAAGGGTTCTTTTGAGCCTTCTATTTGGTCTCTTTTTTAAAAATAGAAATGAATCTGCCAAAAATTATAATTTTAACGGCATGGGCGACTATTTTAAATTTGACGGTATTTCGAATTTAACAGGTCTTTCCCTAGAAAATATAAACATATTTTTTAAGATGTGGGAGAGTGGAATTAATTCTCCATATACATCTTCTTGCGGAAGAATTTTTGATGCCGTTTCATGTTTATGCGGCTTTAAAGGGGATATTTCTTATGAGGGAGAGGCGGCAGTGTATTTAGAAAATTTATGCGGCAGCGGGGAAGAGGAAATTGAAAATCAGCGGATCTCATTGGATTACGGGATAGAAAAATCCGATTTTTTTGAATATGTCTTGGATTATGATAAAATAAACGACCTGTTTATAATCGATTATAACCCTATGTTGCTTCAGATTATAAAAATTATTATTAATAATAATAATTCAGAATTACATGCGGAATTATATAATAATATTGCAGGAAGATTTATAAATACCCTTGCCCTCATTATAAGGGATATTGCTTTAAGAATAGGCTGCAAAAATGTCTGTATGAGCGGCGGGGTATTTCAAAATGCTTTTTTGAGGGATAAAAGCGGTAAAATTTTAAAAGAAAGCGGATTTAATATCTTTTTTAACAAAAAAATCCCCCCTAATGACGGCGGAATTTCTTTTGGACAGGCGGTTTACGGCGGCATTATAGATTAATTCCGGTTTAAATTAAAGGTTTAAATCCGGCAATTTTGCGATATTCAGGATTTATGCTCCATTCTATGCCAAACGGCTTTATCTCTTCCAGAACGAGAGATTCAAGCCTTGGAATCGCATTTTTTAAAGGGGAGGAAATATCCATTCCAACATTACTTATGTCTTCCGGAGATATTGCAAAAATTGTTATTTTCGGGTTATGCCCCTGAAGGCTGCACATGGTTATTACATCGATAAACTCGACGTCGTGCGCAGTTTTTTTCATTAGATTCACGGGAAGGCTTCCCGCATCGAATCTAAATATGCTTCCCGGGTTTTCGTCTGTCTTAAGGGCATCTATGACAATAATATTGTCGAGGTTAAATATGTCGTCCAAAAGCCCGTAGCCAAGCGTACTGCCGTCTATTAATCTCAGATTTAAGTCAAAAATATATTTTTTTCTAAGATAATCGATAAAGTGAATTCCGAATCCTTCGTCTTTTAAGAGCAGGTTTCCGATTCCTATAATTCCCGTCATAAGTAAAAATCCCGTTCATTTTTATTCAGATTCCGTTTTATTTCTGATATATTTATATCCTCCGAACGGTATCAGGATATCCCCTTCTTTCCACATTACCGAACGCCAAACCTCTATATAAATATGATAAACTATGAATATTATAATCAGCCACATTGTAAAAAGATGAACAAGCGTAACGCCCGTCAGTCCGCCGAATACGACAAGCGTCCAGTCGGTCGTAAAATGCATAAGCCATGGCCACCAACCGCCTACGGCCGAAGTTCCGGTAAACGAAGCCACATACATCTGAAATCCGGTTACCATTTGAAGTAGAATAAGCAGATGAAAAATAGTGAATATTACGGCATTTAAAGGGTCTTGATATCGGGTTGTTTCAGGTTTGTCTTTGAGCGTGAAGTAGTGCTTAAGCATTTTCCACGCCTCTGCTATTTTATCCCCGAAAGGTATAAAGCTTTTATAAAGAGGCTCTTTCCACGAAAAAAAAGCCAGATACAGCCAGACGATAAAAATAACATCTATAATAACAGCGCCGATAAAATGGAATTCCCTCATCCATGTCATTATAAATGCCTGATATGTTTCTCCTGAATTGATAATCCCTTTTGAAATGGAATCGGATTGCGCAGGGGTTTTCCCAAATATAAGAAACGGATAGGCTATATAAAAGCCCGTAATGATGTTATTAATGATTGCTAGAAAAAATGACCAGTGTATAATTCTTTTTATAACCGTCATTCTGTGGACTAATTGTATATCGCCGTATTTTTTTTCTTTATTTTCCATAATTAACCCCATTTTAAAAGTTAATTAAATATAAAAATCAGCAGATTTTATATTTTTTTATTTCATTTGTTTTCGGGTCTATTATATGGACGGCACAGGCTAAACAGGGGTCAAACGAATGAACCGTCCGCAAAATTTCAAGAGGTTCGGAAGCGTTTGCAAGCTTAACGCCGACTAAAGATGCTTCATAAGCCCCCGGGTTGTTAAATGCGTCTCTCGGAGAAGCGTTCCATGTCGATGGCACCACTATTTGATAATGGGTTATCTGCTTATTTTTTATTCTTACCCAGTGGCCTAAAGCCCCCCTTGGAGCCTCGTCGAGTCCGATTCCCGTAATTTCTTTCGAAGGCATATCATACTTTGTCCAGCTTGTCTGGTCAACCGCCGCATTTTTAATCAGTTCTAATGTCCATGATTCTAATGCGTCGGCTACATATTTCGCTTCTATTCCTCTTGCCGCCGTTCTTCCAAGAGTGGAAAAGAGGGCTGTTACCGGTAATCCGGAGGTTTTTAAAACATAGTCAACTAATGCTTTAATCTTTTTATTGCCTTTTGCGTAAGCAACAAGAGTCCTCGCAAGAGGTCCGACTTCCATAGCCTTATTTTCATATCTCGGAGATTTAAGCCAGCTGTATTTCTCGTCTTCTTTAAGGCTTCCGTCTTTGTTCAAGCCTGTATAATCCGGGTCCGTGATTCCGACAGACGGGTTAAGCCCTACCTTTTCATTTGGGTATTTATACCATGAATGCGTAACAAACTCCGTTATCTTTTTTTCATCCAAACCGTGAACCTTGCCGAGGTCTCTATCGAATATAATACCCCTCATTAAATAATAATCATCTGGATTTTCATCATCCGTTTGAGGAAATGCGCCGTACGAAAGATAGTTTTTAAGTCCGCCGCCGATGCCTTGAAGAGCTTCTTCTTTATAAAACTCCGCCGCAGTCAGCAAATCCGGTATATAGGCGTTATTCACGAAATCCGTGATTTTTCCTATCCTGAATAAAATATCGTCCATTCTTTGAGGGTTAATAATGTCCGCGATAGATGAAATGCCGCCGACCACGCAGGTTTGAGGATGAGGGTCTTTTGCTCCTAAAATCGCTATGATTTGGGCGGGTATTCTTAAAATATTAAGATTGTCTAAATAGTGCGAAGCGATTAGAAGATTGCCTTCGGGGGGAAGTTTGTAAGACGGGTTTCCCCAATAACCGCCCGCAAAAGGCCCGAGTTGGCCGGATTTAACAAAGTTATTGAGCCTTGCTTTTACCTCTTCGAATCTTGCTAAACTCGCGTTATAAGGGGTTTTCGTATAGGCGTAAGCCAGATCCATAGTTTTCTTCGGGTCGGCTTTTAGAGCGGATACTATATCGACCCAGTCTAAACCGGCAAGCTGGTAAAAATGGACTAAATGGTCCTGAACCATTTGTGCGCCTTTTAATATATTGCGGGCAATTCTGGCATTTTTTGGAGGATGTATGCCGAGAGCGTTTTCAACCGCCCATGTGGCGGCTTCATAGTGGGCATAGGTACAGACCCCGCAAATTCTTTGGGCAAAAAGCCCTGCATCTTCAGGGGCTCTTCCGTTAAGTATAAGTTCTATTCCCCTGAATAGTGTGCCCGATGAATATGCTTCGGCTATTTCATTGCCGTTAAGAATCGCTTCTATTCGCAGGTGCCCCTCTATTCTGGTTATAGGATCGACTATAATCTTTGTTGCCATATATCCTCCAAATATTTTATTAATATTATATTAGGTTGATTTGGAAAATTTTATACTTATATTATCTTATTCTTTACTTGTCATTATTGTCATCATTTTTATCTGAATCGCTTTTTTTCTTTTCAGATGTTTTTTTGGATTCTCTTTTCTTTTTAACCCCCGTGTATATAGCATGAGCCGCAATTCCGGCGCCCGCCGCCCCCAAAAGCGCCACGCCGAATTCATCGGCGGTAGCTTCGACCATGGGGAGTATAATTTTTGCATCCGCATTGGGCTTCTCAAACGGGGTCATTCTATCCCAGAATGCGGGCTGAGAACAGCCGATACAACCGTGTCCCGCTCTCATAGGAAAGCTTATATCCTGATTATATTCCACCGTGGTGCAGTTATTCCATGTAAAAGGACCTTTGCAGCCCATCATATATAGACAATATTGTTTTTTAGCCCCTTCGTCGCCCCAGTGCCTCACATATTCGCCTGCTTCGAAATGCCCCCTTCTATAACAGTTATCGTGAAGCCTTCCGGAGTACGCCCACAGGGGTCTTCCAAGGCTGTCAAGCTGTGGGGCTTTTCCCACCAATATATATTCCACTAAAGTGCCTACGACATTTACGGGGTTTGCCGGACAGGCGGGGATATTTATAACCTGCCTGTTTGTAACGGAGCTAAGACCGACGGCCGAAGTAGGATTTGGGCGTGCGGCGGGTATGCCTCCGTAAGAAGCGCAATTGCCTATCGCAATTATAATGCCGGCATCTTTGGATGTTTCCTTAGTAATTTTCATACCCGAATCCCCTTTTGCTCCAATAGTGAGAAATTTTCCGTTAAGACCTGTCGGTATCGCGCCTTCAACGACAAGTATATATTTCCCTTTATGTTTTTTGACGGTTTCGACTCTTCTTGCTTCCGCCTGATAACCGGCGGGAGCCATTATAGATTCCATGTAGTCCACACTGACATAGTTAAGGATAATTTCGGCGGGCGTCGGATGGGCGGTTCTAATAAAGGCCTCGGTGTTTCCCATGCAGTCTGCCATATCAAGCCATATAAATGGGGTTCTTGTTAGTATATTGGCGGCTCTTGCTACCCTGGGACTGAATACATAAGGGAGCATCATGGCCGATGTTAAAAAAGCGCTCCATTTGATAAAGTCCCTTCTTGTTACTCCATGGAGGCTAAAGATATTTTCAAGATTGCCGTCTTTATCTTTTTTGTCGTTAAAGTACTCTTTTTCAAGGCCGTCTAACCGTTCATCAACCCTTTTTAAAACCTCGTCAGGGTCGTCCGCGATATTCCTTAAGGGGTCCCATTTGAAATTGAAATTATTATCCTCTTCTGGCGTTGAAAAAGGATTGTCGTTTTCATTTTTTGCGGTGCGGTTTCTTTTGCCATTTCCCATATAACCTCCTAAATTATAAACAAATTTTACATTATTAATTAAATAAATTTAATTAATTATTACATTATAAATATATGGTAATTTTATAATTTTTTATTAAAATTATTATATTTAGAAATTAAATGATATATAATATTTAAAATATTATCATTAAAATATAAAATGTCAAATTAAGTTTTGAATTTTTTTTATTGATTTTTTTATGCACGAATTTTCCATAGCCTTAGAAATAGTCGATACGCTTCAAGAAAACGGCTATTTAGAAGGCGTAAAAAGCGTCAGCGAGGTAAAATTAAATCTCGGAAAATATTCAGGGATTGATAAAAATTACCTTGTCTTTGCGTTTCAAAATTTAAACGACGAAAGATTTAAGAATGTTTTGCTAGATTTTATTCCAACCGGCGGCGATGAAATAACCATTCGGGAAATTCTGGTCGATTGATAAATTAATTGATAATGTTACGGCATTAAAATGTAAAATGAAAACTATAAAATCATAAAAAAGTAAATAAAAAAAAATTTAATTAGAGTATATTTGTTATCACTATGTTAAATTCAAGTCGAAGGCGTGCAGGCAGGTCATTATTGATTCAGAGAAATGCTTTAGAAACAAATGATATTATCGCAAATAAAAATAAAGCATTATTCGGAAAGGCTTTTGTTATGAATTTTTTGAGCTCTCCGGGTTCGGGCAAGACATCGTTGCTGGAATCTATAGTTCCTATTTTAAAATCGGACGGCTTTAAGGTAGCGGTTATAGAGGGGGATGTCGAGACGGATTTAGATAAAAAACGAATAGATAAGCTAAATGTTCCCGCATATCAAATTATTACAAACGGGACATGTCATCTAGATGCAAAAATGGTGAACGGTTCGCTTAATAATTTAGACATAAATGATGCGGATATAATATTAATAGAAAATGTAGGAAATCTTGTTTGCCCCACGGCGTTTAATCTTGGCGAGGATATAAAGGTTGTGGTTCTTTCCGTAACGGAAGGCGATGACAAACCCTTAAAATATCCTGCCGCTTTTTATAAGTCTAAAGTTATGGTTATAAATAAAATTGACCTTTTGTCCGTTCTGGATTCCGATATTGCTAAAATAAGGGAAAATGCTTTGTCTATAAATAAGGATTTGGTGATTTTCGAAACATCGTGCAAAAATAATTCGAAAGCGGAAAATATCGAAAATAACGGATTACGGGATTTTATCTCTTTCATAAAAGATAATGTTAATTTAAAGGCTTCCGTATTAAAAAAGTAATATAATATAATCTAAAGAATGAATATATGCGTTGCGGGCGATGTTCACGGAAGAATCGACAAATTTTATGAAAATATAAGGGATTTTGAATTAAAGCTTAAAATTAGCTTTGATGTTGTTTTACAGGTTGGCGATTTTGGCGTATGGATAGATGAAAAAAATCATGACGGAATAACTAAACTTCATGGCAGGACAGGAGATTTTCCAAAGTGGCATAAAGGAAAAAGAGCCGTTCCCATAAAAACATATTTTATAAACGGCAACAATGAGGATTTTAACTTCCTTGAAGCCGTAAAACTGTCGGGGGATTTCGAGATACTTAAGAATCTCTTTTATGTGCCAAATGGGACGGTTGCGGATATTAAAGTCGAAATAGGAATGGCCGCATATAAAAGCGGCAAAGATGCAAGTCTCAATGGCGGCAACACCGAAAATCTTGTTGTTGCAGGAATTGGCGGAAAATATGACCCCGAATATTTTAATCATCGTGAGGCAGATAGATATTACACTAAATATGAGATAAACAATTTAATAAAGCATGCAAACGGAAGTATAGATATCTTTATTTCGCACGATGCCCCCGAAGGCGTTCTTATAGAAGATAACGATAAAAAGAGATATTATCCGAAAGCCGCAGGATTCAGGGAACTTATCTTAAAAATCAAGCCGAAGATTGTTTTTTTCGGTCATCATCACGGAGTTTGCAAATCCGAAATAGAAGGAATACCTGTTTACGGGCTGAATGTTTTGGGTGAAAAAGATAGCTTGTTTGGTTTTAAAATAAAGGACGGCGCAATTAAAATTTTGGGAAAATATTGACTATTGACAATTTTAAAAAAATGTAATTAAATAATATAAAATTATTATATTATTCAGGTTTATCTTTTCGCGGGAATAGCTCAGTGGTAGAGCATCACCTTGCCAAGGTGAGGGTCGCGGGTTCAAGTCCCGTTTCCCGCTCCAGTTAAAACAACGGTAAATAAGCGCTTATAATCGGTATCCTTAATCATCCAATAGGAACTATTTAGATAACCTAAAGCTAACAATAAAGCTAACAACGCCGGATTCCGCGCTCCATCATCCCTAATATATATCGAAGGTTGGCTTCGCCGGACATGCGGTCCGCTTTGATAAATCATCGGAAAACAATGAAAACAATAAAAGCAAAGAAAAATTAATTACAAAAAAGGGAATAGCAGGGGATTAAATTTTTCTGATGCAGAATTAAAGTAATTGAAAAAATATTGAAATTTTGGTAAGATACACATAAGTCTACTTTCCACCGTCCATTTTGGGATCTCACCGTCCGATCACAAAAAATTCCGGTTGCCCGGTCAGGCTAACGGCAGATTTTTATAATTTAGCGATAATATTTTTGAAAAATATGTGCTAAATTTATAATACCCCTTAAAAATTAGATATGGCTTTAAGGCGTATAATAATCCGCAAAAACTATTATTGAAGTATAATTGAGGTGCAAAAGAAAAAATGTTTAAAAACAAAAAAAATTACGATTCAAAATTTAAAACAAAAGCAGTATTTGGAGTAAGCAAAGAGGAAAATATCAAAATACCTTTGTCTAATAATGAAATTACTTTCGCCGGTTTAAATCTGGCACAACCTTTAATGCGTGCCATTGCCGACGCGGGTTACTCCACCCCCACTCCGGTTCAAGCGCAAGCGATTCCGCTGGTATTGGCCGGCGGCGATTTGCTGGCGGGCGCGCAGACAGGCACAGGCAAGACTGCCGCCTTCATGCTTCCGATATTGCATCGCCTTGCCGAAAAATCCGCAGCGAATTCTCGTTCAGGTCGTCCGCGATGCTTAATTCTTGCCCCGACGCGTGAACTCGCCGCCCAGATAGAAGAATCGGCGCAAACCTATGGCAAATATCTTCCGCTGAAATCCGTTGCAGTGTTCGGCGGCATGAATATTTATCCCCAGATTAAGGCATTGCGCGGGCATGTGGATATACTCGTTGCCACGCCGGGGAGATTGCTCGATCATGTCGGGCAAAAAACGCTGGATCTGTCAGGCGTTGAAATTATAGTGCTGGACGAAGCTGATCGCATGCTTGACATGGGTTTCATTCGCGACATCAAAAAAATCATAGCACTGCTGCCCAAACAACATCAGAGCTTATTATTCTCGGCAACCTTATCCGACGAAATAAAAGCCCTTGCAGGCGGTCTGCTGCACAACCCGGCATTCATCGAAGCGGCACGCAGCAACACCCTGTCGGAACTGGTGGAGCATAGCGTCCATCTGGTGCCGCAACGCCTTAAGAGCCACCTGCTCTCGCATCTAATCAAGCATCACAACTGGAAGCAGGTGTTAGTGTTTACCCGCACCAAACATGGCGCTAATCGATTAACTGAAAAGCTGGTTGCGGACGGCATTCCATCTGCCGCCATACACAGCAACAAGAGCCAACCCGCACGCACCAAGGCATTGGCACAATTCAAGGACGGCTCATTGCTGGCGCTGGTTGCGACGGATATAGCAGCGCGCGGATTGGACATCGATCAACTCCCCCATGTTGTGAATTTTGAATTGCCGAATGCGCCGAAAGATTATGTGCACCGCATCGGGCGTACCGGTCGTGCAGGCAGCAGCGGCGTGGCAATTTCGTTAGTGGACAAGGAAGAATTTCGTTATCTCAAAGACATTGAGCGATTAATTAAACGCGGAATTCCGAAAGTAGCATTTGACAGCTTTGTACCTCCGGCTAATCTTTCCGCCGAGGCCCCGCGTCCGCCGCATTCACAGCGCGGACAAAAAAGAACTAATGCGCCGCGTACCGCAGGTGCAGGCAACCGCAACCTATCGCAGAGTGACGGACAGGGCCAAAAGCCGCGGAGTCCAAAACAGCGCGACCGTAAGCGCTTAGCGGACAACAGTCAGCTAAACCGCGCCCGCCGCAAAAACAGCCTGCCGTAATAAGAGACTAAATTGTTAAAATCGGCTGATGAAGCCATATATCCGGCTAAACTAAGGTGGACGAAACATGGTTGATGTTGTAAAATACAAATAGCATGTTTTCTACATAAAGGGCGTGTTCATAATTTTGTGCCAAAGACTCATTATTAAAATATCATTAAGATATGCCTCTTAATTTAATAATTCAAAATTTTATTAAAACTCATTATGTTTTTATTCATAATTATGGATATCTCGCCGTTTTTCTCTTAATAATGCTTGAAGATTTCGGCATCCCGTCTCCCGGGGAGATTACCTTGATTTCCGTTGCGTTAATAGCTTCGGAGGGCGGACTGAATATAACTTTAGTGCTGTTACTGGCATGGTGCGGCGCAGTCATCGGAGACAATATAGGTTTTATTATCGGCTATTTTGGGGCGGAGAGACTGCTTGCGCGTTACGGGGGCAAGTTTGGATTAACGCATAAAAGATATGCAAAAGCTATGGTATTTTTTAACCGCTACGGAGGCGGCTTTGTTTTAATCGCCCGTTTTATCGAAGGAGCGCGCCAGTTAAACGGAATAATTGCGGGAAGCGCGGGGATGAACTGGAAGCGGTTTCTTTTGTATAATTCTGCCGGCGCCGCTTTATGGATACTTTTCTGGGGATACGGGAGTTATGCTTTAGGCAGCCGTTTTTTTAAATATATTCCGTCAATAGAAAGTTTTGGCTATTACGGTTTAATCATAATAATCTCGGCTTTATTTATTGCTATTTTTTTGTGGCTGCTATGGAAAAAAAGAAAAAAAGATTATAAAATATAAACATGGAACCGACGGCTGAACAAATTACATCGGCAATAGAAGAAGATTACAACGACGGTGCGGATGTCGGCCTGCTTTTAAAAATACTTCACGGACTTAACGATAAATTTGGGTATATTCCGCAAAAGTCTATTTCTTTAATTGCCGAAAGGCTAAACATGTCCAATGCCGAAGTTTACGGCTTTATCACCTTTTATAAAGACTTTAAATTTTCTTTGCCTGCTAAACATACTATAAAGGTATGCCTGTCCGAAAGCTGCCATGCTTTAGGCGTAAAAGAAACTACCGATTACATTAAAAAAAACCTTGGATTTGATTTAAGGACTAATTCGGTTAAAAATGATGCGGACGCTATTTATTATTCAAATGATGGAAAATATTCTTTAGAGTATATTTATTGCTTCGGAAATTGCGGGGCAGGTCCGACCGTTATGATTGATGATAAAATTTACGGAAAAATGAATATAGAAAATCTTAAAAATATAATAAAAGCGCTGGAAGAATAGATTATAGCCTATGTTAAATATTTATAAAATCAAATAATTTAATTTATTAAATTAAAAAATGTATGGTTAAAGTATATATACCAGATGATACGACTTCTATTTCATTATTTTCCGATGAAATTGCAAAAGTTATATCTTTGGAAGCCAAAAAAAGAGGAATTAATATACAACTTATAAGAAACGGTTCAAGGGGACTATTTAAATTTGAACCTCTTGTCGAGATAGAAAATAAAAACGGCAGATTCGCATTTGGCCCGGTAACCTTTGACAATGCAGGTTTGCTTTTTGAAAATAATGTTTTTTTAGGTAATTTTTCGGGTTATGATAATAATTCAACACTCCTTAATGGCACCGCTGCTGAAAGTTTTAATCGGATTTTTCTTGGCGAAAGCAAAAATATTCCGCAGCTTAAAAAACAATCGAGGTTGGTTTTTAATCGGGTAGGGCTTATAGACCCGTTATCTTTAGACGACTACAAAAATAATGGCGGACTGAGCGGCATAAAAAACGCCATTGATACGGATAGTAATTCTATAATAGAAATCCTCAAAAAATCCGGTTTGAGAGGCAGGGGAGGGGCGGGTTTTCCCGCCTATTTAAAGTGGGAAACAGTGTTAAATGCTAAATCGGAAGTTAAATATATCGTCTGCAACGCTGATGAGGGAGATTCTGGAACGTTTGCTGACAGAATGCTTTTGGAAGGCGATCCTTTTGCGGTTATCGAGGGCATGGCAATTGCTGGGATTACCGTTTATGCCGAAAAAGGTTATATATATTTAAGGTCCGAATATTTTAAGGCTGCGAAGAAATTAGAAAAGGCATTGAAATTAAGTTATAAAGAAGGCCTTTTGGGCAAAAATATATTTGGAACTGATAAGAGTTTCGATATAAATCTTATAGTCGGCGCAGGCAGCTATATATGCGGTGAAGAAACGGCGCTTTTAGAAAGCATCGAAAATAAAAGAGGCATGGTAAGGGTTCGTCCTCCCGTGCCTGCAATTTCCGGGTTATATAATAAGCCCACTATTTTAAATAATGTTACTACTTTTGCCTCTGTTACCCACATTTTGAGCCGGAATTCGGGACGGAAAAATTTTGAAAGTTTTGGAGGGCATCAAAGAATCGATAACCCCGAAGATGATTTTAGTCTGTTGGGAACCGAAACCTCTAAAGGAACGATACCATTTCAGTTGTCAGGGGCGGCTGCCTGTCCCGGCCTTTATGAACTTCCCGCCGGTATTTCCTTAAGAAAACTTGTTTTAGATATGGGCGGCTGTTCCGCCGAAGGCGGACATCTTAAGTTCGTTCAAATCGGCGGTCCTTTAGGGGCATATTTTCCAGCAACGGACGAATTCCTCGATATAAAGTTATCGTATGAAGCCGTTGCAGAAAAAGGCGGGCTTTTAGGGCATGGCGGAGTTGTGGTATTTGACGAAGATACCGATATGGAACTCGTGCTTACGAATATTTTAGATTTTTGCGTACATGAATCATGCGGAAAATGCACCCCCTGCAGGATTGGTTCAATTAGGCTTAAAGAGCTTTTTGAAAGGGTTTTAAGCAAACAAAATGTTGAAAATAATTTAAAGATTATTTCTGAAATACTTGAAACAATGAAAGAACTGTCCCTTTGCGGATTGGGAAGCGGCATGCATTATCCCGTGAACAGCTTGCTTAAATATTTTAAGGAAGAAATACTTAGTTAAATTTAACTTTTATATATTCTATACGGTTACATGATTAACACGGTTAATATTGAAATAGACGGAAAAAATTTAACGGCCTACGAAAATACCACAATATTAAATGCCGCAAAAGATGCAGGCATAATAATACCGTCTCTTTGCGCATCAAAAGAACTTCTGCCTTACGGCGCATGCAGGCTTTGCGCAGTTGAAATGATAGGTAAAAAAGGATATGTTTATGCCTGCTCGGTTTACGCAAGTAATGGAATGAAGATAAAGACATATAGCAATAAACTTTTTTCATTGAAGCGAACGCTCATGGAACTTTATCTTTCCGACCACCCTAACGATTGCCTTACATGTTCGAAAAACCTGATCTGCGATTTGCAGAATTGGGCCGCTTATTTTGGTTTAAGGAGTATCAGATATAGAGGTAAAAGCCATCTATTGGCCGCTGCCGATGAATCAAACCCATACTTCAGGTTTGACCCTTCAAGGTGCATCGTATGCGCAAGATGCGTAAGGGCATGCAGGGAAGTTCAGGGAAATTTTGCCTTAACCGTTATTAAACGAGGTTTTGATTCTGTTATAAAAGCGGGAGATAATTTTTTAAATTCCGAATGCGTTTCCTGCGGCGCATGCGTTAAAACATGCCCGACAGGGGCTTTAATCGAAAAAACCGTTGTTAATCACGGTAAAGCAGGTTCAGCCGCCACGACTACTTGCGGGTATTGCGGTGTGGGATGTTCGTTTAATGTTGAATATAAGGGGAATAATATAGTAAGAATGATGCCCAACGATAAAAGCCTGTCAAATTATGGTCATTCATGCGTTAAAGGCCGCTTTGCATGGGGTTATGTTCAGAGCGGCGACAGGTTAAAAACTCCTCTTTTACGGAATAGTTTAAATGAACCGTTTAAGGAAGTTTCATGGGAAGAAGCCGTCTTTTTTGCCGCAAAAAAATTTAAAGAAATACAATCTAAATACGGCGTTAAAGCTGTAGGCGGCATCAGTTCCTCAAGATGCACGAACGAAGAAAATTATCTGATGCAAAAACTTATAAGGACCGGTTTTGGCAATAATAACATAGATACATGCGCAAGGGTTTGCCATCAGCCGACAGGATATGCTCTCGGCGTTGCATTTGGCGCGGGGGCGGGAACGCAGGACCTCGGTTCCCTGTTTGATGCGGACTGTATAATGATAATAGGGGCTAATCCTACCGAAGCCCACCCTGTGGTCGGTTCATTTATAAGAAAAACGGCAAGGAACGGCGCTGATTTAATAGTTATCGACCCGCGTGAAACCGAAGTAGCGAAATCCCCCCACATATCAGCTAAATACCATTTAAGACCCTTGCCCGGGACAAATGTTTCTCTTTTAAATGCTTTAGCTTACATCATAATTAAGGAAGGTTTGTTAAATGCCGATTTTATAAAAGAAAGATGCGACATTGAAAGTTTTAATCTTTATGAAGAGTTTATCTTGAATGATTCCAATTCCCCGGAAGCCGCGGAAGCCATAACGGGCGTTTATAGAGAAGATATAGTCGGCGCGGCAAGGCTTTACGCAAAAGCCAAAAACGCATCGATATTTTACGGTTTGGGAGTAACCGAACACTTACAGGGTTCAACCGGCGTGCTTGCCATAGCCGACCTTGCGATGCTAACGGGAAATATCGGACGCAAAGGTGTCGGAGTCAGTCCGTTAAGGGGGCAAAACAATGTTCAGGGAGCTGCGGACATGGGCGCCGAACCTTCCGTTTTTCCCGGTTATAGGCATGTATCGGACGATAATGCCAGATTATTGTTTGAAAAAGAGTGGAATCGCAAGCTTGATCCCGAACAGGGAATGAGGCTTCCCGATATGTTAAGGGATGCCTTAGCGGGCAGATTCAAAGGATTATATATTTTAGGGGAAGATATAGTTCAAACCGACCCCGATGCCAACCGAATAATAGCGTCATTAAAATCGATGGAGTTTGTTGCGGTTCATGATATATTTATGAATGCAACCGCGGATTATGCCCATGTTATACTGCCGGGCTCTTCGTTCCTTGAAAAAGACGGCACTTTTACAAATTGGGAAAGAAGGATTCAAAGAGTCAGGAAAATTTTGGAGCCTGTTGCGGGCAAGCCTGACTGGGAGATATTAATAGACCTCTCAAATGCGCTTGGATATAAAATGAATTATTCCAATCCTTCCGAAATAATGGAGGAAATAGCAAAATTAACTCCTTCTTTTTCGGGAGTCAACTATGATAAACTTAGCAGGCTCGGTTCATTGCAATGGCCGTGCACCGAAGACAACCCGTTTGGCTCCGAAATTCTTCATAAAGACAAATTTATAAGAGGGAAAGGAAGGTTTATTATAACCTCTTATATAGGTTCAAAAAATAGCGTGTCTAAAAAATACCCTTATATTCTCACGACCGTAAGAAACCTTTTTCAGTATAATTGTTCCAATAACACAAGAAGAACCGAAAACAGCGTATGGTATAATAAAGATATTCTTGAAATAAGCAGGGAAGATGCAAAAGACTTAAATATTAACGATGGCGATACGGCGCTGATAGAAAGCAGAAAGGGAAAAGTTACTCTAACGGCAAAAATAAGCGGCAGGGTAAAACAGGGGGTTGTCGCCACGACTTTTCATTTTCCGGAATACAAAACAAATGTGCTTACCAGCGACTATTCCGACTGGTCAACGGAGACGCCGGAATATAAAGTAACAGCCGTGTCCGTAAAAAAATACGGCGATAATAAATTATATGCAAGCGATGGATATAATGCCGATGAACCGCTTCAATGCTTAAGCAATGATAAAAATAAAACGGCCTACGGCGGTGAAATTATAAGGATGTTCTATAATCTTGTTTTAATCTTTGCTCCTTATCCTGAAGATTCGGCAATTAATGAAATAACGGGCCATATAAAAAAATACTGGGAACGCCGGCTTATCGAAAAACTAATTTATATAAGCGAAAATGAGAGTTGTTTTAATGAGGAAGCGGTTCAATCCATTGTTTATGAAGGTTCGATAAGCAAAAACAAAGAGATGCCGCCTAAATTATTGCATAAACTTGCCCTGGCAGCTATTAAGGCTTTAAAGGTTAATTAAAATTTAACTATCATTGCCGAGAAGTCCCCGCCCGAAAGGGCGGGGATGTAAGGCAATACTATATTTGCTTTGCCTGTTGCTTTTGCCTTGACAGAAATTAATTAAAACTTGACTTAGTAATAAAAAGATAGTAACATTTACTCAAATAGCTTAACAATTACCACATTTAAAATTCTTTGAAAAAGCGGGGGTTTTATGGTTTAAGTCCTGTTCCCGCTCCATAATGAATTCGGAGATTAAATTTGATCCCGGAAATTAAAGCGAATATCTTAATCGTGGATGACGAATCCGATTTGGTCGAGCTTTTAAAATACAATCTTGCAAAAGAAGGTTATAATATAGAATTTGCTTTTAACGGGTTTGACGGTATTAAAATCGCGGAAGTGGTTAAACCCGACCTCATCATTCTTGACCTCATGCTTCCAGACATTAATGGTTACGAGGTCTGCAAAAGAATAAAGCAAAATAAATATCTATCCCTGATTCCCGTCATGTTTTTATCCGCAAAGCAGGAAGAGGTCGATAAGGTTTTGGGCTTTGAAGCAGGCGCCGAAGATTATATGATTAAGCCGTTTTCGATTAACGAACTTTTGGCCCGCATCAGGGCCATTTTTAAAAGAACGCTTCCTCAAAAAGTAAATACGCTAACCCCTGCTTCCCAAGAATTTAAGTTTAAGAATATCAGCGTAAATGTTACCAAACACAGCGTAATAGTAAAAAGCAGAGAAATAAAACTGAGCCCGATCGAATTTAAAATCCTTATTTTTTTGATGACATATGCAGGGGATGTATTTTCGCGTGAAAAACTCCTTGACAATGTATGGGGAAACAATTCATTTGTCGAACCGAGAACGGTCGATGTTCATATAAGAAGGCTAAGGTCTAATATCGAAATAGACGAGTCGATTAAATTTATCGAAACTATAAGGGGGGCAGGTTATAAGTTTATAGATGAAGAAATTTGAATTAAATTTAAAACTCTAAAAATATATCCGTCTTATTAATTATATGAAATTAAAATCTCTATGCCGGTTAGTTAGAAAGAGATTTAGCCTTATCGTATTAATTTTTTTATTATCTATCGTTCTGTTTTCCGCATCGATAATATTTTTTATTACATCGCCCTATTTTGCATCAAAGATTAAAAGTTATGCCTCCTTTTATTTAACCGAAACCCTGCACAAACAGGTTAAAATCGAAACATTAAAAATATCTATTTTTGCGCCCCAGGTCGTTATAAAGGGAGTGGGCGTTAAGGATGTTGCCTACATTAAAGATATTAACCTTTTTTTCGGTCCGTTAAATTTTTTCCGGAGAAAAATAACCATAGATAAAATAGATATAATCCGCCCCGAATTTAATATTCTAATTAAAAATAATAAAATTGCGAATTATAAAAGGATTAATCTGGCAATAAAATCTTTAATTAAAAAACCCGCTTTTTCATTCATATCGTTTTCTTTCCAAAATATTGCTTTTCATAATTGTAATTTTAAATTAAACGATATGGATAGGCATATTTTATTGAACCTGAAAAATTTTGATTTAAATATTTTTAAAAAGCCGGTCCTTAACCAGCTATTTTATAATAGCAGCGGGATTTATTTTAATTACGATTTGCCGCATATATTTTTAAGTATGCCTGATATTTCGCAGGTTTATAGTTCATCCGCTTTGCAAATTCACTACTTTAAAGGTTTTATAAAATTCAGCAAGGTTCGCGCAGGGAGTAATTATTTCAATTCCGTGTCGAGCGGCGTATTAGATTTAAATAAAGAAAAAGGGGTAAAAAAGAATATTCTGCATGAAGAAAACGCGGTTAAGAATATCACTTTAAGCCAAAAAATAAACATTCTTTTCGATAAAATCTCCCAAATCGTAAGTAAAATAAACGACACAACCGTAATAAATTTTAACCATTTATCCTATATTTCCAAAAATTTTAAGGCTGTTCCCATACAAATGAAAGGCAGGCTTGATGTTAGATTGCATTTAGTCGGGG
Source organism: bacterium (assembly GCA_021802425.1). Classification (GTDB taxonomy): domain Bacteria; phylum SZUA-79; class SZUA-79; order Acidulodesulfobacterales; family Acidulodesulfobacteraceae; genus Acidulodesulfobacterium. The sequence continues at coordinate 18,328 of JAJZXJ010000008.1, read as the reverse complement.
ACTTTTCAAAAAAGATTCAATCTTCAGCGCAGTTCCATCTAAAAAATTTTGTTTTCCAGGGAGGCGATATAAAGGACGGTTTTGTGAAATGCAATGGGGAGTTTGGAAGGGTAAGAAATCATGTTTTAAAATTTACGAAGATTAACCTGAAAATGTTTAACGGGGTTGTGGAATCCGCAGGGAATATTAATCTTGACGAAAACGAAGGCAGGTTTAACTCGACATTAAAAGATATAGATGTAGGGAAATTAGTAGAGTTCTATAATTCCGTAAAAACCCCTCAGTTTACGGCTATAGCAGGCGGCAGCGTTAAGACCTATTTACATCTCGGAAAAAATTTTTATGTTGCAAATATCGAAAGAATAAATGTTAAAAGGCCTGAGCAGTTGTTTGAATTCCGGAATAGAAAAGGGAACAGGGTTATTTATTCCATAGATTACGGGCAGCCGGTTCTGGTTGAAGGGTCGGTAGTTGTTAACGATAAACTTGTTCTTCTCAAAGATTTGCATGCTTCCTCGAGCCAATCGAACGGCGTTGTAAACGGGGTTATCTCATATAACAAAAGTTATTTAAATATAGGATTTGATGCCGGATATAAAGAGTTTCCGAAGGTTAATTTTATAGAAGCGGTTAAAAGCCGTTATTTTGAACCGGCAGGAAGCGGGACTATTAAAGGCGTCATAGCAGGCAAGTTCAATAGAATATCCTTTGATTTTCGAAACAAATTTAAATCGCTTTATATAAACAGATATACGGATAGCTATAAGGGTGTTGCGAATGTTAATATAGAGCCGTCCGGCGATGTCCTGTTTAAAAAGGTCGCTTTGGAGGAAAAGCCGCAAGGGGCAAACAAAGGGACGATAGATTTTAACGGGCGTATTTATGAAAATAAAATTTTAAAAACGGAATATATCGACGGGAAATTCGAAACAAAAAATATTCGGATTAATTCTGAAAAACCGTCTTTTCCCTTATCCCTTTATTTAAATTCAAACGGCAAAATAAGCGGCGAGTTAGGAAATCCTATTGTTGACATTCGGGCATATGCCAAAAAGGCTGCCGTTTACGGGCAGGATATATCAAATATCAATTCGTATGTAATATTGACAAAAAAGGATTTGGAAATAAAAAGGCTTAACGGAGCATATAATAGCGCAATTTTTAATATTTACGGCTTGATTAGATTTAAGCCGTCGGTTAACAAGAATTTTAATTACGATTTGCGATTAATTTCAAACGGGGTTAATTTAGCAAATTTAAATTTAGATCCGGTAAAAAAATATCATATCCGGGGAATTGCAAATCTTAATCTGCATATCGGCGGGTTATTCGCTCTGCCTTATATATCGGGAAATGCAGCTATCAAGGATGTATATGTCAACGATTACTTTTTGAAAAATATCGATGTAGGAATTTCCTCTTCCAAAAGCAAGATGGTGTTAAATTTATCCGCCTTAAAAAATAGTTTAAAAACTAAAGCGGATATTTTATTAAAAAAGGGGTATCCTTACAGTTTTATTACAGAGATAAATTTATTAGATATCGATTACCGCAAGACGCTATTCAGGCTATCAGGCGGCATTTACGGAAGCGGCAAACTCTCCAATATAAAAAATTCCTATTTATTTGCAAAACTCAGTTATGTATATTTAAAACACGGGCCGTTTTTCTTAAAAAATACCAAAAATATAAGGATTTCTTATGTGGACAGGGTGCTAGATTTAAGCGGATTTGAGTTAAAAGGGGGAAATAATTACTTCCAAATTAGAGGAAATGTTACGCTAAAAAAATATAATCTTATAATAAACGACAAAACCGATTTATGGATTTTAGAACTTTTTTCAAATAAAATAATAAATTCATCCGGCTTTGTAACGGGTTCGGCAGTCATTTTTGGACCTAAAGCGCATCCCCGAGTTTACGGGTTTGCCGAAATAAGCAAGGGGTTAATGGAAACGCAGGTAAACCCGGGCTATACCGTTTCAAGGGTTTTTGCAAGATTGACATTTAACAATAATTTAATAGTGCTTGAAAAAAGCAGGTTCAGGCTTCTTAACGGAATCTTTTCGGCGCACGGCTTAGTAAGATTAAGTGATTTTAGGCCGGTTTCATATAATTTGCAAGCGAACTTTAGTTCGGCGGTTTACAGGGAATCCAACTATTTTTATGCCGATATGGACGGAAGCGTCGGATATAACGGCAGTGCGGACCATGGAACCATATACGGCGATATCGACATAAAAAAGGCTTTGTATGATAAAAAAATAAATCTTTCGTCATTTCTTTTAAGTTATAAAAAATACAATATAATTAAGCCCGTGATTAAAAAAGGGACTTTTAATCCGGATTTAAACCTCTTGATTAAATCTGATAAAAGTATCTTTATCAGAAATAATATTATGGATACGGATTTTAGCGCCAGACTCCATCTTATAGGAACCCTTTACGATCCTGTTTTGATTGGAACGGCTAATGCCGAAGCCGGAGAGATATATTTTAGAGGGACAAAATTCAGGCTGTCTTATGCAAATATAGATTTTAACAATCCCTATAAAATAAACCCGACCTTCGCCGTTTCGGCGGATACCGACATAAACCAGTATATTGTGAGGATGAACGCAAGCGGTTCCCTTTTAAATTTTAATGTCAATCTTTCATCGACTCCTCCGCTTTCGGAATTGGATATTGTTTCCATGCTGGCGCTTGGCGCTCCCGCAAGCTCCGTTTATGCAGGTTCTGCTGGCGGAATTGCGGCTTCCGAAGCCGCCTCGGCGATTGGCGGAGGCGTAGAGCAAAGCATTACAGGCGCCATTTCAAGTTATTTTGGATTTAAAAATCTTTCGGTTGCTCCGTCGTATTCGGCAATAACCCATAGCGCCGCTCCACAGGTGACGGTGACAAAAACCATAACAAAAAAAATGTCTATTTCGTACAGCAATATAATAGCCTCGCAATCGTCTCAATCCGTGACCCTTACCTATAAACTCACCCCGCATATTTCAGTTATAGGCGTCTGGGAAAACAACGAACTCGCCCCTAATAATTCCAATATATACAGCGAAGTCGGCGGCAGCATAGCTTTTCATTTCAGATTTTATTAAAAAAGTGGTAAAATCTAAGTTGTTTCTATATAACGGTTCACGATAAAGCGGGATTTCATTAGGAATTATGATACTTAGATTTACGCATTTAAAAAAGTTCGGGATATTATTTTTATTTATATTGCTTTATATTTTTGCCTTTAATTGCCTGCCTCGCGCAATAGCGTCGGGTTTACCCGAAACAAATATTTATAATATTTCATCCGAAAAATATACGATAAAGTCCATAGATTACAGGCTGCCGTCCGACATTACTTTGAGAGATATTAAGAATTTTTTTGCCATAAAAAGCGGTCAAAGGTTTTCGATGTATCAGCTTGAAAAGACGCTGAAAGCGCTGTATTCCACGGGCTATTTTTCAAATATTATGGTTTTTTCAAAGATAGACCGCAAGCAGAAATTTATGTACTTAAAATTTATTTTTGTCCGGCGTGTTTATATAGAAAGAATCGATATACGCGGGCTTAAGGATACGGGGGTATCCGAAGAAAATATATTAAAATCCATCCCTTTAAAAAAGGCAGGACAGTTTTTAAAATATTATAAAGAAATAAGCATAGGCGAAATAAAAAATATAATGTCGGATGCGGGTTATCCCGATGCCAAAATAGATATTTCGTCCTATGTTCTGAGAAACATAAAGAAATATGTCATAGATATAAATATAACGCCAAATAAACCTGTAATCATTTCAAATATTTTCGTTAAGTTTAAGGTTTACTACCCGAAGGGAAAAGTTGCAAAACTCGTCAAAGATATTACAGGCAAACCCTTAAATAAACTTTTGATTAAAAAATTGAGAAGAAAAATAAGAGGCATCTATAAAGAGGAGGGCTACCTTAATACTATTATACCGGAACCTAAAATTACATATATTTCTAAGTATAAAGCCATAATAACCGTCGAAGTTCATCCCGGGTATAAAATTCTCTTTCATTTTAAGGGAATAAGTCCGTTAAAAGCAAGTTTTATCGAAGATTCCGTGTTTAATATAAAAAATGTCCTAATATTCGACGAATCCACATTTATTTCATTTAAAACCGTATTGACAGATTTCTATAAAGAAGAAGGATATTATTATGCGGAAGTTTCTCTTAGGGAGGAAAAAGATTCGAATAATAAAACGATAAATTTATATTACACGGTAAATAAAGGTTTCAGAATTGCCGTAAAAAGCATTACCATAAAAGGAAATGAGCCGTTCAGCAAATCCGCAATATTATCATTGATGAAGACCGCTCCTACATCCTTCTTTAGCAGGCAATATTTTCGCAGGAAAAGACTGGCTGACGACATAACCAATATAGAAAATTATTATAATAACGAGGGGTATTTTGCCGCCCGTATCTCGCAACACTTAACCTTTAGCAGGGATAAAAAGAGCGTGGCAATATTGGTTGACATAAAAAAGGGGATAAGAACTTATGTAAAGAAAGTCAGTCTTGCCGGTTTGCCGCCGGAAGTCAAAACAAAGGATTTAACCGGTTACTTCGAGGGCATGCAAAATAAACCGTTTTATATTATTAAAGCGGAGAACGGTAAAAATCTGCTTTCTACGAAACTTGCGGATTCCGGATATGTTTTTTCTAAGACAAGGCTCGATACCCGATATAGCGCAGACAAAAAATATGCCGATTTGTATTACGATATTAACAGCGGTCCGTTGACAAGAATTAAAAATATATTAATATTTGGAAATACTATTACAAAGACGGCTTATATTAAAGGGTTGCTTTTATTTAAAAAGGGAGAAATCTATGATCAAAAAAATATAATCGAAACCCAGAACAGGCTTTATAGAGCCGGAATTTTTAATTATGTCAGCATCAGTATCGAGAATCCTCAAAATATTGAGCCGGACAAGAATATAATCGTGAAAGTAAGGGATGCAAAGCCTATTTCATTAAGTTTTGGGGCCGGTTACGGAACATATACCAGATATAAGGGGTTTGTGCAAATAGATGACAGCAACCTTTTTGGTTCAGGCAAATCCCTGTCTGCGCGATTTTCAAAAAGCGCTGTTTATACAAATTTGCTTTTAGACTATTACGATCCTGCTATTTATAATTATAGAGGACTTGCTTTTAACGCCAGAGGATTAGATAACGATATAATCACTTTAAATTATACGCTTCATAAAGAAGGCGGAGTCTTTTCTTTGATAAGGAGATTTAACAGTCATCTGAAAGGATTATTATCATATGAAATGTTTTATAATTTCTTGTCCGGCTTAAATCCCGGAGCGCAAATCACTCCAAGAGATATAGGGTTTACAAGAATAAGCGCCGTTGCAGCGTCTATCATTTATAACACGAAAAATAATATATTTAATCCTACATCGGGAAATTTAACAACCTTAAGATTCTCATACTCTTCAACACTATTCGATTCCCAGATTAATTTTATAAAATTGTTTTTCCATACCGAGCAATTTATTCCGTTTATTTATAACACCGTGTTGTTGTATTCTTTGCGTTTCGGTTATATTAAACCCCTGCCGCCTACAACACAGGTGCCGATAAACGAAAGATTTTTTTTGGGAGGCAGAACGACGGTTAGGGGGTTTCCGCAGGATTCAATCGGGCTTATAAATTTAAATCCGTATCAATATCCGATAGGAGGGGATATTATGGAGAACTATAATCTCCAGTTAAACATCCCTGTTTATAATAACTTTGATTTTTTTGTTTTTCAAGACGGCGGAAATGTGTTTTTAAACGCCCTGAATATAAGACCCCTTGCTTTGTATAAATCGGCCGGAGCAGGCGTAATGTATTTATCGCCCATAGGACCGATCAGTTTTTCTTACGGCTTTATTTTAAACAGGAGACCGTATTGGCCGGCGGGCGGGGTTAATTTTACGATCGGAACATCGTTTTAAATTAAATTAAGTTAAAAATAATGGAAACAGTCAATAGTAATGCCGGCAATAATGGATTAAGAAAAGGATTTTCTACCGGGAGCGTAAGTGCCGCCGCTATAAAAGCTTCTATAAGGTATTATTTTAAACATCAAAAGTTTTTTCGGATAGAAATAAAAATGCCGGGAGGGGAAAATGTCTTACTCCCTGTGGCCGAACTTTCAAAAATCCCTCCCCTTATCCCCCCCAAAGCGGGGGGGATAAGGGGAGGATGGGTTTCGAGGGCTTCTGTAATAAAGGATTCGGGGGATGATCCCGATGTAACAAACGGCATAAAAATATGTGCCGATTTTATGTTTTTAGACGATGCGGACGGCGCAGTCGCTATGCTTTTAAATGAGGCAGATGATATTAAGGGCAATCAAAATCAAGACAATCAAGGCGGTCCGATAAACCGAAGCAAAAATACCCTTATGTTTTTACATTTATACGAGAAAGCGGGCGAGACAATTTTAACCCGTCTGCCGGACGAGGTAAAAAAATATTATGGAAAATTATATATTTATAATATAATAAAACACTCGGGGTTTAGCATTATACTTTCTTCTTCGGCAGGTATCGGCATAGTAAGGAGGCAGGGCTTGCCGGTTAGTCCGGGTTTTCCGGCTATAAATCCCGTTCCGTTCAAAATGATAGAATGGGCGGTAAAGGAAGGGATAAACGGCAGGATAAACGATAGGGCAGGCATAAATCAAAATAAGTTAAACTGCCGTACAGGCAACGGAGTGCTTTTGTCTATTCTTTATGTGCCTGACGGCGACATCGTCGCAAAAAAAACATTAAATCCGAGATTAGGCATCGAGGGCGGGATCAGTATTCTGGGAACCACAGGTTATGTTATTCCGATATCCGCAAAGGCATGGCTTGGAACGATTAAATCGTCTCTTGCCTTTTTATCCGGCAATAAAATAGATGCATGTGTTTATACACCGGGGAGATTTAGCGAAAAAACGGCTATGAATATTTTTAAAGATATGCCGAAAGAAAGTTTTATAGAAATAGGAGACTATGTGTCTTATTCGATAAGAAAAGCCGCCGGGTCGGGTATAAAAAGAGTTATTTTTGCAGGGCAATTCGGAAAAATCGTGAAAATTTCACAGGGAGCAAGAAATACTAATGCCAAATACGGCAATCTGGATTTAAAATATTTGGGCGCTTTAGTTAAAGCGGTTTTAAAGGAACATATAGATATTATACCAGAGAATGAAATTAACGATTTATGTGAAAAAATAATTAGTTCCAATACCTCAAGACAGGCGTATAACTACATTTTATCGTTGTGTAATATTTATAACCCGCTGCCGGATAAGATTTTTTATAACATTTTAAAAGCGGCAAAGGAAAATTTAATCAGGATGTCCAAAGAGCAGGTAAATATCGATATTATACTGATTTCGTACGAAGGTAAAATGCTGGCTTCTACGTGAATTTTAAGGGAACATAACAAATGATAAAAAAGGTTCATATATTGGGAATTTCTCCATGTTATGCCGAAACAGCCAAACAGACTGCCCAGGGTTTATTTATGAATAAGGCTAATGGGGTTGACGCCGTGTTTGCAA
>JAJZXJ010000008.1:1669-10645 GCA_021802425.1 bacterium | reverse complement strand
GGAACATAACAAATGATAAAAAAGGTTCATATATTGGGAATTTCTCCATGTTATGCCGAAACAGCCAAACAGACTGCCCAGGGTTTATTTATGAATAAGGCTAATGGGGTTGACGCCGTGTTTGCAAGAAGAAAAGACGATTTAAGCATATTGGCATGGCTTAAAGAACAGTTTGTTATTATTAATAAGGGTATAAATCTCGAACGCAGCGAAAAAATAACGCATATAAATAATGCGACGATATTTTACGACAGCAAATTCAAATTTATTTTGGATTATGTAAGAGAAAATCTCGGCAAAAAAAATATACTTATATTTGCCAACGGAGATCCAAATTTTTTTGGGATCGGGGGAAGTATTTTAAGGGAATTAAAAACAAACGAAAAAAGATTTGTGGAAATTTATCCTGCCGTCAGTTTTATGCAAATCGGGTTTTCAAAATTAAAAATACCGATGACCGATTCCTATATTGTAAGTACCCACGGGCGCGATTTAAGAAATATCTATGAAGCTTTATATTCCCAAAAACGGGTTATAGGAATTTATACCGACGATATTAACACGCCTTACAGAATATATGCGGAACTGGAAGAAAAGGGGTTTATCGCCGAATTCGATTTTTATGTTTTAACCGATTTGTGTTCTAAAAATGAAAAAATATACAGGAGTTTTACGAAAGAAATCCTCGAGAGTTTATCTAATAAAAAAAATATCGTAATAATTGAAAGAAAAAAGCCGTTTAAAGCAAGCAAAGACGGCGAGGCTTATTCTAAAATCCCGTTTCAGAACCGGAATCAGATTTTTGGTATCGAGGATGAAAAATATGTACATATAGCAGGGGAACCGACTAAAAAGGAAATCAGGGCAATAAGCATAAGTTTAATGAATCTTAAAAAGGATTCCGTTATTATCGACGCAGGATGCGGCAGCGGCGGTATCAGCATAGAAGCCTCCGCAATCGCCAGCGGCGGCGTCGTATATGCCATCGATAACAACGAAACGAAAATTGAGAATCTTAAAAAGAATATAAAAAGATTTCAAAGGCCGAATATTGTTCCAATTCTCGGAGAACTTCCCGAAGCTTTTAATATGTTTAAAGAAAATACCACGAATGCTCTTTTGCCCGATGCCATATTCATAGGCGGGGGCAGCAGGTATCTCGAAGATATTTTAACGGAATCGTTTCATATATTAAAAAACGAAGGCGTTATCGTTGTAAACAGCATACTGTTAAGTTCCTTTAATAAGGTAATGTCGTTCGTTAATAATTTTAATACTGTTAATAAAGTTAAAATGAAATATGAAGTTATTGCCGCCAACATAGCGAGATTAAAAACAATTAAGTCAGATTCATATTTTCATGCATTAAACCAGATTTATATCACTAAAATAGTCAAACATAATAATACGGTTTTTAAATTTGAAAATAAAACTTTGAAGTAAGTTAATGAACGGATATTTTAAAATAAAATCGGAAAAAAGCTTCATCCCCTTTAGGGGAATGTTAGAGCGCTGCGGGGGTAAACAGCCATTAATCAATTAAATTTATTAAATGTGGTCGGCGTGGGACCGGGAGACCCCGAACTAATTACGATAAAAGCCGTTAAAGCTCTTAAAAGCAGCGATTTTATATTTTATCCCGATGTAACTTTCGGGAAAAATAAGGCTGCTTATAATATCGTAAAAAGCGGCATAGAATTTATAGAATTGTTCGGAGGACGGGATATTGCAGCGGAAAGGCTGATTCCGCTCGAAATTGAAATGAAGCTGTCGAAAGGCAGAAATGACGGGCTTTATAGGGAAAATGCCCTTAAGATATTAGGTAAATTAAGAGAAGGGGTCTGTTCCTATATAACCATCGGCGACCCGATGTTTTACAGCACATATTGGGGTTTATATAATGCCGTTAAAAATGAGGCGGTAAAAAATAATGCGGAATTGAAGATAAATATTATCGGCGGGATATCGTCTTTTAATTATTCTTTTAATTTAATCGGCGAACCTTATATAATAAAAAATAGTTCGATTTTTATAACCGTTCCTATTAAAAAGGATTTAAAAGAAATAGAAGACGAGATAAATTTTATGGCAAAAAAAAGCGTGAAACCGCAGGTTATCGTTTTTATGAAGGCGGGGGCATACTTAAAAAATATTATGGAAATCTTTAAAAATTCGTATATCGATAATTTTAAAGAAGGAAAACTCAAACTCTATTTAATCGAAAGGTCAAGGCTTTTGGACGGCTTCTGCGATAACGATTTAAACCTGAAAACAAAGATAAATAACGGCGGCTCCGAAGCAGGATTTGATTTTGATTATTTTTCTATTCTTATAGGGGTATTTTTATGAAAGAAGATGTATCGGTCAAGATATATTTTGTGGGCGCGGGTCCCGGAGACCCTGAACTTTTAACCGTAAAGGCTTACGATGTATTAAAGAAATCGGACGTTGTTTTTTACGCCGGTTCTTTAATAAATCCCAAAGTGCTTGATATACTTAAAAATGAAGCCATGCTCATAGATATGAAAAGCCTTAATTTTGATGAAATTAAAGAACGGCTTGAAAGTTTATTAAAGGACGAAGTCCGCCGGATTATTTCCGTTCTTCATGCGGGTGATTCTTCTATTTATTCATCTATTAACGAGCAGATGACTTATCTTGAAGAAATGGGGATAGGCTATGAGATTATCCCGGGCGTTACGGCAGCCTTTGCGGCGAGCGCCGCAAACAGGTCAACCTTGACGCTGCCGGATGTATCTCAGACGGTTATATTTTGCAGGGGGGAGGGAAGAACGGGGAAAATGCCTAAAGGACAGGACATAAAAAGTCTTGCAAAACACAATGCAACTATGGCTATATATTTAAGTTTCGGGATAATAGAATCCGTGGCGGAAGACCTTCTCGAACATTACCCCAAAGATACACCGTGTTTGATAGCCAGAGATGTTTCGCTTGAAAGCGAACTTTTAATAGACTGTTTATTGAAAGATGTGGTTAAAACAGCAAAGGAGCACTCTGTAAAGAATATGGCTGTTTTAATTGTTGGAGATGCTTTGAGGGGAAAATATTACAAAAAAAACAGGTCGAAATTATATGATAAGAATTTTTCACACTCGTTCAGGCTTAAAGAAGGCGGTTGACAGGTCCGCGGGCGGAATAACGGACATTGCGCTTATGCCTTTTTCTAAAAACAGCCTGTTATCGGCCTTAAAGGTTTCCGAAGGTATTTTTAAGATGGACAAGTCCGGTGAAACAGACGATTTCAATATAAATAATATTATAAATATAAATATTTTTATCGAAAAATCGAAAAAAGATTTAATTCTTATGGCAGACGAAGAATTATCCAAAATCTTTGACCTTAAACTTAAACCTGTGAATAGTGATAATTTTTCGATTTGCGTAAAAACATATGATAACTTATCAAATGACTTTTTAAATAATTTATTTAATGAGTTCGATTTTATCGTATTTTTTTTAGCGCTGGGAGCGGTCGTAAGGCTTATTTCCCCGTACATTAAAGACAAATTAAGCGATCCCGGCGTTACGGTAATAGACGAACTTGGCAGGTTTGCCGTAAGCTTATTGTCCGGACATATCGGCGGGGGAAACGAATTTACGAAAAAGGCTGCGGATTTTTTGGGGGCGGTACCTGTTATAACTACTGCAACGGATGTTTCGGGAAGGTTTTCTGTGGATATGTTTGCAAAAAAATTCGGGTTTTTTATCGAGGAGGCTAAAACTAAAATAAAAGAGTTTAATAAGGCTTCTTTAAGCGGCGAAAAGTTTATCGTTTATTTAAATAAAGATGAACGGATAAAAGGAGGATTAGATTTTAATCGTTATATAAAAGAGCTAAGGCGGTATGCCGAAAGGCATTTAAATGAACAGGATTTTAGGTTTATAACCGTTGCGTTAAAACTTAAGGAATTAATAAAGAATTCTATAACCCCGTTAAATTTAATTATTATTTCAAGAAGGGCTAATCTGGAAGAATTATATGAATTTAACAATTTTTCCGATAAACATAACATTAATATTGCTATTTTAAGGCCGAAAAGCCTTATCGTAGGTATCGGCTGCAATAAAAATACGGACTTTAACGAAGTAGAAGAGTTTGTTGCATCGGTATTCGATAAACATAATTTGTCTTTAAACTGCATAAGAAATATTGCGACTATAGACATTAAAAAGGATGAAGGCGGAATTTTAAAATTCGGGGAAAAATACGGAAAATTTATCGATTTTTATTCGAAGGAAGAAATTAACAAATTTATAGAGAAAAATAAAATCCGTGAAAATAATACAAAATCTTTGTGCTATAAATATACGGGCGCTTATTCCGTTTGCGAACCCTGCGCTCTTTTATCGTCTAAAAATAAGGAGCTTTTAATATGCAAGAAAAAGAAAGGCAATGTGACAATGGCGGCAGCCGCGGCGGTGGATTTGAAGGAGGAAACCGCGAAACGGCAAGCTTTGGCAAAATAACGGTTATTGGAACAGGTCCCGGAGATACCGACCACTTGAGTAAAAAGGCGCTCGAAGCCATAAAAGGCTCCCGAACGGTAATAGGATACTCGTCGTATCTCAAACAGATAGACGGTATTTTAAGCGAGATGCAGGAAAGGATGCCGTTTAATATGAAAGACGAAATTAAACGGTGCGAAGCGGCCGTTAAAAAATCTATGGAGGGTATGGATGTCGCGCTTGTTTCCGGGGGCGACGCGGGCATTTACGGCATGAGCGGGCTTTTGCTCGAGATTATCGAGAAAAAATCGCTGCTTGGAAAAATTCCGGTTGACTTTATTCCGGGAATACCCGCGTTTTGTGCGGCTTCCTGCGCCGTTGGAGCGCCTATAATGAACGATTTTTGCGTAATTTCCTTATCGAATCTTTTAACGCCGTGGGAAGATATCGAAAAAAGGCTAAGGGCGGCGTCTCAGGGGGATTTTGTTATAATACTTTACAATCCTAAGAGTATGAAAAGAAAAAACGAGCTTACTATCGCAAAGGATATTTTACTCGAAACTTTGGATAAAGACAGGCCTGTCGCTATCGTTAAGGCCGTTACGAGACCGGATGAGGAAATTGTTATAACCACGCTGGAAAATATGGACAAGTTTGACATCGTAAGCATGAACACCTCGATTATAATAGGAAGCAGCAATACTTATGTAAAAGATTTTTTTATGATAACAAAAAGGGGCTACGGTAATAAATATAATCTGGATTTAGCCTAATTCGGCAAATAAAAAAAGGAGAGACCATGAAGGTTCTTATTACGGGCGGGGCGGGTTTTATCGGCTCTAACTTATGCGAAAGATTATTAAACATGGGGCATGAAGTATTATGCCTCGATAATTTTTATACGGGTTCTAAAAATAATATAGCCGAATTTCTGGGCAATTCAAAATTTGAAGTTATAAGGCAGGATATTAGCGAACCCTTTTTAATAGAAGCCGATTTCATAATAAATTTAGCCTGCCCCGCCTCCGTTCCGCACTATCAGAAAGACCCGCTTAAAACGATGAAAGACAATGTTTACGGGATATTTAATGTAATGGAAAATGTGAGAAGGCTTAAGATTCCGGTTTTACACACATCGACATCGGAGGTGTACGGCTCGCCGGGCGTTCATCCTCAGCCTGAAAGTTATAACGGCAATGTCAACCCCGTTTCCATAAGGTCGTGTTATGACGAGGGGAAGAGGGCAGCGGAAACCATAATGTTCGATTATCACAGGCGGTACGGGGCGGATATTAAGGTTGTAAGGGTTTTTAACACTTACGGGCCGAAGATGCTCGAAAACGACGGCAGGGTTGTTTCTAACTTCATAGTGCAAGCATTACAGGGGGATGATTTGACCGTTTACGGAGACGGCAAACAGACGCGTTCTTTTTGCTATATATCCGATTTAATAGACGGCATTATGCTTTTTATGGAAAATAAAAGCGGGTTTACGGGGCCGGTAAACTTGGGCAATAATTATGAGTTTACCGTAATAGATTTTGCAAAATTGGTTATATCCCTGACAGGTTCAAAATCAAAAATAAGGTTTGTGGAATTGCCAAAGGACGACCCTGTTCAAAGAAATCCGGATTTAACGCTTGCAAGAAAGATTTTAGGATACAACCCAAAGGTTGACATAGAAGAAGGGCTTAAAAATACTATATCTTATTTCGGGAGAGTTTTAAAACGTTAACTTTTACGTTATTCCTGCGTAAGCAGAAGTCTATTTTATGGTCAATTTTAATATAATAATAATCGAATCCGTTATATATATTATTGTGAGTATATTTATCGGCTTCCTTTTGCGCCATGAAGATCTTAAGCGCATTAAGAGATTAATTTTATTATTTTATCTGGTTATAGGCATAGCGGTATATTCTATTTTATATTTTATAGTACTTTCAGCCGTAATGCTATTTGTTTCCGTGTTTATTTTAAAATTTTATGAATATTAGTTTATCTTTAATCCTGCGTTAGAACCTGCTTAGGTTTCTCAATCGCAGGATTAAAGGTTTATTAATATTTTAAAACATAAGCGAATAGCTTAGCATTATTCCCTGAGACGGGCTTTCGTTTGTAAAACCTTTTATATAAGTAACGCCTACCGTATTGTTTTTCACCACCGTATAAATTACGGATAGATTTCCGGTTACGGTATCATGTGTTCCGGATATAATTGCCTGAGACCATGCCCCCGAGACGGCGGCCGATAGGTTCTTCGTGATTAATTTACCAGCGCCTGCATACGCGGAAAAAGGGTTGGTAAGGCTAGTAATGCCCGATGGTTTACCTAAAACGGTATAACCGCCGTTTATAAAATAAAAATAAGATTTTATTAGCTGCGTAACACCCAATTGAAAACCGTAATTTGCTTTTCCCGTTCCCAAACCGTTAGATTCGCTGGCTGTGGGCAGGTCAACAAAAACCGTTGCCGTTAAAGTCGGAAGAGAAGGCTTTACCGCCTGATTTGTAATGTTATAATTTCCCGTCAAAACTATATCCCCTAAACCGCTTTCCGTGGTCGAAGTCGAAGCGCCCGCTTTTTGAACCGGTATATTGTTGACCAACACCGTAGATGTTTGCTTATGAACCTGCATATACGGTATCGTAGCTTGAAAATTAAAGGTTTTATCCGGGTAATAATTTATATTAAGCGGGATATAAATTAAGGATGTGGTATAATTCGTGCCGTATTTGCCCCATGTTTCGTTATAGCCCGTTCCTATCTGCAAACTCGGAGCGCCAAACGATTTAGATATATCGACATTTATGAAAATTATTAAAAAAGCAAAAACAAAAAAAACGGCATAAAATAATTTTATTTTTCTTATCATTACCAAATATCCTCCTTTTTATTTTACAAAAAAAATGCAAGCTAAATTACAATTATATTTTGATATTTTTGTACTTAGCTTGCATTTATATCGTTTATATAAAAATTTAATTAATTACCTGCCCATCATCTGCTGCTGCATGTTATTGGTTTGTTGAATCTGCTGCTGGGTGTTGTTCATTTGCTGCATCTGCTGCTGCGTGTTATTTACCTGGTTTATCTGCCTTTGGGTATTATTTACCTGATTCATCTGGTTTTGCATGTTGTTTACCTGATTCATCTGGTTTTGCAGGGTATGAGTTTGATAAACACTGCCGTTTTTGTTAGCCGTATAATTTTCTAATTGTAAATTATGCGTCGTGTTCGGGGTGTTGACCGCAAGAGACAGGGCATGGTCAACGGTTACGCCTGTTTCGGTTTTATAGACCTCGTTTACTACCTTTAAGTTAACCGTGCCGTTCATTTCTTTAATTACATTTTTAACATTTACTTCGTTGCCGTTAAGCTGAGATAGGGTATTGTTATCCGTCAAATATTCTTTAATAAAGTTTTTTGCGTCTGCTTTGTTTACGGCGTTAGTATTGTCTTCGATTAATTTTATAAAAACGGCGTCTCCCACTCCCATGCCTTTTTTCATATATAACTTTAATCCCGCGGGGCTTATCTGAAGCTTTTTTTCGATTTCTAAAACCGCCTGTTTATTGTTGCCGACTTTGTTAAGTATCTTTATGTATGACTTTATTAATTTTGCGTTGTTATTAATTACCGTTTTATGCGTGATTTGGGTCGATGCCCCGTAAGACGCTCCGGCAAAAACAGACGCAAGTCCGGCAATACCTATTGCTAAAACAATAAAACCGATTGAAAAAATTTTTAAAAATTTTACAGTTTTCATAACCGACTCCTTTAGCTCCTTCGACTTTGTTTTGTTAATTTTAGTTAAATTTTAATTTATTTGTAAATAGCGAGTCAATTCTAAAAAGATTATTTTCTATTATTATATCTTATTATTTGTAAATAGCAACTATAATTTTTACACTAAAATTTTCCATTGCCTTCCTGCAAATCGGAAAAATTATGATACAATTAATATTAATCATGCAAAATAGTACTTTAGGGATAAAACCATAATTGGAAAAGGGCATCCGATAAAAATGATATTTAAAAATAACGCGATATATCTCATAGAAGGCTTATTTTTAATTGTTGCCGTACTAATTGCCGCTATTTTATTCTTTGCCGGTCCGATTCCCGTAAAAAATATTACCGCTTTTAATTCAAATCTTTTATTAAAAACAACGGAACTAAATAAAGATATAAGGCATATTAAAAGCGGGGTGGATAAAATTATATATTACGGCGCTCTAAAACCTTCGCAGTCCCAAAAAGCGCATTTTAGACAGGCTTTAAATAATTTGGAATCGAGTTTAAAAAGAACCGATAAACAGTATAAAGAACTTGACGGATTTATTAAAAAAAACAGCGCATTTTTAAAAAATAACCGCCCGATTACATCATATTTTAATAAATCATACTTTAAGTGGAAAAATATCAGCCGGCCTATTCTTAGAATAATTATAAAATATCCCAAATATATATCGTCCAGAATATCGTACAAGCTTTTTCTAAAACAT
>JAJZXJ010000008.1:0-1569 GCA_021802425.1 bacterium | reverse complement strand
CGATCAACGCGGGAGAAGTTTTTAAAGGTATTTTGATAAATAGAAAAAAAACCGGCGAATTATTTACTTTAAGCACGACGGTCGTTCCGGTAAAAAAGGATTTTAAAGTTATAAATTTTGTAGCCATAGCCAAAGATATAACGCAGGAAAAGACATTGGGGGAAGAATTAAGATATATCTCGCTTCACGATCCGTTAACTAAGCTTCCGAACAGGAGTTTTTTCATCTCCGTTATCGATGGTTATCTTGGCAGGGGAGAATATAAAGGGCTGAACGCTTCTCTTGCGGTAATTGATTTTTATAAATTATCCTATATTAATAATACTTATGGGTATAGTGTCGGAGATAAGCTTTTACAAAGTTTTTCAAAAAGATTAAATAAAGTTATGCGGGATGGGGATATAGCTGCAAGGGTGGGAGATGATAAGTTTGGAATATTATTTGCCGATTTACAAAATAAAGAAGATATTTTGCGGATAATCGATAGAATAAAAGAAGAATTTAAAAATCCTTTGTATATCGAAGAGGAATCCGCGCCCAAATTGGAAGCAGAAGACTATTACGGTATTACCAATATAAAGGAGGTCATACCCGAGTCATTCAATATTTCTTTTACTATGGGCATATCTATCTTTCCCGATGACGGAAAAAATGCGGGAGATCTTTTAAAATCGGCGGACATTGCCCTTTTAAGCGCAAAAGAACAGGGAGAAGGGGAATGCGAATTTTTTAAAGCATCGATGAACACCATGGCATCAGAGTTTTTACTGATGAAAAACAGTATAATAAATGCATTTAAAAATAGAGAGTTTTTAATTCATTATCAGCCTTATTTCGACATAAAAACAGGCAAAATAAAAGGTATGGAGGCTTTGGCGAGATGGAACAGCCATGATACCGGACTTATACCCCCTGTTAAGTTTATTCCTCTTCTCGAGAAGACGGGGCTTATACGGCGGTTTGAAGAATTTTTAATAGATAAGATTTGCAAAAATTTAAACGAATGGAAAGAAAAAGGGTTTAACATTGTGCCTGTTTCCATGAATGTATCGCCTGTCAGTTTTAGAAAGGAAGGCCTGATAGGCATGGTTGTTTCCGCGTTGGACAAATACGGAATTGGTCTGTCCATGCTTAATATCGAAATAACGGAAGGCCTGTTTATACAAAATTTTAATTATGCTCTTAAAATATTGAATGCTTTTAAAGAAAAAGGGATTAAGATTTCATTAGACGATTTCGGCACGGGCTATTCTTCCTTATCTTATATTAAAAATATACCCGCGGATTTTATCAAGATAGATATTTCATTTATAAGAGGCATGATGGAAAACCCCAAAGATCTGGCAATAGTCAATACAGTCGTGGTTCTCGCTTCCAAGTTAGGTATGAAGACTATCGGCGAAGGGGTGGAAACCGAAGAGCAGTTAGAAATATTAAAATCCTTCGGGTGCGACATGGTTCAAGGATATTTATTTTCAAAACCCGTTCCTGAAGACGAAATTTTACGGTTTTTAAAGCAACCGTAAAAATCTTCTTCTACTAACAGTGAACTGGCTCCCCGAGACGGAT
>JAJZXJ010000007.1:85642-89486 GCA_021802425.1 bacterium | reverse complement strand
GCGTATCGGAGTTCCACATTATCGTAAGGTTGCCTACCGGCTTAAACTTTAAAAGGTTTATGGGGTTAACCGCCGCAGCGCCCGCAAGAATAGCCGTGCTTTTTATAAAGTCCCTTCTGGTAATCTTCTTCATAAAATTCATCCTCATAATATTTTTTTAACCGCCATTTTTCGATACCTTTATGAGATATATGGTAATACATAATATATAATAACCTTACACGCCGCACAAATGTCTGCATGACCAGCGCAATTCGCACAAATGCCTCCAATCCCTTCCCACTTTTGATATATTTTATAAAAATACTGCTCGAATTGCAATTTATAATTACCTGTTTAGGTAAATGACAACCCAAAAATTGCAGGTAGAAATTATTAAAACTGTCCCAAAGCCAAATAAACAACAAGGCGCAAATCCGTTCTTGACATAATTTTTTATCCGTGCAAAAATATGCAAATAAAATAATTTTTAATTTTCATGGAAAAACCGGAAACAAAAAGGCTCTTTATTGCCGTAGATTTACCTTCCGCTATTAAAAAAAAGGTAACGGAGTTCGTTAAATCCGCCCGCCTTGCAGACAATAAATATTTCAGGCCTGTCCTGCAAAAAAACTTGCATATAACGATACTGTTCCTCGGCAACATCGAATTGAATCAAGAAACGGTTATAAAAAAACTTTTATCGGAAATAAAAATTAAAAACTTCGACATATCAGTCGGCAATAACTTATTTTTTTCTTTAGGAAACAGTTCGGGAATAGTTTATTTAAAAATCGAAAAGGGGGGACGCGAGTTAAAACTTATATATGAAAATTTATTAAAAGGCGTGCTTAATTCTGGAATTAATATTAAAACAGATAAAAGGCCGTTTATGCCGCATATCACCATTGCAAGGATAAAGAACGGCTCGAACAATAAAAATAAAAACGATATTCTTAATTTGTTAAAGCCGTTCAATCCGAATAATGCGCCGCTATCACCTGACGGATTGAAATTCCGTGAATTTAACTGTAAAAAAATTATACTTAAACAGAGCATTGCCGAAGACGGTTCGCAGGTTTATAAAAATATTTACCGCTTCGCTCTCGTGTCTGACGACACTCGTGAAGTTTCTTAGAAACTTTACTCTCACCCCTTTATGCAAATTACGGGAGACAGGTAACAAACCCTTTTTGCCAGCCCCGCCTTTTCGGTAGCTTCCGCCACGGCATCGACATTTTTATAAGCATCGGGGGCTTCTTCCGCAACGCCCCTCATAGACCTGCTTCTTATAATTATGCCTTTTTCTTTTAGTTCGTCTATGACTTCCCTGCCTCTCCATAATTTTAACGCCTGATTTCTGCTCATCGCCCTTCCGGCTCCGTGGCTTGCCGAAGAAAAAGACCTTTCTTCGCTTTCTTTGGTCCCGGCAAGAACATACGAACCCGTTCCCATACTTCCGCCGATAATAACCGGCTGACCGGTTTCTTTAAAAAGGTCCGGCAGCGAGGGATGAAACGGGCCAAAAGCTCTCGTTGCCCCCTTTCTGTGAACATATAATAAGAGTTCTTTGCCGTTTACCGTGTGCTTTTCGGCTTTGCAGGTATTGTGCGATACATCGAAAAGGGTTTTAATAGCAGCTTTCGGAAATATTTTTTCGAACGCGTCTCTCGTTAATTGCGCCAGCATCTGCCTGTTGCACAGCGCTACATTAATAGCGGCGTTCATTGCGCCCAAATACATCCCGCCTTCTACGGACTTAATCGGGGCGCAGGCCAGTTCCCTGTCGGGAAGATTTATCCCGTATTTTGCGGCGGCTTTTGCTAAAGTTATTAAATAATCGGTTCCAACTTGATGTCCGAGTCCCCTTGAGCCGCAGTGGATCGAAATAACTATCTGATTTTTTTTAAGACCGAAAACTCCTGCGGTATTTTCATCGAATATCTGTTTTACCGCCTGAACTTCCAGATAATGGTTGCCGGAGCCCAGTGTTCCCATCTCTGACTTTTGCCTTCTTTTTGCGGATATGGAAACCATAGAAGGGTCGGCGCCGCTTACCTTTCCGCTATCCTCTATGTATAAAATATCCTCTTTCGTTCCGTATCCCTTGGATGTTGCATAGTGAGCGCCGTTAAGCATAATCTCGTCAAGCTCCGCCTCATTAAGCGTGATATTTCCTTCCGCGCCTACCCCCGCAGGAATATTTCTAAAAAGCAAATCCGATAATTCTTTCGCATAAGGAGATATATCTTCTACGGTTAAATCGGTTTTAAGGCACCTGATCCCGCACGATATGTCAAAGCCCACGCCTCCCGCAGAAATAATCCCGCCTTCTTCAGGGTCATATGCGGCAACCCCGCCGATAGGGAATCCGTATCCCCAGTGGGCGTCCGGCATCGCAAAGGCATAGCCTTTAAGTCCCGGGAGCCGCGAAACATTAATTATCTGCTCCTTTACCTTTTCGTCCATTGCCGCAAGCAGCTCCTTATCGGCATAGAAACGCACCGGAATGCCCGCGCCTTCCTTGCCGCCTCCCAATCCTCCGGCTTCTTCTTTTAACCTGACCGCCCAGCAGTTCGGTTCGATTTGAACGAAATTTTCTAAATTCATACAATCCTTATGAGATTAATCGTGAACTCAAAATCGCTACCGGCAATTTTGGGCTAAACATCCACGACGCAGCTTGCAGCCCATATTCCGTTTTCATTTATTACTGATAATTTCGTCAAAGTCGCGCCTTTTACCTCTGTTCCCCTTTCCAGACCGCTATGCCATGATTCCCCAAAAGCTTCGCACATCCAGACATCTTTATCCCTTTCGACATGAAAACGGCTAAACACCATATTCGACAGATGAGATTCGTTCAGTAAATTATTAAGCCACGATATAAAAGCAAATTCGATGTCCGGCTCGGTAAAATTAAATTTTATCCGTTTAACAGGATTTACCTTCGAAATATCCGTGATTATCGCAAACATCGCAGCCGCCGCGGCTTCGAACGATTTTTCGAGGGTTTTCCCTTTTCCTATAATGCCAATATCCGCTCCATGTTCGAAATAAGAATAATTTTGAATTTCATCCATTATTTATAAAATTTTATCGACTTCTCACTGCTAAAATTCTAAAATTATTATATATTATAATATATTTTTATAAAAAAATAAAAAAATCTATCTTTAAAAATTATCGGGTAAAATCATGGACTGCAAAACCTTAAAAGAAAAATTTATCGATGAAGTCTATAATTATTTAATAAATTATGGGATTATATCCAAGGATACTAAATTAAGGCGGCTAATTGAAAAATTTTACATATTTTACGAGGAACTTTTGGAATGGAATAAAAAAATAAATCTTACGACGATAACGGATGCGGACGAATTTATCAAAAGGCATATTATAGACAGCGCCTTCCTGTTAAAAATTTTACGCACGGAAGGCACTGGAAACGAACAGGGGTCAGGCAGGGTCAAATCTATTATAGATATCGGCTCCGGCGCGGGATTGCCCGGAATCATTCTAAGCATATTAAGGCCTGAGTTAAATGTTATTTCGGTAGAATCGGTATTGAAGAAATGCAATTTTCAAAAGGCGGCGGCAAGAAAATTAAACCTTTCGAATTTTCGGTGTTTAAATGTAAACATATTCGCATATAAAGATTTCGGCAACACCTTTGCGATAACAACGCGAGCGGCTTTTAACGCAGACGAACTTATTAACTTAATAGAAAAATTGAACTTAAAAAATGGCGTCGATTTATATTTATTCTTATCAAAAACGGATGAGGTAAAAAAAATCGAAAACTTTAAATATAAATCCAAACGGGTTCGCTTGGACAGGATTTTATTCTATAAAACAGATTATA
>JAJZXJ010000007.1:76693-85542 GCA_021802425.1 bacterium | reverse complement strand
TTAAAAAATGGCGTCGATTTATATTTATTCTTATCAAAAACGGATGAGGTAAAAAAAATCGAAAACTTTAAATATAAATCCAAACGGGTTCGCTTGGACAGGATTTTATTCTATAAAACAGATTATAATGCCGATAAAAGCAGTGATTTTAGGCTTATAGCAAAATTTACGGCGTCCTGCGTTTAACTTTGCAGGGCAGACAAATCATAAAGCCGAAAGGGCAAGCATTAAAATACCTAACAAAATTATAAATGTTCCCTGATAAATCCTCAAAGTTTTCGCTTTGGAATTTTTAGAAATAAAAGCGCCGATTTTAGAACCGGTTAAAGCGCCTGCTCCTAAGGGAATAATGTAAATTGCCATATGTAAAGGATTTTTAATATAGTAAAAGTGGATTAGCCCGCCGATTAAAGAAATAATTGCCATAATGGATATTATGGTCGAAAAGGCAATCCTTGGCGGGATTTGCTCAACGGCAGTTAAAAAAGTTCCCGTTATTCCCCCTATGCCGATTCCGATAAATCCGGAAACAAAGCCTGCGATTAAAGAAAAAATATTAATCGACAAAGGGCTTTTTATTTCATAATCGTAAGTCGTTCCATTTGATTCCTTAAGAGTCTTTCTTATATGCCCCCTTAAAAAACCGGCATCGCCGCTTTTTAAAGGGGCAGCATACTTATCGCTATAATTATTTTTATATGCCGCCTGTTTTTTTGTCGCAATCAACGAAAATATTCCGATTCCGATTATAATAAATGACAAAACCCATTTAAATTGATTTGTTAAGATATAGCGGCTTAATACGGAACCTATTATGATGCCGAAGAGCGCGGGCAGCAAAATCATTAAATAAAGATTTAAGTCGATTGTTTTATCTTTGTAAAAAATATAAGAACCTCCCATGGTGCTTAACATTATGGTAAAAAGAGACAACCCGCTTGATTCCAAAGGCGACAAATGCATATAAAAAATAAAAAACGGGACGAGCAGGATTCCGCCGCCTATCCCGATTGTATTTCCGACAATTCCGACAAAAAGCGCGGTTATAAAGAGGATAAAATATACAATAAATAAATCTATAAAATTCATAATATATATATATATTAACAATCTAACCCCTTAAATTGCAAGGCTAAATATTGATAAACACTGTATCATTTAAGTGGATTAAGAATAAAAATTTCAAAGTTTTTGCCGAGAAAGCGCTTGACATGTTCGCCATTTGTTCGCTATAATGCAATAAAAAATAAAAATTATATTTATCATGCTTAGTAAAAAACAAAAGAATGTTTTGGACTTTATAGAAAAATATTTTAACGATAAAGGCTATTCCCCTTCCTATGAAGAGATAGGCGCCGCCCTCGGATTATCTTCGAAATCGACGGTATTTAAACATATAAAATCGCTTAAAGAAAGAGGGATTATAGATACCATTCCGGGTAAAAAGAGGTCTATTTATCCGTTTATACCGGTTATACCCTCTTTTAACAAAAATCAAATTCCGGCGCCGCCGGTGTCTTTGATGAAAGATGCAAAGAGTTTTAACGCCGCGGATATAAAAAATGCCGCTCATAATATTGATTTGGACTCAATAAACAATACGACGCCCATCCATTTATATGGATATATAGCCGCGGGTTATCCTATCGAGGCTATACAAATCGACGAGTTTATCGAAGTGCCGAATAATTTAGCCGGCGGCGGAAGTAAAAACATATTTGCCCTTAAGGTTAGAGGCGAGTCTATGATAGAAGACATGATTATGGACGGGGATATAATAATATTGAAAAAATGCCGCGAGGTTCCTAACGGCAAAATAATTGCGGCAATGATAGACGGTTACGAGGCTACTTTAAAAAGATATTACAGGCTCAAAGACGGCAGGGTTAAACTTACGCCCTCCAATCCCAATTATAAGCCGATCATACTCGATTATGACAAAGTCAAGATAATAGGCGAGCTTGTGGGATTGTTGCGAAAATACTAGGTTATAGCTATAAATTGCGCAAAATTAATGTATAATGGATTCATAAATATTGATAGGCGATCATGAGGTTTTAAAAATAATAAAATTTAAGACGATATTAAAATAGGCAAAAATATGAATAATGTAAATGTAACAAACGAAAAATATAGTATTAATATTCAAGAGGATAATAAAAAAGAAATAAAAATAAAAGATGCCTTTATATATCTTGCCGACTGCATGAATGTATTTTGCAAGATAGCCGATAATAGCATAGATTTTATCGCCACTGATCCTCCTTATTTTTTAGACGGGATGGGCGATGAATGGTCGGATGTTAAATTAAGGAAAAGAGAATCAAAAGCCGGCGTTGTTCGCGGTCTTCCCAGAGGAATGAAATTCGACCCTTCACAAGGGAAACGACTCGAAATTTTTTTTTATAATGTTTCAAAAGAGGCAATTAGGGTATTAAAGCCGGGCGGCTTCATGGCTTCCTTCTCGTCAGGGCGGCTTTTTCATCGCATTGCCTCGGCATCGGAAAATGCAGGTTTTGAAATACGCGATATGTTAATATGGGAACATAATGGGGGACAAGGAAAGGCATTTACCCAAGATCATTTCGTTAAAAAAATGAAAATTCCCAATGATGAAAAAGAAAATATTATTAAGAAATTACAAAATAGAAAAACGCCTCAATTAAGACCAAAATTTGAGAGTATCCTTTTAGCACAAAAACCAAAAGAAGGAACATTTGTCGAAAATTGGTTGAAATGGGGTACCGGTCTTATTCGCACGGACTTTGAAACTCAACAAACGACCATCCTTAACTACAGAAAACCAAATATGAGAAAAGAAATTGGACATATGACGATAAAACCTGTAGAGATAATGGAAAGATTAATTGAAATATTTAGCGTTCAAGGACAGGTAGTCCTTGATCCGTTTATGGGAAGCGGAACGACGGGCGTCGCGGCATTAAAAAAAATGAGAAAATTTATAGGTTTTGAAATTGAAAAAGAATATTTTAAAATTGCAAAGAAACGGCTTGAACAGTTTAACGCGCAGCGAAGCGAGCAATTGTTATGAAAAAATTGGATAAACAGGTCGGATACACATCTATGCCGCTTAGCGAAATAGAGAAATGGTATAAACAGCTTAACAAAGAATATAGTTTAAACCTTTCTAAATATGGGGTTAAATTTCCTGAAAGAAACAGTATAAAAGCTCTATGGCTTATTTTCTTGCGAAAAAATAGAGGTACATTAGTTCATAAAGACACTATTTCTTCTTTTGTTGCAAGTATAAAGCCTAACGCAGGCAAAGATCAACAGGTTAGACATTTAGCAAGCGATGGATGGTATATTCTTAACAAAGGAGATAAAATTCCTAACAAAAAAAGCACGGTGCCAAGCGGCTATCATGTTCTTATTACTACCGAAAGTCCAAAGCCTACATTTCTTTTTAACTCATTAAAACGAGCCGGAAGGATTGCCGCAAAAAATTTTAATGAGTTAAAGGCCGTATATGGATTTCGGTGTGCCTCATGCGGGTCCAAAGAAGGGGAACCGCATTTTCTTGAGCCTGATAAAAAAACGCAATTGCAACAAGGACATATGAATCCAAGCAAACCCGTTACGCTTGATAACCTAATCCCCCAATGCCAAATTTGCAATCAAGCATATCAAGATGATTTTGTTTTTGACATGAAAGGAAGGGTTGTCGCCGTCGCTTCCGTAAAACCTGTTTTAAAAGCCGAAAAAGAAATACAAGATGAAATATTAAATAAATTACAAGAATTACGGGAAAGAAATCTTCCTTGAGTGAAGCAGCCTTACGATATTTTTAAAATCGTAAAATTAGAAAATAAAATGTAACTATGAGTTTACCGCTATTGTTAGGGTAAATAATGTGTCGGGTAGGTTCAATAATTTAACTTTTAATTATGGAGGCGTTCAACCATAAACCTATAAAAATTTACAGATTTTTATAGGTTTAGAATGACGGTCGTTAAATATGATAATAGTTACAGGCGGGGCAGGTTTTATAGGGTCTAATATTGTGGAAGCTCTTAACAAAAGGGGTGAAACAAATATTTTAGTTGTCGATAATCTTACCAACGGCCGAAAAATGCGTAATCTTGCAGACCTTAATATTTTAGATTACATGGATAAGGATGATTTTATAGAAAATATTAAAAAAGGATATAATTTTGGGGGCATAAGGGCTATTTTTCATGAAGGCGCTTGTTCTTCCACAACCGAATGGGACGGAAAGTTTATAATGAGAAACAACTTCGAATATTCAAAAGAGTTATTAAAATGGTGCCAGGAAATGGGGGCGCAATATATATATGCATCATCCGCTTCCGTTTACGGCAGCGGTAAAATTGGATTTACGGAAGATAGAACCTGCGAACACCCTATTAATATGTATGCCTATTCTAAGTTTCAATTTGACCAATATGTGAGAAGTATTATAAAAAAGACAAAATATCAAATAGCAGGCTTCAGATATTTTAATGTCTATGGGCCGAGGGAAACTCATAAAGGAACTATGTCTAGCGTTGCGTTTCACTTTAATAACCAGATACTTGCAAATAGCAAGGCGAAACTCTTCGAGGGAACCGGCGGTTATGGAAACGGCGAGCAAAGGCGTGATTTTATTTATGTTGAAGACTGTGCAGATGTTAATTTGTGGTTTTTAGATAATCCGGGTAAATCAGGAATATTTAACCTTGGAACAGGAAAAGCAAGGTCATTTAACGATGTCGCGAACGCCGTAATAAAATGGCATGGCTCAGGGGAAATTGAATATATCCCTTTCCCCGATCGCCTTAAAGGCGCATACCAGAGCTTTACCGAAGCAGATATTGCCGCTTTACGCGGCATAGGATACGGGAAACCTTTTCTATCAATCGAAGAGGGGGTTAAGAAATATTTAGACTGGCTGAATAGCGGGGACAAAAGTCGTTTATCATACTGAAAACAATATTAAAAATCTATTATGTTTCACATGAAACATAATAGATTTTTGTTAATAGGGGGGATTGATTATGATAGCAAGTATGTTTGGATTTGGAATGCTGTTTATGTTTCTATTCTGGATTGCTTCAATAGTGTTATGGATTAGTGCGCTTATCGATATTCTTAAAAGCGATTTTAGGGGCGGATCCGATAAGATTGTATGGCTTTTAGTCGTGGTTTTTTTACCGCTTTTAGGGGCAATACTGTATTTCACGATCGGAAAAAACCAAAAAGTTAATAGGCCGGCCGGGGACGGCAATCAAAATAATCCTCGATAGTCGGCGGCAAAAAGCTATTTTTTTATCATACCCTTTAAAATATCTAAATCGATTTTATGTTCCCTGTCGCTTCCGGGTGTTTCGATAATTAACGGTATGTCTTTAAGCCTTTTATCGTTTACAATAAATCCGAAGGCATCCATGCCGATATAGCCCTTTCCTACCCTTGCATGCCTATCTACTTTAGAACCGAGGGGCTTTAGGGAATCGTTAAGATGCATGACCTTTAACTTATTAAAACCGATAATATCTTCAAAATCTTTCATGAATTTATTATATTCGGATAAAGTTCTTATATCATAGCCTGCCGCAAAAATGTGGCATGTATCGATGCACACGCCTAATCTTTCGTTATTTTCTACAAGTTCGATAACCTTTGCAATATGTTCCAACTTATATCCTGTTTGATTACCCTGCCCTGCCGTAGTTTCAATAACTAAAATAACATCTTTAAATTCCGCCGTTTGCTTTATAATGCCGCTCAAATTTAATGCAATTTGTTTTATTATTCTCTCTTCGGATAAATATTTATTTGAACCAGGATGAAATACCAAATATTTTATGCCAAGCAGACTGCATCTTTTAATTTCATCCATAATACCGGAGGTAGTTTTTGCTTTTATTGTTTTATCCGTGCTTCCGGGATTAACTAAATATGAAAGGTGGACGGCAACCGTCAAGTTTTGACTAATTACGCATTTTTTAAAAGAAGATATTTCGTTAGAATCAAGCTCCTTTGCCGACCATTGCAGCTGGTTTTTTGTAAATATCTGAACGGCATTGGACCCCGTATTTTTTGCATGCGCACAGACATTTTTTAGTCCCCCTGCAATAGAAACATGTGCGCCTAATAATATTTTCATGGTATAATTAATTATAATTTAATTTTTTGCCCCATTGCAATATTTATTAAAATATTCTATTATCTCCTGATTTTTTTTATAATATTTTAAAAGCTGAGGTGCTTATGAAAGGGAACGAAGAAATTCTTAAAAGGCTTAATCTGAGATTAGCCGAAGAACTAACCGCTATCAATCAATATATGGTTCACTCCGAGATGTGCGATAACTGGGGTTATGGAGAGTTACATAAAGAAATCGAAAGGCGGGCGATAGACGAAATGAAACATGCCGAAAAATTAATCGGCAGGATATTATTTCTTGAAGGCATACCCGCAGTTTCAAATTACAACAAAATGTATATAGGTTCAACGGTCGAATTAATGCATAAAAACGACAGAAATGCCGAAGAGAATGCCATTAAAGCATACAACGAAGATATAAAGTTTGCCGCCGAGATTAAAGACAACGGAACAAAGGATTTAATCCAATCTATACTTGATGATGAAGAGGCTCACATCGACAAGCTCGAAGAATATCTGGATCAAATTGAGCAAATGGGACTTCAAATTTATCTTTCCACATATAGAAAGTAAAAATAGGGATAATTGATAAGAAAAATACAACCTTTGCAGCCTTTGACGGAATAAACCGGTAAGATTATGGATACGATAGAAAAATTAAGAATCCTTTCGGAAGATTCCCGCTATGATATGGCATGCGCCTGCGGTTCGAACAACGATGACCGCAGAAAAAGGGGGCTGGACGGAAAATGGCTTTATCCCGTTGCCCTTCCAAACGGCGGATATTCCATACTCTTAAAAACGCTTCTTTCTAATTCCTGCTCGAATGACTGCAAATACTGCCCTATCCGTTCCGATGCCGATATACTAAGATGCACCCTCAAACCCGAAGAAACCGCAAACTTATTTATGGATTATGTTAAAAAGAAAAAGGTTTTCGGTCTTTTTTTAAGTTCGGGGATAATCAATAATCCTGATTATACAATGGACAGGATTAATGCCGTTTCCCGTTTGCTTAGGTATAAACACCGTTATAAAGGGTACATACATTTGAAAATCATTCCCGGTGCATCGGATGCGGCTATCGAGGATTCCATCGCCCTTGCAAGCGCCGTATCGTTGAATATCGAAACGCCGGGCAAAGAAAGATTCGATTTGCTTTCGAGCAAAAAAAATTATATAAACGACATAATCCGTCCGATAAAACTTATCGGCAGGTTAACATCTAAAGACGGCCGGTTTTCAAGGGTAAAATCCACGACGCAGTTTATCGTGGGCGCTTCAAACGAAACGGATTCCGAAATCATAAAATATATGTTCGGCCTATATAAAAAACTTAATTTCCAGAGAGTTTATTTTTCCGCATACCAGAAAGGCCTCGGTCATTATACCATACCGGGAGAGCAAAGAACCGATTTTACGCCGGAGCAAATCTTTATGCGCGAACACCGCCTTTATCAGGTCGATTATCTTGTAAGGAAATACGGATTTTCCGGCGGCGACATTATTTTAGATAAATCCGGCAATTTAGAGCTGGATAAAGACCCAAAAGAGGTATGGGCAGACCGCCACCCGGAATTTTACCCCGTAAGAATTAACATGGCGGATAAAGTATCGCTTCTTAAGGTTCCGGGACTCGGACATGTTACGGTGGAAATGATACTAAAAACACGCATTCGCGGAAAGATAACTCGGTTCGAAGATTTGGGTGTAAAAGGCAAAAGGCTCGAAAATGTAAAAAAGTATGCGATTATAGAGTAAAATAATCTATTTATGGTACAACGAATAATTTTTTTCTATTGCTGTATAATTTTTCAGATAATCGTATATGTTCATCCGGCTTTTTCCAAGGAAAGTTACGGGATAAATCATAAAACCGTGATGCTTCTTAAAAAAGCGGATAAGGAACGAAAAGATATATCATCGGCAAAAGATAGATCGTATTCATTTTATAAAGGCGAGATTCTTACATATAAAGTTACTTACATAAATATGATAGATGCCGGCAAAGCTATATTGTCCGCATCTTCCGGTTATTACAAAGGCAAAAAGGTTATAGTTTTGGGGGCTCAAGCCTACAGCGCAAAATGGTTTAGTTTTCTTTATCGCGTGCATGATGCAACCACAAGTTTTTTTTCGCCCAAAAGATGTTATCCTTATTTTTTAATAATGAAAAGACATGAAGGTTCGCATAATGATTTTATGGAAGAAAGATTAAACGGTTCTTATGAACATTTGATTAAAACGGATGAGTACAAAACTGCGTGGAAAAGGCTAAAAAACGGAAAGTTTCTGAAAATGTTAGGTTCAAACGGAAAATACAATAAGCCGGCTCTATATAAAGATAAAATTAATGCCCCATGGAAAGCATTTCTTTCTTTTAACGATACGCAGGATGCATTAAGCGCGCTGTATTACCTTAGGCTTATTAACCTTAAGGAAGGAAAAAACTATTATATACCGGTATACGAAAATCGCAAAAGATACATAGTTCTTATAAAAGCCGAAGGCTATTATAATATAGATACGCCTGCAGGAAAATTTAACACTATAAAAGTAAAAGCGTTTCTTAACTTTAACGGAATCTTTTCCCACAAGGGAAGTTTGGAGATATATTTTTCAACGGGCGCGAACCATACCCCCGTATATCTTGTTACAAATGTTCGCATCGGTTTTATGACGGCAATATTAACCAAGAAAAAAGTTTTTTAACCGCCGTC